>JAJECC010000030.1 GCA_022822205.1 Rhodospirillales bacterium | reverse complement strand
GGTCCAGCACGCCTACATACCCTACTTCAAGGAAATCACCCGTCGAACAAACGGTGAGCTGACATTCAAGTGGTTCCATGGCGGAACTCTTGTGAAGGCGCCTCAGATGGTCGAGGGCGTCAAGTCCGGGCTTGTCGATATTTCCATCCACTCGGCCTTGTTCACGCAGGAAAGCCTTTTTCCTGTAACCCATGTGATGACCCTGCCGTTTCAGTTCGACACCACGGTACAGGGCAACCACGTCCTGCAGAAGATGTTCTACAACACACCGGAATTTCAAAAGGAATACGAGGGCATGGTTCCGGTTCACTTCCACGTGTCGGATTTCTTTAACCTGCACGTTCACAAGGATGTCAAACCCGTCCGGACGCTTGAGGACCTGAAGGGCATGGAAATTGGCGCCTTCTCGAAATCCGGCGTGCAATACAGCGAACTCCTGGGAGCGACACCCCGGAACATCGTTCTTGAAGACCTTTACGTGTCCTTGCAGCGAAAAGCGATTGACGCCGTGTGGTTCCCGACCGCGCCGATCGTCAAGTGGAAGTTGACGGACCACACGTCAAACCATTCTCTGGTTGGCGGCCCGTTCGTTTTGATTCCCAGCGCTGTGGCGAAACCCGTCTGGGATAGCCTCACCGCCAAACAGCGGGCGGTGTTCAAATCGATGGAGAACGAACTGACGAACTTCACCGGTGCGCTTGTCGACAACCGCCGCGCATCCTCCGTGCGCAAGATGACCGAACGGGGCGATACGATCGTTCGCCTATCGCCCGAAGAAAAAGCTCGGTGGGTCAAGCAAGCCCAGCCTGCATACGATAAATGGCTGGCGCTGATGAAAGAGAAAGGCGTCGATGGCCCAACCATTCTCGCGCGGGTGAAAGAATATGCGAAAGAGTTCAAAGGCATAAAATACACCGCCGGCGATTGGTGGGGCGACAATTGGAAGGAATAGTCGTCCCGGCGACAGGAATGGCTCCGGGCCGTTCCGATTGAAGAGGCGGGCCGCCGTCGACTCCCAGCGGCGGCCCGCGGCCTCACGAAGCAAATGCGCCGGAAGAAATTTTTTGCGACAATGAGGCCGCCGACGACCTCGGTTCGGCGACATGCTTTCAGAGGAAAGGCCTAATGGCAAAAGAGGGTCAGGGATTAGATAACCCGGTCGACATCATCCACCTCGAAACGAGCAATGTTCCGGCTGAGCCCGAAGCGGGAGAAGATATTTTTGGGCTTATCGCACGGGGCGCGCACAAAATCCTCGATCCGATTTGCCGATATCTCTGCTACGCCGCGGCGATCCTCACCTTGATCATGTCTATCGCCATGGTCGTGGACCTGGTCAGCCGCTTGGCGTTCAGCAAACCCCTTACGGGAATGATCGAGCTTCAGACCTACATGCTGGTCTTCATGGCGTTTTTCAGCATCGGTTACACCATGCTGAAGAACCAGCACGTCGCCGTCGACCTGTTTACATCGCAACTGTCACTACACGTAAACAGCATACTGCAAAGCATTTTCAGCATCTGGGGCACCTTCATCTTTGCCGCAATGAGCTGGTTAAGCGCCGCACGCGGGATCGAGGCGTTCGAAAGCGGGCAGATCTCGGATATCCTGACGATGCCGTTCTGGCTGCTCTATTCGGCTGCTTCCCTCGGAACGCTGCTTTTGGCGTTGGCTTTGGCGGCATTGTTGTTTTCACACCTGTCCGGGCTCAATCGGCACTACAAGGACCGTGTGAAATTCTGGACGACATTGGCCCTTATCGTCGCCGTTTCCCTCGCCGGGATCTTCTCGGCCGAAATTCTCAAATTGGTTTTGCCCAAACTCAGCGCACCGACCATAGGCATTATCTATACGACATTGCTGATGGTTATTTTGCTTCTGGGATTCCCGGTTGGCTTTGCAATGGCCTTCGCCGGTCTCACGGGACTGTTCTATCTGGTGGATTACCGCGTCGCGTACAACGTCGCCAAAGTGAATACCTATGATGCCGTTGCCGTATACTTCTTCGTCGTGATCCCGTTTTTCCTGCTGATGGGCTTTCTCATTCTGCACGCGGGGATCGGGGCAAAGCTCTACAATGCGGGCATCAAGGTATTTGGACGCTTGCCTGGAGGACTGGCGGTCGGGACGGTAGTGGGATGCGGCGGATTTGCCGCCATATGCGGCGACAGCGTCGCGTCGGCCGCGACGATGGGATCCGTTTCCGTTCCGGAAATGAAAAAGTACAACTACGACGACTCGCTTGCCACGGGTGCGGTGGCCGCCGGGGGCACGCTCGGAATTCTGATCCCTCCAAGCATTGGCTTTGTGGTGTACGGCATCATAACCGAGCAATCGATCGGAAAGATGTTCATGGCGGGCATTGTTCCCGGCATCATCCTGACCATAGGATTTGCCGCCGCCGTTTACGTGCAGTGCCTCATAAACCCGAAACTGGGACCCAAGGCGGAGAAGTTCCCATTCCGGGAGATCGCCTGGTCGATATTCGAAATATGGCCGGTGGGCGCGCTGTTTGCCGCTGTGATCGGGGGCATCTATTCGGGAATTCTGACGCCGACCGAAGCCGGCGGTATCGGGGCCAGCGGCGCGCTGTTGATCGCGCTCTTCGCCAAAGGGTTCAATCGCCACAAACTCTTTGATGCGCTTCTCGAGGCTACGACAACCAGCGCCATGATCTTTACGATCCTGATCGGGGTCGGATTACTTGGATACATGATAACGCTGACCGATCTGCCCCGGTCGTTCGCGGATTATCTGAACGGCTTGGATGTCTCCCGCTACGTTATCTATACGCTGATCCTGCTCCTTTATCTGGTTCTGGGCATGGTCATGAACATCATTCCGATGATGATGCTGACATTGCCGATCCTCTTCCCCACCGTGGTTGGCCTTGGCTTCGATCCGATCTGGTTCGGGGTCATCATGGTCATCATGATGGAGATGGGCCAGATCACCCCGCCCATCGGTATCAACGTTTTCGTCATCCACGGGGTGGCGAAGAAGTATGACGTATCGATGGCCACGATTTACAAGGGCATCATTGCGTTCGTCATCGTTGAAATACTTGTCATCGCCCTGCTGACGTTCTTCCCGGATATCGTTCTGTGGCTCCCGAATTCAATGGACATCCTGGCCCCCCTTGAATGATGGGGAGCGAAGATGATCAACAGGGCCGCAATCGTTGCTTGCCCGTGATGCGGGTCGAGAGGAGAAATCATGAAGGCCGCCGTCTTATTTGAACCGAACTCACCCCTTCAGATCGAAGAGATATCGTTGAGGAAGCCTGAGGCGCACGAGGTCGTATTGCGGACGGCTTTCGCCGGCATTTGCCACACCGATCTGCATTACATGGAGGCCCAGACCCCCTATCCCATGCCCGTGGTTCTTGGTCATGAATCTTCCGGTATCGTGGAGGCCGTCGGACCGGAGGTCCGGTACGTGAAACCGGGTGATCACGTCGTCACATGCCTGTCGGTCTTTTGCGGCACGTGTGAATATTGTACGACCGGGCGGCCGGCACTCTGCTTCAATCCGGACGTTAAATTGCCTCCGGGCGCATCCGACCGGCTGAAATGGGACAAATCCGGCCAGGTCCACACTTTCATGAACCTCTCTTCATTTGCCGAACGGATGCTGGTCCACGAAAATGCAATCGTAAAGATCCGGAAAGATATGCCTCTTGATCGCGCATCGCTGGTGGGATGCGCCGTCATGACCGGATATGGGGCGGTGGTGAACACGGCTAAAATCGGTCCGGGCGATAAGGTTGCCGTTATCGCGTGCGGGGGCGTGGGTATGGCGGCTGTGAATTCCGCGCGCGTTGCCGGAGCTGAACGGATTATCGCCATCGATACGGTTCCGGACAAACTGGCTCTTGCCCGTGAATTCGGCGCCACCGACGTCGTGAATCCCGGGGACGGTGATGTGGTTGAACAAGTGATGGAGATGACGGATGGCGGGGTCGATCACGCCCTTGATTGTCTGGGCTCCAAAGGCACGGCCGAAGACGCGTTCCGAATGCTCGCCTTTGATGGCACCGCGACACTGGTTGGGCTTTTTCGCCAAGGCGAGACTATCGAACTCACCGGCTCCGATTTCCTTCGTGAGCGGAAGATCCAGGGATCGCTTCTCGGATCCAACCGCTTCAGGGTGGATATGCCCAGGATAATCGAACTTTATATGCAGGGCCGGATGGATTTGGATGCGTTCATCTCGCAAAAGATACGGCTCGAGGAGATCAACGACGGTTTTGCCGCCATGCGGGGCGGCAAGGTGCTCCGCAGTTTGATCGACTTCGATGCTGCTTCGTGACGCAACCCATTTTATCGATCAGCCGGCGCGAAATGTGATCTTCTTTGGCGGGTAAGTTATGGAACCAGGCAAGAGTAATGGCGTCGCTATAGTCACCGGTGCGGCGTCTGGAATTGGCTGTTCGGTCGCACATGCACTCGGCTCGGCCGGCCATTCCGTGGCTATTGTCGATATAAACGGAGACGGTGCGGCGTCCGCAGCCGAGACAATTGGCCGGGAAACCGGAGCGACAACCTGTTGGCAGTCTGTTGATGTCGCGGACCGGGAAGCGTGTAGCGGCGCGTATCGGCAGATTCTCGAAACCCTCGGAAAGCCGGGAATACTTGTCAACAATGCGGGTATAATGGTCCGCCGAAAGGGCAGGCTCGAAGACATCCCGCCGGAAGACCTCGACGAAATGATCGCAATCCATGTCGGCGGCACGCTCAATTGGTCGCGCTTGGTCATCCCCGATATGCGCCAAGCCGGGTTCGGACGCATCATAAATCTTTCCTCATGCAATGCCGTTACGGCGGTCCCTTATCGTATCGGTTATGTTACCGCCAAGAAGGCCATTCGGGGCGTGACCGAGGCTCTTGCGTTGGAAACCGCGCGGGCGGGGATTACCGTAAATGCCGTTGCGCCGGGCTACATTCTAACGGACGAACTGAAGCGGCGGTCGGAGGCGGGATTTCTCGATTTTGACTCGATCGCCGAGCGAACCCCGGTCGGGCGATGGGGGCGCCCCGAGGAAATTGCGGACACCATATCCTTTCTGGCGTCCGAGAACGCGGCATATATTACAGGTGCGACACTGGTGATAGATGGCGGTTTCACTATAAGGGCCGACCCTGGAGAGGATCTCGCGACCTTCGCCGAGTAAATTACCGCATCGACTCAAACGCCGCGGATCATGGCGGCGGACCCGCGAGGTGCGAAATTCAGACCTCCGCACGCCGTCTTTTGAACGCGCCATAGAACGGCATGAGCAAAAGAACGAGCGTCAGGATCAGGAAGGTGAGCGACAAGGGCCGCGTGAAGATCGGGGTGATATCTCCGGCGGTCGCGCTCAACCCGCTGCGCAGCTTGACCTCTGCCAACGGCGCCAGAATGAACCCGATGATGAAAGGTCCAAGCGGAATTCCCGCACGTTCCATGAAGAACCCTATGACCCCGAAGGCGAGCATCACCCAGACGTCCAGCATCGTATTGTCGAGCGCGAAGGCCCCGACGATGCAGAAGGTCAGCACGACCGGCAACAGGTAGGCGCGCGGCAGATACATCAGTTGCGACATGCGCCCCGCAAAAGACGCCATGATGACAAACATCATGATGTTTGCCAGCAGACAGGCGGCAATCATCGCCCAGACGATGTCGGCATTGTTGATGAAAAGGTACGGCCCTGGCTGAATCGAGTGGATCATCAGGGCTGCAATCAGGAAGACGTCGATAATGCTGCCGGGAATTCCCATGGCGATGAGCGGGATCAGTGCCCCCCCGACGGTCGCGTTATTGGCGGCCTCGGAGGCGACAATGCCGTCATCATGTCCCGTCCCGAACTTTTCCGGTTCACGCGACGTGTTCTTCGCGGCGGTATAAGACACGACCGACCCGATATTGGCTCCCACGCCGGGCAGGATGCCGATCACCGTACCAATCGCGGATGACCGGATGAAATTGACGGCCTGCTTGCGATAGTCGCTCAGCTTCAGGATGATACTGTCGTCGACCAGATCGACGCGTTTGAACTTGCGGTCAATTTCCAGAACATCCTTCAGAATCTGGCTGACCACGAACGCACCCAACAGGACCGGCATCAGTTTCAACCCGCCATTCAGCGCGTACCAGTCCCAGGTCATGCGGGGCTGCCCGGAGGAGGGATCGATCCCGGGCATGGACACCAGAACGCCGAAGGCGCCGGCGATCAGACCCTTCAGCATCGAACCCTGACTGACGGCGGCAATAAGCACCAGCGCGGACAGGATCAGCGTAAAGTACTCGAACGGACCAAACCCGGTTGCCCATACGGAAATGGGCTTGGACATAGTGGCAAGAACGACCCAGGAAAACAGCCCACCGACAAAGGACGCGGCAATCCCCAGACCAAGCGCGCGTCCCGGTCGCCCGGAGCGCGCCATCGGATAGCCGTCAAAGGTCGTCATGACAGCGGCAGCGGTGCCCGGCATTCGCAGAAGTGACGCGGAAATCAGTCCGCCCGCGACCGAGCCCACATACATCCCGATGATGAGCGAGACCGCGGTCAGCGCGTCCATGTAGTAGGTCAACGGCAAGGTCAGGGCGATCAGCATGGAGCCCGACAGGCCAGGTATCGCCCCGATCGTTACGCCCAGAAACGTCCCGAACAGGACAAAGAAGAACGGCCAGGGCGAGGCCATGGACAAAAACCCGTTGAGGAGTGACTCAATCACTGCGCGGCCCCCTCCTCACCACCAAGTCGGCAGATCAACCACAAAGACTTGCGTGAACAGATATTCGCAGCCGAAGCCGACAGGTATGCCCAGCGCCAGGCCCGTCCAGGTTCCCCGTATCCGGTTTTGGCTAAGCAACACCACAAGCGCAAAAACAAATGCCGCCGTCAAGACGCTGAACCCGACTGCCCGCGATGCAAGAACGACGACGTAAAGAACGGTCAAAAGCGCAACACCGACGCCCGCGCCGATGCGCTCGACGACAACATCATCCGCTTCCACAGGTTCAGCCGCGGGCAATTCCTTGGATGGCAAAAACACCTTTACCAGCATCGCCAGGCTCAGCATGAACAGGATCGCGGCTGTCCAGCGCGGCACCGGGGCCGACCCAAGCGGATCGATCAGCCCCGGCGGAAGATCCCGCACCTCGACGAATACCGCGACAGCGACGCTCATGAACGCTATTGCGATAACGATCTCCAGGATCTTGCTGGAATCCATTGTCAACGATCCAGTAAGCCCGAAGACCCCGCGTTATTTCTTCTGCTTGATCTTGGCGAGAGGCCCCTCAAGGTTGTTCCACATCCCAACCAGATAATCCTTGAATTCCTGGCCCCGCAGGAACGTGGGCAGAAAACCTTTGCTCTCATACAGTTTTTTCACGCCTGGAGAGTCTGCTGCGGCTTGCAGGGCGTCGGCCAAACCGTCAATGGCTTCCTGTGGCGTGCCTTTCGGCGCAAGCCACCAGAAATCCGGGCAGAAGTTCACTTTGTATCCCTGCTCGGTGGCCGTGGGGACCGAGGGAACCTGCGGATCGCGCTCGGTCCCGGTATAAGCGATCGGCCTCAATGGCGCGTCCGGCGCCAGTTTACCGTCCGGGCCCACACTATTGTTGACGATCTCAAGCGTGGTTTGGGTGCCGACGTCAATGTGGCCTCCCACGAGCGCCGGAAAGACCTTTGTGCCTCCACCGGTTTGCACATGGCGGAATGAGGCTTTCGGGTCCGAGCTTTCCAGCAGGATCATCGTGATGTGGTTTTGACCCCCAATATTGACACCGGCAAGCACGGGATCGCCGCCATCGCGCGCATCTTCCATGAGGTCTTCCAGCGTCTGATATTTTGACTTCGCGCTGACCGAGATCATGTTGCAGAAACGCCCCGTCAGAGCGACCGGCTCAAAGTCACGCCATCCGAACTTGATTGCGCCCATGGCCTCGGCGCCCATGAGAGCAATCTGGATGAGCAGGAACTCATACCCGTCCGGCTCTGCTTCCATGACGCGACGGGATCCGACAGAGAAGTGGCCGCCGACATTCAGAATCTTCATGGGTTGATTCAGCAGCTTGCCCGCACTGATTGCCTTCTCGAATGTGCGCGGAATGGTATCCGCGGTGCCGCCGGCTCCGAACGGAACTATGATCTTAATCGGTTTTTCCGGCCATTCGGCCCAAGCCGGGCTCGCAAAGGCAAAGGACGCTGCCAGAAGCGCGGCGCCAAGTTTCTTGGTATGTGTCATGAAGAAGTCCTCCCGGTTTTTTTGATGTCAAATCCGACGTCACCGCACCGTGCGGCAATCTCATGAACATGGACGCCTTCGTTAGTAATCACGGATTTGTCGGCTGAAGAACTTTGCTGGATAACATTAATTCCATCAAGTACGTACAAAAATGTAAGTAAGGCAGCCGGCAATTCATTTGGACATCAAAATTTTCTTACCGCAGCGGCGACCCGTCCGCTGCGCTCACGACATGTACCGATGCGTTTTCCACGTCGACCAGCCGCCTTACCGTGGGTTTGAAATTGGTTTGCCATTCGTCGGTCTCGTACACGGCCTTGTATAGCGCTTGCCTGTGTTCTTCGTCATCAAACCGGCGAATCCAGACATACACCGTAGGGTCCTCCACGCCCCTGAACATGGCATCGACTTTCATACCCTTGGATTCAATGAACGGGACGATCTTCGAACTCATGAACTCGACCCATTCATCCATACAGCCGTCCTTGACGGGGTAGATGCGAATTTCAAATAGGGGCAATTGCAGTCTCCTCAGGCAATCCAGGTGGGCGGACGAGCTCTGGATGATCCGGGTTGGTTACAGCGGCCGGCGTGCCAGCGAAAAATCTTGACCGTTTGGACCACCGATAGGCTGTGTCGCCATATGAAGAGCAAGTTCTCCAACCTCGTCCGGATGCTTCAATCTCTCCCACGGCGGGAACCGCTCCGGCGGATTCGCCGCAAACTTTTCCAGAACTTCTTGAGGCTCGGATTTTTCTCCGGTCACGGCGTCACGATTCAACATGCCGGTCGCCACAGGCCCGGGAACGAGATTGTTGACATCGATCTTACGTTGCCAAAGCTCATTTGCCAGCGCACCGGTGAACATGTACATGGCGGCCTTGGAAATGTGATAGGCACTATTGTCAATTCCAGCCCTCCTTCCCATCCCGGATGTCACGTTGATAATCTTGCCGCCTTCCGGAATACCCTCGAGGAGAAAGCGGGTCACGAGGTAGGGGCCGCGCACGTTGATCTCGACGGTTCTCCACCAAAGGTCCGGATCCGAGTCCGCGACGGGGCGAATCTCCAGTTCCGCGCCCGCGTTGTTCACCAGGATATCGACCCTGCCGAACTCCTTGATGACGTCATCGCAAAATCCTCTCGTACCGTCGGGATCGGTCAAATCGGCCGTGGCCTCGTGGCATCTGACGCCAAGCGCCTCGGTCTCTTTCACGACCGCCTCAAGCTCTTCTGGTGTCCTCGAACAAATCGCCAAATCCGCTCCCGCGCGGGCGAAAGCCATAGCGATGGAGCGTCCGATACCGCGCCCGGCTCCGGTGACCACCGCAGTTTTGCCAGATAGCAGCTTGCCGCCTGTCGTCATCCATTCTCATCCCTGCAAGACAATCCAAACCCGTAGAACCGCTGCCAGGCAACAAACCGTCCAGCCTCAACCCTGAACGAATTTGTCGCCTTGGCAGTGAACCCGAACATGCAAACGCATAGCAGGAATTACAAGTACCCACATTTTTGTAAGTATTTGTAAGTAACTAATTATTTCGTGATCAAGATTGTAATCGCAGTCGATTATCGCGATAGGCGTTGAATGGCCTGGACGATACCCAGATTTCAGGTTATGGGGCCATCCATCGAGAGACGGCTTCTCAAGCCATAATCAAACCTCCAACGGGCCAGATCCGTCTGGCGCATTGTCATTGCGGAAGCCTTGTCGGGTCCAAAGCCGCTACATAGCATCCTCTGAGAGAACAACCTCCGGGGATTTTCCTTCTTCGGCGAACCGCTGTCTTTTAAAGGCAACTCCCCATTCCCGCATGACCTCCAATACCGGCCGGAGAGACCGGCCGAATTCCGTTAGTTCGTATTCCACTCTTGGAGGAATTTCCGCATAAACGTGCCGTTTGACAACGCCGTCCGCCTCCAATTCACGGAGTTGTAGGGTGATCATACGTTGGGTCGCGTTTGGCATGTTGCGGCACAATTCTCCAAATCGTTGTCTCTCCATAAGCAGATTGCATAGAATCACCGGTTTCCAGCGGCCTCCGATAACACTCAGCGTTGCTTCAACGTTGCTGCCGGTTCTCCAATTGTATTTTCTCGCCATTTTTAACCCCCGAGATTGCTCTGATTCGACCTAATTTGAGGCTCTCCTTGCAAAGCATACCATCACGTATATTCAATAGCGATAGATACTTACAAAAATGTGGGTACTTGTGGTTTCCGCCACGCGATTGCAGGTTGGCCGCTATCTTATAGCCCAGTGTATCCGGAGGAAAAATGAAGGCGATTGGTTACGCCCAGAGAGGGCCGGTTTCGGCAGATGAAGCTGTGGTGGAGTTCGAAACGGATGATCCGCAACCCGAACCACATGATTTGCTGGTTGAGGTTCGCGGTGTCTCGGTCAATCCGGTAGACGTCAAGGTACGGGCCAATAGGCCGCCGCCGGACGACGAACCGCGCATTCTTGGATTTGACGCTGCGGGCGTGGTTCGCGGGGTCGGCTCTGATGTGACCGGTTTCGACGTCGGAGACGAAGTGTTTTATGCCGGCGAATTCACCCGGGCGGGAAGCAATGCGGAATTACAGTCTGTCGATGAACGGCTTGTCGGCAGGAAGCCAAAGTCATTGGGCTTCGCCGATGCCGCCGCTCTGCCGCTCACCAGCATCACGGCTTGGGAAATTCTGTTCGACAGCTTTGGGCTCCGAGAGGGTGACGGTTCCGGGGAGGCTTTGCTCGTGATTGGCGGTGCGGGCGGCGTTGGTTCGATCCTAATTCAGCTCGCGAAGCAGCTGACGGGCCTGGCCGTCATCGCAACCGCCTCCCGGCCGGAAACCGAAGCCTGGGTCAAGAAAATGGGGGCCGATCACGTCGTCAATCACCGCAACCCGCTCAATGAGGAAATGGCTGCGCTGGGTATTGCGCCGCGGTATGTCGCAACGCTCACCGAAACAGAACAGCATTTCCCCGCCATCGTTGAACTAATCAAGCCGCGCGGGCATATCGCCATGATTGACGATCCGCAATCCATCGACATTGCCTCCATCAAGCTCAAGGCCCTGAGTTTCAGCTGGGAATTCATGTTTGCCCGTTCCATGTTCCAGACGGATGACATGGATGCCCAGAGCAATCTGCTTAACCGCGTTTCACAGTTGGCGGACGAGGGTAAGCTCATGTCGACAGCCAACAAACATTGTGGGCCGTTGAACGCCGCCAATCTGCGCGAGGCATTGACTCATCAGGAAAGTGGAGCCGCGGTGGGCAAAACCGTGTTGGACGGCATCGGGTGACCCGTTACGGCTGAGCCTTATCGGGTCAGGGAAACTGATCGGAATATCTCCGCCGCGCGAGTGGCCGTGATCGGGTCCCGGGCCGTTTTCGAGGGAGCAAGTCCCGCCGCAGCATTCATTGAAAGAAGGTCACCATGAATCGACTCGACGATAAGATAGCGTTGATCACAGGCGGCGCGGCGGGGCATGGCGCCGCGGAGGCGGAGCTTTTTATCTCCGCCGGCGCGCAAGTGGTTATTTCCGACATCAAAACGGAACTTGGCGAAAGCACGTCCGCTCGATTGGGCGATGCCTGCCAATTCTTGGAACATGATGTATCGTCCGAAGAGGATTGGGCGCGCGTCATCGACAAAGTGGACGAATTGCACGGTCGGCTGGATGTATTGGTGAACAATGCCGGAATTTTTCGCGTTCTCACGTTGGAGGAAACCTCGCTTGAGGACTGGAATTCGACGGTCGCGACCAATCAGACCGGCGTGTTCCTGGGCATGCGGACGGCCGTCCCGCTCATGAAAAAGGGCCCGGCGGGGAGTATCGTCAATATCTCTTCCATTGCCGGATTGACCGCGGCCAAGGCTCATGCCTATGCCGCGACAAAGTGGGCTGTACGCGGCATGACGAAATCGGCTGCCGTCGAACTTGGACCGCATAATATCCGTGTCAATTCCGTGCATCCTGGTTTCATGGACACGCCCATGCTCGATGAACATGGGGTCCCGAGAGAAGAGCTGGCCGCAAAAGTGCCGCTGGGCCGAAATGGACAGGTAATCGAGGTCGCCAGACTTGTACTGTTCCTTGCGTCGGACGATGCCAGTTACTGCACGGGCCACGAATTTGTCGCTGACGGCGCCTTGAGGTCCTGAGTTGTCCCGAAAAAGAGAGCGCCCAAATTTCGCGAAGAAGAATGTCCGTGACGTGACATGATCTTTTTGTCGGGAAGTCCGCTTTTTGGCCGGGTGTCAGGGAAATTGTTGATCGAGAACTCCAACGTTCACGCCGAGGCCCGGTTCGCCGGACAATTTGACGACCCCGTCGTCCAAAGGCGGTTCAAACACTTCGTCACGAAACGAATTCTCGTTGACATCGCACTCCAATAATCCCGGCCCGCCGACAGCGGCGAGAAGATGTGCCGAAGCCGCAAGCGCAACGCCGCCGCCCAGCGAATGCGGACAATATGTCAGGCCGCTGTTCACAACATTCCGCGCCACTTCGCTGCACTCCGTGAAACCACCCCATTTCGCGATATCCGGCTGAACGATATCGAGCCACTTGTGTTGGACAACCGACTCGAATTCGCTGCGGACGGTAAAATTTTCGGCTCCGGCGATCGGGATGCCGGTCATGTCTTTCAACGCAAACCAGTCTTCCGGCGGAATATCCACCGGCATGGGTTCTTCGATCCAATAAGGCTTGAAGGGAGCGATCCACCTTAATGCCTCCGCGGCGTCATCCGGCAACCAGCCCTGATTTGCATCCAGAAGAAAGAATTCGCCGTCGGATATGTCGGCCGCCACGGCCTCAACATTGGCCCGGTCCGTTTCGATCCCAAATCCGACTTTTACCTTGAATTTCCGATGGCCGCGGGCGCGGGCGCGCTCTACGGTATCCAGTACTCCTACAGGATTAATGCCGCTGGCGTAGGCCGGAACGGTGTCCCTCTCCGATCCAAACAGAGCGTAGACGGGAGCCTCGGCCCGGCGCGCGACCATGTCCCATATGGCGATATCGACACCTGCAATAGCCTGGGCGATCGGGCCAGGCTCCCCTGTCTGTAATTTGAGAATATGCAGTGTTGCATTTAACGCCTTGTAGCATTCCTTTGGTGTGGAAAATTTCCTGCCGACAATGAATGGGGCAATTTCCGTCTCAACCAGTTGCTGCCGGTGAGGCGCCCCGCGAACAGGAAAATTGCACCATATTTCGCCATAGCCCCTCACCCCGGAAGCATCGGTGACCCGGACCACGAGTGTTGGACGCTCATGCATAATGCCAAAGGATGTTCTCACCGGTGTCTCAATTTCGGTCTTGACGAGAACAGTCTCAACCTTGCTCAGATTCAAGGACATGTCGACCGGCGGAGGGTTCGAATTGGTCATGCAGGCTCCTTAAAGCAGCGTGGAGGCAGGCCGCGGCAAAAAATCTTCGGCACCTTCCGATGAGTTGGCCGGGTGCGGCCGGACCGCCAGGGAGGACACGGTCCGGCCGGAGCGGCGAAACACGTCACAGAGGCTTGAGACCAATAATTTCTCTCGCCTCTGTCGGGGTCGCCATCGATCCCCCCAGATTTTCGACGATGCCGACCGCTTTTTCGACTAGTTGTGCATTGCTCTTCGCTAACTCGCCCTTGGCAACATAGATCGTATCCTCCATGCCAATCCGAACGTGGCCGCCCATCAAATATGACAGCGCCAGCATGGGATACGAATGCCTGCCTATGCCGAATGCAGCCCAAATGCAGTCTTCCGGGAGCTGAGAAACAAGGTAGGTCAATGTCTGGGGATTGGCCGCAGCACCGAAATTAATTCCCATTACGAACTGAAACATCACGGGCGGATTAAGGATTCCCCTGGCGATAAAGTCCTTCGCCATATTCAGGTCACCGGAGTCGAATATTTCAATCTCGGGCTTGGATCCGGCTTCGTTGGCGGCGTTAGCCATGACTTCAAGAGTGGGAGGCGTGTTGATTACCGTCCAGGTCTGGTTGACCATGGTATTGAAGTCGAGCGTGCAAATCTCGGGCTTCAATTCCTTCACGTGGGTCACTCGTAATGCAGGAGGCGCAAGTGTTGTGCCCGGTCCCGCCACCTTGGGTTCATCTTCGCCGGGCACGAAACGCTGACCTTCGCCGGTCGTTAGGTTGATAACGATTTCGGATCCTGCATCGCGGATACGGTCGATGACCTCGCGGTAAAGGCTGACATCCATGGATCCCTTGGCGGTTTCGGGATCACGCACGTGTATATGGGCAACCGCCGCGCCGGCCTTGCCCGCATCGACGGCTGCCTGGGCGATTTCCGCCGGCTTAACCGGGAGATTTTCGTTTTGGGACGGCATCGTCACGTTTCCGGTGACCGGGCAGGTCAGTATCGTTTTTTGGGGCAATTTGGGATTCCTTGTTGCCTGTTGAGGGTTGCGCTCCAAATGGATGGCTTATCTCACGTCCAAACCGCCAACAATGGCCAAATTTGCTCAGGCGCGCACATGCAAGAGTATGACCAAATCAAACTATCACCAAGTACGGACATTTTTGTAAGCAACTGAAATATCTGAGTGAATATGAACATGATGATCGTACCTGACTTCCGTTCCTGGCCTTGGTAGAAAATTGCAAGCGTCCTGTCCTTCATCGCTCAATGAGCGGGCCGTCGGCCGCCACGGTAACAGCTTGGACGCAAAATCGACGAATATTCGAACGAGATACGGAGCAACCATATGCAGAATCAGGATCTCACCGGACGCCGCGCGCTCGTAACCGGCGGCGCGTCCGGAATCGGATTGGCCACCGTAACCATGCTCGCCCGCCGCGGCGCGAAGGTCGCGATGAACCACCTGGAGGATGATCCTGCGGGGAAAGAGCAAGTAGGGAGGCTCAAGGCCGAGGGCCTTGATGTCATTGCCGCGCCCGGTGACGTTTCGATCCTCGAGACCGCCGAACGAATGGTTGAAAAGGCCGTGGCCGACCTTGGCGGCCTCGATTACCTCGCAAACAACGCCGGGATTTCCGGTACGAAAGATCCTATTCCGCCCGCGGATCTGGATAGGATCGGCGAGGAACTGTGGCAGGCATTGCTCGCCACAAATCTTGTCAGCGTCTTCAGGGTCTCAAAGGCGGCCTCGGGGGCGTTGAAAGAAGCGGAGGGTGCTGTCGTGAATACCGCCTCGACATCCGGCCTCGGTCTGCAGGGAAGCAGTATTCCCTACGCGGCTTCCAAATCCGGCGTCGTAAGCCTCACGCGCTCATTGGCGCGCGCGCTTGCGCCAAAGGTCAGAGTCAACGCCGTTGCACCGGGCCAGGTCGCCACTCCCTGGACAGCCGACTGGCCGGCGGAACGGAAGCAGGCGGCACTCGACAAATCTTTGATCAAACGCCATGTGCAGCCGGAAGATGTGGCGGAACTCATCACCTTTCTGCTGACAGGCGCCAAGATGATCACGGGCCAAACGATTGTCATCGATGGTGGAATGACCGTGTCCTAAGGAAGGCTTCCCTAATAGTTTGGAGCCGCGCTATCGCTCGATCACCTTCGTCAAAGTCGACACGGTTAACGGAGACCACCGACCTCCGGAACATCGCCAGAAATTGCCGCTACCAACCGCCCGTTTAAGGGGCTCGCGTCGCTGACAGCCCAGCTCTGCCACTCCGGCTCGACCGGGGGTATCGTGGACACGAGCGGACCGGCATGCCCCCACATTCCCGCAATTTCCGTTCCGATTGCATTCCGAAACGGATTCTCAATGATCTCTCCCGAAAAAGAAAACGCAGATAACCTATTGGGTTATTAGCGTTTTTTTGGTTGCGGGGGCTCGCAACCACCGAGACCGACATTTGATCGAAATCCCGATCTGATCCGCCGCAAGCCCTTGATCTACAAGAGGTCTATGTAAGTCCGCAACTTGCTGCCCGTTAGTAGCGGACCTGATCGACAGCGGTCCACATTACCGGCTCACCTGCTTGCCACGACCCAACATGCCGATATCTTCTCTCTGTATCGACCTGTCTGGAATACGTGTCGAAAGAATCAGGAAACATCGATATAACCTTCAACCCCGACCGTCCTTCAACGACCTCCTGGGATCGCCGCTGGCATCGGAAACTGAGACCAAGGCCATTCTTCGGAGTTGTATTGCCGTGCGCACGGCCGGAGGCGGCCGAGGCCCGCTAAGAAGTTCGGGTCCAGCGGGCGATCAGATCCAACACATGAAAGATCAGCGCGCCGATCAGCGCCAGCGCGATCCAACCCCAACCGGCATCAATCAAGGCGGCGCGAAATGCCAGCACCAAGCACCCGCCCGAGAGCACATTCCAGATCCAGCGCGCGACGGGAATGCCACGGTCAGTTTTTCGGTGGTAGAGGAACAGCCAAATACCGGTTGTGCCCAAGAAGATCAGAATCAAGTCGGCGATTAGCCCGCTCTCGATCAAAAAGGCCATCCCGCCTCCCCCGACTTAGGACGCGTCAAACGGACCGTTCAGTTGCACCACCGACCAGTTGAGGGCGCCCGCAAAGGTCACCCAAGCAAGATACGGCGCCAGCAGCCACGCCGCACGGACGGATATCCGCCGCAGCATCCAGAGGAGCGTAGCGATCGATAGCCACAGGAGCACGACCTCGATCAACGCCCAATCCGGGCGCTGAAAGCGGAAAAACAGCCAACTCCAAGCAACATTGAGCAAACCATTGATGCCAAAGAAGATCACAATTAGCAGTTTGGCACGTTGGTCCGCGCTCTGCCATGCGCTGACGATCGAAGCGATAACGAACGCGTAAATGACCATCCAGCCCGGTCCAAACACCGCATCAGGCGGTTTCCAAGGCGGCTGCGCAAGGCCCTGATACCACGGCCCGAGGTCGGTGCTGGTGATCCCTAGCGCGGCAACAAAGGCTGCCGCCGCCGCAGCGATGAGGATGGCTCGCCATCTTCGCGGACGTGCGTCGGTCACGGGGAGGCGATACCGAGAAGGTGGGCGAGATCCTTGAAAAAGATGCGCGCATGGGCGACGGGTTTCGCCCGCACAAGTTCCTTATTCATATAGGCCGTCCACGTAAGCCGCTGCACATCCGGATCCCGGCAGATTTTGACAAAGCGTTCCCGTCGCCGGTCATTGGCATACCAGAAATACTGCATGATGCCGAGAATCCAAAATACCCGACCATGTGCCTTCATGAATTTCTTCCGGGCCGTAGCCAATGCGCGGCTGTCGCCTGTCTCGAGGTACGCATCGACGGCTTCCGCCGCCATACGCCCACTGGTCATCGCGTAGTAAATCCCTTCGCCCGACGCTGGAGCCACGGTGCCCGCCGCATCGCCGCAGAGGACGACGTCGCTGCCGTTGTCCCAACGGCGGAGTGGACGGAGCGGTATCGGCGCGCCTTCGCACCGGACCGTCGACGTGCCGTCCAAGCCGGAACTTTCACGCAGGCGGTGAACGGCATCGCGGAGCGGGTAACCCTTGATCGCGGAGCCGATTCCGACGCTGGTCGTCCCGCCGTGTGGGAAAACCCAGGCGTAGAAGTCGGGTGAGAGCTTACCCTGGTAGTAGACGTCGCACCGTGAGCCATCGTAATCGTGCGTGGCCTTCGTTGCACCCGGCGACTTTACGATTTCATGATAGGCGAAGACGAACGGCATTTTGTCCGAGCCCGGAATTGTCTGCCGGGCGACCTCGGAACGCGCACCGTCGGCACCGATGATCGCGCGGGCGCGGATGGCTTCGGTCTCCTTGCCCAGTCCTTCTCCCGGCTTGTAGTAGATGATAGCGGTTCCGTCCTCATTCCTCTCCAACTTGACGAAGCGGCCATTGCGCCGTTCGGCGCCCGAAGTCTCGGCCCGATCGCGCAGCCACTCGTCGTAGACGTCGCGGTCCACCATGCCGACGAAACCGTCCTCAATGGGCATATCGACTTTTTTGTCGTCCGGGGAAATCATCCTGGCGCTATTGGCCCGCGCCACCAGGAGCGAGAGCGGGATATCGAAGTCCTTGATCAGCCGCGGCGGAATGGCGCCTCCACAAGGCTTAATCCTGCCAGGACGGTCGAGCAGCAATGTTCTCTTTCCGGCGACGGCGAGGTCGGTTGCGGCGGTTGCGCCGGCCGGCCCTCCGCCAATGACGACAGCATCAAACGTTTCCAATTCGCGCACAGGGTTATCCTCCGCTGGTTCCAGTTGCGAACGTCGTGGTCATGGTTGCTGGGGATTCGAATTCCTGGCCCACAGTCTTACGGTCAATTCGTGTCGCCAGCACGCCGGCAACGACGAACATCATGGCCTCGGCGGAGAACACCAGCCCGTAGGCAGCCGCCGGGGAGTCGATAATCCAGCGCGCGGCATCAATGGCAAATGTACCCAAGAAGCCACCGATGCCGAACGCTACCGCCTGGGCAGCCCCCCAGATCCCCATGCGGACGCCTTCCCGGCGTTCCCGGCCTTCGCTGACCATTCCCATCATTGAGCCGATGGCGCCAACCGCGAAGGCGCCGTTTGCAACGCCGAGGGCAAATACGTTTGAATTCAGCGGCCAGGCCGGACCGGCTAGGCCGCCGAGGACCAGCCCCGACAGCGCCAGCGCCGATGCGGCACAACCGCCAACGGCCCAGGCCTTCAGCGAGCCGAACCGGCGGCCGCGCGCGATGGTGCCGGTTATGGCCACCAGCAACATACCGGCCAAAACGCCGCTGTGCTGAATGCCGGCGAGCTTGGTCGATTCGCCGGGGGTAAAACCGAATACGGTACCGGCGAACGGTTCGAGAATCAGATCCTGCGCACTGTAGGCCAGCATTGAGACAAAGACAAAGATCGCCAACCGGCGGGCCCGAGGTTCATTCCAGACCTCGGCCAAGGCAATGCGAAACGAAGGAACCTCCCGAGGGCTCTCCACACCGGCCGGGGCAAGTAACGGCGAGGCAACCTTCCGTTCGACCCGAAATACCGCCAACAAGGCCAACACGAAGGCAATCGTACAAACCGATCCGGTCACCATGACGAGACGGCTGAGCGAGAACGGGTCCAACATCTGGCCGGCGATTCCGGCGGTGATGATGAACCCTGCGATCATCATGACCCAGACCGTCGTCGCCGCGGCCGCGCGCCTGCTGGGTTGAGTTCCCTTGGAAAGCAGCACCAACAGCGACGTGCCGGACGCACCGACTCCACCGCCGATTAGGACGAATGCGGCGACCGCGAGGCTGATGCCAGCCAACCGATTGGTCTCCATCCAGGCGGTTGCCAGTGAGGCGCCAAAGGCGCCCAGGGTCAGCACCGCCATTCCGCCAACAATCCACGGGGTCAATTTTCCGCCACAGTCAGACCCGTACCCCCAACGAGGGCGGGTGATCTGAACAAAATAGTGCAGCGCGACCAAGGCGCCCGGCAGCATGGCAGGCAACGCCAACTCCACCACCATGACCCGGTTCAACGTCGACGTTGTGAGGACGACGATCGCTCCCAAGGCGGTCTGAACCAGACCCAGACGGAAAATTGACAACCAGTTGAAATAGGGCTGCGTCACGTCAATCCCCTCAATGCAAATGCAGAGACCATCATGCCGCTGACATAGACCGGGACGCCTAAGCCGCTGTACCACAAAGCGAATGTCATGGGGTCGCGGAGAAAACGGCGCATCATCAGAAGCTGGACAGCGACCAGAAGGGCAATCACTAGTGCGTGGAACGGCTTACCCCAGTCGACGAGCAGAGCGATGACCGGCAACTGCGGAAAGATCATCACGGCACAGGCGACCCGCGCCGCCCTCCTGACGCCCAACTGAACCGGAAGAGACCGCACGCCCATCTGCCGGTCGCCCTCGATCGCCTTGAAGTCGTTCAGCGTCATGATGCCGTGGGCACCGATGCTGTACAGCACGGCAAACAGAATGATCCGGGTGTCCGGCAACACGCCGAGCAGAACGGCCGCCCCGGTGAACCATGCCAAGCCCTCGTAGGAAAACCCGACCGCGAGGTTACCCCACCACCCATTGAGCTTCAGGCGAACCGGCGGCGCGCTGTACAGCCAGGCAAGAATCAGCCCGACAACGGTCGCCCCGAATACCCAGGGCCCAATCGCCGCACCGGCCGCCGCAGAAACGGCCGTCCAGAAAATGGCGATGTAGAGACCCATCCGACCGGGGATTCGCCCCGACGGGATCGGGCGGCCGGGCTCGTTGATGGCGTCCACGTGCCTATCAAACCAATCGTTCACCGCCTGACTGGTTGCGCAAACCAGCGGCCCGGCGAGGACAATGCCGGCAATGACAATCGGCCAGTTGACGCCGAGTGTCACGCCGGAGGAAACCGCTCCGCAGGCAAACGCCCACATGGGTGGGAACCAAGTTATCGGTTTGAACAGTTCCAGTACTGCGGAGGGCGCCGGTCGCCCTGCCGAAACCGTCGCATTGGCCGAATTAGACATAACTGTATGATGTATATTACATTTTTAATTGTCAATTTATTTGGACGCACGGGACCGCGGAAATTCAGCGATTTTCATGCGTGTAGCCGAACGCAGGCGGACGAAGGGTCAGAACATATTGAAGATGATCACCATGGCGATGGCATAGATCAAAACGCCGCCGCCCATCAGCGAATAGTTGAAATTTCGCCGGGCGCTGATCTCTGCCAATTCCCGTGCCTGATCCATGAGGACGGGCCAGGAGTAAGCGATCATATCGGTCTGTGTCAAAACGGCCTTGATACGGTTTTCGCCGTCGACCACCGGAATTCGCCGATAGCGATCCTTGGACATTGTCCGCATCCACTCTTCCATCTCGTCCGTCTCCCGCGCACAGCTTGGATTGGAGGTCATGATTTCGGAAATATCTGTGGTCTGGGCATCGAGGCCGACGTTAACGAGACGTTTCATCACATCTCGTTCCGTCAGGATGCCGATAACTTTCTGATCTCCGTCGACGACAATTGCCGAACCATAGTTGTACTCGGACATGCCGGCGACGGCTTCCGAGACTAATTGGTCCGATCGTACGGTGAAGGGGGCGCCCTTGGGACTAGCAGCTAGGTGATCGTGGATTTTCATGACCAAATCTACTCCTGTTTTCCACCGTATCGGCAAGCCGGTCCGGGCTGGAATTATGCGGCGCTCAATTTTCCGGCGACAAATCTCCGAGACCGTACCTATGCAATTTCGCGTAAAGACTCTGGCGGCTGAGACCGAGCATCTCGGCCGCAGACGCCCGATTATTTCTCGTTAGCTCAAGCGCCGATTCGATACACATCCGTTCAATCACGTCGGTGGTTTCACGGACGATTTCCTTGAGTGAAACCTTACCAACCAATTCTGCCAGGTGCCGGGTCGATCCTTCGATCTCCGTCGGCGCGTCGTCTCCCGCGACCAGACGCTGATTGACATCCCGAATAATGAAGCCGATCCGGCCCTGCCGGTCCTCAGGCACCGCGACAGCCGAGACCTCGACGTCGGTTCGTGCGCCGTGCAGACCTCTTAGAGTTGTCGCAAACAGACGAACGCTTCCGCGCTCGCGGGCATTTCCCAACAGCACATTGAAGTCGACCGCCGACCGGCCCAGCCATTCGTCCAAGGACTCGCCTCGCGCCTGATCCTCGGTGGCTAGTTGGGTCATTTCGAGAAAGGCGGAGTTGACCGCAAGAATTTGGCCTTCCCGATTCGCCAGCACAAATCCGTCCGGCGCGGCATCGAGCAGCCTTATGAGGTCTTTCCGGGCTTCGGGGGCCCCGGTTGAATCGGTTTCGGCATCAGCCCGACGTATCCTGAGCAGCAGCAAGTTTTTTTCGTCCTCGCGAAACAGAGAACCCGATACGAGATATCCATCGCTCCCATCGGCCGCGAACGTTGTCTCGGCAGCATCACCCAGCATTACGAGCCTGGAGAAGAAGGCCTGCAGCTCCTCGGCATTAGGGGGACCGAACAGATCGACGACCTTCCTGTTGGACAGCTTTCTGCGGCCGCCGCCCATCAACTCTTCGGCAGCCGGGTTGGCCTCAAGTATTTTTTGGGTCGCTGCATCGACGACCAGAACGGCATCGGGAACCTGTTGAAACAAAAGCCGGTAACGGGTCTCCATTTGCCGAAGCCGGGAATAGTCCCGCTCAATGGAATGCTGGGCGTCCAGCAGGCGCTGTTGCAACGCGGCCATCTGGCGAAGTTCGCGGCCGATCGCGACCTGCCTTCCGTCGTTGCCGATTCGTAGCGTCGTGTAGACGACCGGCAGATCGGAGCCGTCCCCCGATGGGTGATTTACTTGCCGCCATTTCGGGGAATCCGCTTTGTCGGCTTCGTTCAGCAGCCGAGCAATTTTCAGCCGGCTCTCGACCGTTACGGTCTCGACCCAAGGTTTCCCCAGCCATTGCACCTGATACGGCGCAGCCGCCAACTCTTCGTTGCCGAATGCCAAGTCGGTGATGACGCCCTGGTCATCGAGGGAAAGCGCTATATCGGACGCTGTCGCGAGAAGCGTTGCAACGATTTCAGCGTCCAACTGCCCTAAGGACGATTCTGGGGTGGCAAACTTTTTCACCTACGACCATCTTCTCTCAGACACCTCGGCGGTGCCGTTCACGCCCCCAATTCAAACCCTCTTGCGCCACGTTCGTCGGCTAAGGCCGACACCAATTTGAAGGCCTTGTCCACGGCCTCTCTGCCATCGACCGCCATCGCATCCGCACCGAGCTTGGATACCAAATCGGGGCGTTCGACGACAAGCGACCCACCAACAAGAACCCCTATATTTCCGTCAGGATCCGAGCGGCGGAGATTCGCAATTTCCGCCGAGAGTTTCTCTAGATGGATTTCGCTGCTGATGGACCAACCAACGACATCGACCGGATTGCCGCCGATCCGCGTAGCACCTCGAAGGTCGTTATACGCGCCGAATACGACCTCCCAGCCGCTCCCCCTGAAGAATTCCGCCACCATGGATAAGCCGAAGGTATGCTGTTCTTGCGGCGCTGGAACAAGTTGAACGCTGAAGCAAGCGGCCTGACCGGGATGCCATGCCTGAGACGCCGTATCAAGCCGATGAAGCAGCCGTTGAAGCTTGCCGACGGCAAGGGTGACCTCAGTGAAATCGACGAGGTCGTCGATCCACATATCCCCGAATCGCCGCGCGGCGGGCGCCAACAGGTTCAAGTAAATGTTGTCCAGTGACGTGCCCTGGCGAATCAAATCGGCAATGAAGATATCAGTCTGATCGTCGACGCTTTTCCGTACGAGTTGTACAAAATCATCAATTGCCGTGTCGTCGACCTGCTGATCCTGGAAGCGCGCGCCCTGATCTCCCAAGAGTGGGGCGTCATCCCGCTGGGAAAGAGCCAAGCGCGGAATGATGTCGATTTCAATGGCCTGTTGGAGCGGTCGAAACGGCACCACCAAGCCGTCAATCGCTGGCGGCGGCGGATTTGGGGGATTGTCTAAATTTTTTGACGGTTCGGCCTGGTTGGGTTTTTTTTCTGGGGTGGACTCCGAAGTGTTCCCTCGTTTCCGAATGACTTTTTGACCATGCGCGTTCATGCACTAACCCTCCGCGCTGTAGGGCTCCCAGACCCCGATTTGAACCAAAACCGGTGTGGTCCGGCTTTTTGTTGGTGCTCTCCCACGTCAACTTTTGGAGTGATCGTTGACTGTCCACAATACCTTACTGTCATCTCGCGAAATCTCAAAGCCCTCAATTCTTGCCTCGGCCAATTTGGATTCAGCTACCACAAATTAAATTAGAACCAACCCCAAAAAATTGTCAAGTTAATTGGACGTATAGTTTTATTGACATTCTCGTGCCTCGGGGTCTAGCATCGACCCATGGGAAGGTGATGTGCGGAGCCAAAGACAATGAATACCCGCCGCTACGACCGTCGAGTCGGTTCAATTGACCCCTGGTGGTCGAGGCGCGAATGCCAAGGACATCGCGCATTCCTAAGAACCGTATGGAGCAGGAGGCGCACCTTATGAACCATGTGATCGGACCCGTGAGTGTCCTTGAGCGATTGATCGGTATGGTCGATAGCTGTCCCTGGTCCGCGCATGCCGGCAGGATGGTTCCGCTGGCGGAGGCCACTGCCCCATCCGTAAAGCGGGGAATCTATACGCCCGAACAACGCCGGCGTCGCGACACTACGCCCTGGACGATGGTCCAGGGGATTCTCGCCCCGATTCAGTTCCTGGTGTTCCTCGTCAGCCTCGGCCTGGTCATCAGATACCTCGCAACCGGCGAGGGCCTGGCGCTCGCGGTTGGGTCGATCATCATCAAGACACTTATTCTATACGCGATCATGGTCACCGGCTCGGTCTGGGAGCGGGTGGTCTTCGGCCGTTACCTGTTTGCGCCTGCATTTTTCTGGGAGGACGTGATCAGCGTCCTCGTCATGATCCTGCACACCGCCTACCTGGTCGCATTGATCGGCGGCTATCTGGCGGTTGACGATCAGCTATACCTCGCTCTGGCGGCCTATGCCGCCTACGTCGTGAACGCCACGCAATACGTCGTCAAGTTCCGCTTGGGACGTATCGGCGCAGGCGGTGCCCAGAGTGAAGAGGGCGACCGGCGGTCAGGCGGGATGCGCGGAACCGGCCATACTGACGGCGTTGGGGCCGCAGGATGACCGGGACCGCCCTCGCCTCACCGTCGGTCGCCTGCGCCGTGGACAAAGAAGCGCCTGTCCTGAGGGAGCGTGGGCAACGCGAGGTTTTTTGCGGTTTGACCGGCATCATCTGGTTGCATCGGAAAATCCAGGATGCTTTTTTTCTGGTGGTCGGGTCGCGAACTTGCGCGCATCTCATCCAGTCCGCCGCCGGTGTGATGATATTCGCCGAACCCCGATTCGCCACCGCCATCATGGGCGAAAAGGATCTCGCCGGCCTCACCGACGCCAATGAGGAGCTGGACCGGGCTGTAGAAAAACTCCTTGCCCGTCGTCCCGACATCAAGCTGCTGTTCCTCGTCGGTTCCTGCCCGTCTGAGGTCATCAAGCTTGACCTGTCCCGGGCCGCGGAGCGCCTCTCCGCCACCCATGCGCCGGACGTGAGGGTTCTCAATTATTCGGGTAGCGGTATCGAAACCACCTTCACCCAAGGGGAGGACGCATGTCTCGCCGCAATGGTCCCAACTTTTCCGGCGGAACCGGCGGACTCTGAAAAATCTCTGATGGTCGTCGGCACATTGCCGGACGTGGTCGAAGATCAGTTTCGCAGGTTATTCGATGAGTTGGGAATCGAATCGATGCAGTTTCTGCCGCCGCGCCACAGTACCGAGCCGCCGACTGTCGGCAAGAACACTCGCTTCCTGCTGGCACAGCCGTTTCTCGCCGAGACCGCACGCGCCCTCGAAGAGAGGGGCGCAGAGCGAATCGCGGCGCCGTTTCCCTTCGGTGCCGAGGGAACGACATCGTGGCTCCGAGCCGCGGCGAATGAATGGCAGGTCTCCCGCGAGCGGTTCGCCGCCGTCACCGAGACCAAGCGCAGGCGGGCCGAATTGTCCCTCGAGCGCTATCGCGACCGATTGAACGGCCAACGCATTTTCTTCTTTCCCGATTCCCAATTGGAAATCCCCATGGCGCGGTTCTTGTCCCGCGAGCTCGGCATGGAGCTGATCGAGGTCGGGACGCCCTATCTTCACCGGCATCACCTCGCGGACGAATTGTCGATGCTCCCGGAAACGGTGGTTCTGAGCGAAGGCCAGGATGTGGAGCGGCAGTTGGACCGCTGCCGGTCGGCGAAGCCGGATTTGGTCGTCTGCGGCTTGGGGCTCGCCAATCCACTGGAAACCGAAGGCTTGGCGACCAAGTGGTCCATCGAACTCCTGTTTACGCCGACCCATGGCTACGAGCAGGCGGGCGACCTCGCCGAGCTGTTCGCGCGGCCGCTGCGGCGGCGCGAGAAATTGAGGGTGTAGGAATGGAACTCACCCTCTGGACATATGAAGGTCCTCCTCACGTCGGCGCGATGCGCATCGCGACGGCGATGAAGGACGTTCATTATGTCCTGCACGCCCCGCAAGGGGATACCTACGCCGATCTTCTGTTCACGATGATTGAACGGCTGCCCGACCGACCACCGGTCACCTACACGACGTTCGAAGCGCGGGACCTGGGCGGCGATACCGCCGAGATTTTCAAGAACGCCGTCGCCGAAGCCTATGACCGGTTTCAGCCACGGGCGATCCTGGTCGGCGCCTCCTGCACCGCAGAACTCATCCAGGATGACCCGGGCGGTCTCGGCCGGGCGCTGGGATTGCCCATTCCAGTGGTGCCCCTGGAACTCCCCGCCTATCAACGAAAGGAAAATTGGGGCACGGCGGAAACCTTCTATCAGATCGTCCGGGCGTTCGCCGGTGCCAACGCGCCGGAGGCCGGTACCGAACGGCCGCCGCGACCGGCGGACAAACGGGCGTCATGCAATATTCTGGGCGCGACGGCGCTCGGCTTCCGACATCGGGACGATGTCCGAGAGATCTCCGGTCTTCTCAGGCGAATGGGTGTCGAAATCAACGTGACCGCACCGCTGGGTGCACGTCCGGCGGATATCGCCAGGCTCGGCGAGGCTGACTTCAATGTCGTGCTCTACCCGGAAACCGCCGGCCTTGCCGCCACCTGGCTGGAACGGACCTTCCGGCAACCATCGACCAAGACAGTCCCGATCGGCGTCGGCGCGACGCGCGAATTCATCGACGAAGTTTTGGAGCTGGCGGGGCTGGATTCAGCTAGGTTGCCGGACGACGAGTTAACCAGACTGCCCTGGTTCTCCCGTTCGGTTGATTCGACCTATCTCACCGGCAAGCGGGTTTTTGTCTTTGGCGATGCGACCCATGTGGCGGCAGCGGCCCGCGTGGCCCAACACGAGCTAGGGTTCTCCGTCGTCGGCCTCGGCACCTATACGCGCGAATATGCCCGCGAGGTGCGGGCGGTCGCGGAGGAACTCGGCCTAGAAGCGCTGATCACCGACGATTACCTCGAGGTCGAGGCGACAATCAAGGAACTGCAGCCAGAATTGGTATTGGGCACCCAGATGGAGCGCCATATTGCTAAACGTCTGGGTATCTCGTGCGCGGTGATTTCAGCACCGGTCCATGTCCAGGACTTTCCCGCCCGTTACTCACCGCAGATGGGTTTCGAGGGCGCAAACGTTCTCTTCGACGATTGGGTCCATCCGCTGATGATGGGCCTCGAAGAACACCTCCTCGGCATGTTCCGCGAAGATTTCGAGTTCAATGACCACTCCGTTCCGTCCCATCTTGCTAATGCGGGATCGGTGCAGAGCGCGCCCGATTTAGAGCAGCAAATGGTCACCAGCCCGGCCGCCGGGGAAACCGCCATATCGGGCGTCTGGTCCCTCGAGGCCGAGGAGGAACTCCGCAAAATTCCGTTTTTCGTTCGCGGCAAGGCTCGCCGTAACACCGAGAAATTTGCCGCGATGAACCATGTGGACGTAATCACTGTCGAGACACTGTACGATGCCAAGGCGCACTTCGGCCGATAAGGGAACGCCCGTTCGGGTCACCATCGTCACGCTGGACAGCCACATTGCCGGCGCCGTCGAACGTGCGTCCCGGCAATTGAGCACCGACATACCCGGTCTCTCATTGTCCCTGCACGCGGCCACCGAGTGGTCTAAAGACCCGGACGCGCTCCAGCGCTGCCGTGAGGATATCGCGAAAGCCGACATCATCATCGCAACCATGCTGTTCATGGAAGAGCACGTAGAGGCGATCCTGCCGGCGCTTCAGGCGCGCCGGGACAAGTGCGATGCCATGATTTGCGGCATGTCGGCTGGTGAGATCATCCGCCTCACCCGCATGGGGAAATTCTCCATGGACGGCGGCCAGGGCGGCGCGATTTCCCTGCTGAAGCGGCTCCGGGGCGACCGCAAGGGCAAAGCGGCGGCCGGCGCCGGTCAGATGGCCATGCTGCGACGCATTCCTCAGATTTTGCGTTTCATTCCGGGTACCGCCCAGGATGTCCGCAACTATTTCCTTACGCTCCAATTTTGGCTGGCGGCATCGGACAAGAACATTGCCAATTTGGTGGGTTCGCTGGTGAACCGTTATTCGGCCGGCCCGCGCGCCAAACTGCGGGGGTCGTTGAAGCCGCAGCCGCCGATCGAGTATCCGGATATTGGCATTTATCACCCGCGCCTGCGCGGCCGCATTTCCGCGAGCACCGCCAAGCTGCCCAAACCGAAGACGCGTTCCCAGGGCCGGGTCGGCGTATTGGTCATGCGCTCATATGTACTGGCCGGCGATACCGACCACTATGACGGAGTCATTGGTAAACTGGAAGCCCAGGGTCTGGAAGTCGTACCGGCTTTCGCTGCCGGGTTGGATTCCAGGCCCGCAGTCGAGAGGTATTTCCTCGATGAACAGGGCGCGACGGTTGATGCCGTCCTGTCTCTCACCGGTTTCTCTTTGGTCGGCGGCCCCGCCTACAACGATGCCCGCGCGGCCGAGGACCTTCTTGAACGCCTGGACGTTCCTTATCTGGCGGCCCACGCGCTCGAGTTCCAAGGCTTGGAGAGTTGGGAGCAATCCGAACACGGCCTGACACCCATCGAAGCGACCATGATGGTCTCCATTCCGGAGATCGACGGGGCGACCGGACCGATGGTATTCGGCGGCCGGACCACCGACGGCAGCGGCTCTCAAGTGCGTGAAATGAAGGCCCACCCGGAGCGGGCCTCGGTTCTCGCCCGCCGGGTCAAGCGAATGATCGTTCTCCGCCGGAAATCCAATGCCGAGCGCAAGATCGCAATCGTCATATTCAACTTCCCGCCAAACGGCGGCAGCGTCGGCACTGCGGCCCATCTCGCAGTGTTCCCGTCACTCTTCAATACCCTGAGAGCGTTGAAGGACGACGGATATGACGTGGCGTTGCCGGAAAGCGCCCACGATCTCCAGGACATATTGTTGAACGGTAATGCCCCCCGCCTCGGCTCCGACGCCAATGTCCATGCGCGGATTTCGACTGATGACCATGTTCGTCGCGAGGCCTGGCTGCCGGAAATCGAGGCGCAGTGGGGTCCGGCTCCAGGTCGCCATCAAACCGATGGCCGCTCGATCAACGTGCTGGGCGCCGGCTTCGGCAACGTCTTCGTCGGGGTACAGCCAGCCTTCGGCTATGAAGGCGATCCCATGCGGCTGCTGTTCGAAAGGGGCTTCGCACCGACCCACGCCTTTGCCGCGTTCTACAGCTATATCAAACAAGATTTCGGCGCGGATGCGGTACTGCACTTCGGCACCCATGGAGCACTTGAGTTCATGCCCGGCAAACAGGTCGGTATGTCCGGAAACTGCTGGCCGGACCGGCTGATCGGCGATCTGCCGAATTTCTATCTCTATGCGGCGAACAACCCATCCGAAGGCACCATCGCAAAGCGCCGTTCCGCAGCGACATTGATAAGCTACCTGACCCCGCCCATCACCCACGCGGGTCTTTATAGGGGCCTCTCCGAACTGAAGGCCTCGATTGACAGATGGCGGGCGCTTCCGCCTGATGCCGACGCCGAGCGCGACCAGCTCACCACGCTCATTCAATCTCAGGCCGCCCTGGTCGAGTTAGCCGAAGCGGAGCCGGCTTGGGGCGCACAGGCGGAAGAGACGATTGAGGCGCTCCACCACCAGGTCATGGAGCTTGAGTACACGTTGATCCCGAGCGGTCTGCATGTGGTCGGCGAGGCCATGGGCGAGCAAAATCGGAATGATATTCTTTCGGCGCAAGCCGAGATACACGGCGATGCCCAAATCGACGCCGAAATCGTCTCGAAGATCGTCGACGGACAGGGCGCTTCGGCAAAATCGCCGGATACGCAGAATCTGCTCAATAAGCTTTCTCAGGCAAACGAGCTTCTCTCCGAGGATCACGAACTGCCGGCACTCCTCCATGCGCTGGACGGCGGATTTATACGGCCCGTAGCCGGCGGCGATCTGCTGCGCAATACGGAGATTTTGCCGACTGGGCGGAACCTGCACGGTTTTGATCCGTTCAAGATTCCCAGCGCCTTTGCAGTCGCCGATGGCGAGCGCCAGGCAGATCGGTTAATCGCCCGACATATGGACGAAGGGAATCAACTTCCGGAAACCATCGCCATGGTCCTGTGGGGAACCGACAACCTGAAATCCGAAGGCGGACCGATTTCTCAGGCGCTGGCGTTGATCGGCGCCCGCCCCCGGTTTGATGGCTTCGGCCGCTTGGTCGGCGCCGAGCTCATTCCGCTTGAGGAACTCGGCCGGCCGCGGATCGATGTGGTCGCGACGTTGTCCGGGATATTCCGCGACCTGCTGCCGCTGCAGACCCGGATGCTCGCCGAGGCAGCCTACCTCGCGGCCTGCGCCGACGAGCCGGAAGAGATGAATTTCGTCCGCAAGCATGCCCTGGCCCATCAGCGGGAACAGGAATGCGATCTCGACACCGCCGCACTCCGCGTCTTTTCAAACGCGCAAGGAGCATATGGATCGAACGTCAATCTGCTGATCGACAGCGGAAGCTGGATGGACGAGGACGAACTGGGCGAGACATTCACGGCCCGCAAATGCTTTGCCTATGGTCGAACCGGTGAGCCGGAACAGCAGGCCGAATTGCTCGGCAACGTGCTGTCGGGCGTCGACCTTACCTATCAGAACTTGGAATCCGTTGAACTGGGCGTCACCACCCTCGACCACTATTTCGATACCCTCGGCGGCATCAGTAAAGTGGTCAGCCGGTCCCGGGGCGAAAACGTGCCGGTCTATATCGGCGATCAGACGGTCGGTGAAGGCACGGTTCGCACCTTGTCCGAGCAAGTGGCCATCGAGTCCCGCACTCGCATCCTGAATCCCAAATGGTATGAAAGCATGCTGGAACACGGGCATGAAGGCGTCCGTCATATCGAATCCCATGTGACCAATACCCTTGGCTGGTCGGCAACGACGGGCCAGGTCGATCCCTGGGTATACGACCAAGTCACCGACACTTTCATGCTCGACGACGAAATGCGAGAACGCCTGGCGGCGCTCAACCCGACCGCGTCTGCCCGGATTGCAAACCGGCTCCTAGAAGCCGGTGAACGTCAATACTGGAAGCCCGATGAAACGGTCCTCAATGCCCTGCGCGAGGCAGGCGACGAACTCGAGGATCGGATCGAAGGCGTGTTTGGAGAAGAGGTAGCCGCATGAACGAACTGAACAAGAACCACGCGACCGCAACCGCCGGGTCTCAGACCCCAGCCAAGGGGGCAGACGGGGAAGGCAGCGTCCAGGTCCATATGGATCCCTCCATGATCATCGACACCGCCAAAGTCTTTTCGGTCTACGGTAAGGGCGGGATCGGCAAGAGCACGACGTCGTCCAATCTGTCCGTCGCTTTCTCCAAGCTCGGCAAACGGGTCCTACAGATCGGCTGCGACCCCAAGCACGATTCGACCTTCACACTGACCAAACAGCTCATGCCGACGGTCATCGATGTTCTGGCGTCGGTGGAGTTTCACGCCGAGGAACTGCGCATCGACGACTTCGTCTATGAGGGCTACAACGGCGTCATGTGCGTCGAGGCCGGCGGCCCGCCGGCAGGCACGGGCTGCGGCGGCTATGTTGTCGGCCAGACAGTCAAGCTGTTGAAAGAGCACCATCTGCTCGAGGACACCGACGTGGTCATCTTCGATGTCCTGGGCGACGTGGTTTGCGGCGGATTTGCGGCGCCACTGCAACACGCCGACCGCGCCCTGATCGTCGCTGCCAACGACTTCGATTCGATCTTCGCCATGAACCGGATCGTTGCCGCCATCGAGGCGAAATCGAAGAACTATGGCGTCCGGGTGGGTGGCGTCATTGCCAATCGTAGCGCCGGAACAGACGAGATCGACCGGTTCAACGACGTCGTGGGCATGAAGACCCTCGCCCACTTCCCTGATCTGGACGTCATTCGGAAAAGCCGGCTGAAGAAGTCGACATTATTCGAGATGGATACGTCACCGGAACTCGAAGCCGTGCAGAACGAATATCTGCAGCTCGCCGAAACACTCTGGGCCGGCGTCGATCCACTTGAGGTTTCGCCGCTGAAGGACCGCGAAATTTTTGACCTGCTGGGATTTGATTAGTGAATTCGGTCTCCTACACAAGACGCCGGGGTCAGCTTGAGACCTATTTCGACCGCACCGCGGCCCGAGCATGGGAACGCCTGACGTCCGATGCGCCGGTGAGTGGCATCCGGGCGACGGTGCGCGCCGGTCGAGACAGAATGCGTGAGACATTGCTCAACTGGCTGCCCGAGGATTTGAGCGGCCGCCGGGTCCTGGATGCGGGCTGCGGCACCGGCGCTTTTGCCATCGAGGCCGCGCGCCGCGGCGCCGAAGTGGTCGCGATCGATCTATCGACGACCCTGACCGGCCTCGCCCGGAACCGTCTCCCCGTCATTCAGCCGCCGGGCCGGGTGGAGTTCGTCGTCGGCGATATGTTGGATCCCGCTTTCGGCGAATTCGATCACGTCGTCGCCATGGATTCGCTGATCCATTACCGGACCCCGGATATGGTTGGCGCCCTTGACGGCCTAGCTGCGAGAACCACCCGATCCATCCTATTCACGTTTGCGCCGCGCACGCCGCTGCTGACCGTCATGCACACGGTCGGCCGGTTGTTTCCTCGGGGCAATCGGGCGCCGGGCATCGTCCCGGTGGGCGAAAATGCCATCGAGCGGAAACTCGCGGCTTCGTCGTCAATGACCGATTGGCGGCCGTCGCGAACCAAGCGGGTAATCACCGGGTTCTACATGTCGCAAGCATTGGAGCTAGTACGAACATAATGAGGGCCAACGATACATTGGCGAAGTTCTGGGTGTGGCTCGGGCCACGTTTCCTGCCGTTCGCCGACGCGGCGACCGATGAACTCCCGCTGGGCCGGTTGCTGCGCCTATCCCTATTCCAGATCTCCGCCGGTATCGCCGTGGTGCTGCTGACCGGCACCCTGAACCGGGTGATGATCGTCGAACTCAATGTCCCGGCATGGCTGGTTGCCTCGATGATTGCCGTGCCGCTGTTGATCGCGCCGGTCCGAGTGGTGATTGGTCACCGTTCGGACACCCACCGTTCCTTCCTCGGATGGCGTCGCGTACCGTACATCTGGATGGGGACCATGCTGCAATTTGGCGGCTTGGCCATCATGCCATTCGCGCTTCTCGTTCTTTCCGGCACCGGCGAAGGCCCGGTGGTTTATGGCCAGATCGGCGCCGCCCTTGCCTTCCTGCTGGTCGGGGTCGGTCTCCATATGGCCCAAACGGCGGGTCTCGCTTTGGCGACCGACCTCGCCCCGGATGCCGCGCGGCCGCGGGTCGTGGCGCTGCTCTACGTCATGCTGCTGGTGGGCATGATGATAAGCGCCATTGCCTTCGGGCTGCTGCTCGCAGATTTTGCCTATATCACGCTGATCCAAGTCATCCAGGGTGCGGCGCTGGCGACCATGGTTTTGAACATGGTCGCCCTGTGGAAGCAGGAGCCGCGCAATCCGAAGCTGACCGCCCACGATCGGCCGCGGGTCAAATTCGCTGTGGCGTGGCGGGAATTCAAAACACAGCCCAAAGCCCTGCGGCTCCTCGTCGCGGTCGGCTTGGGGACCGCCGCCTTCGGCATGCAGGACATCTTGCTGGAGCCCTATGGCGGCCAAATTCTCGACCTGAGCGTCAGCGCGACCACCGTGCTGACGGCGATGCTGGCGGCCGGCATGCTGGCCGGCTTCGCGTTGGCAGGATACTCCTTGACCCGCGGCGGAGACACCTACCGCCTCGCCGCCTACGGGACGTTGACCGGTGTCGCTGCCTTCTCAGCGGTGATATTCGCCGCTCCTCTCAATTCGGCGCTGTTGTTCCGCATTGGGACAACGCTCATCGGTCTCGGCGGCGGATTGTTTGCCGTCGGGATGCTGACCGCGGCCATGTCCTTCGCCCGCGACGGCCAGAGCGGCATTGCGCTCGGCGCCTGGGGCGCGGTGCAGGCAGCAGCCACCGGGGGCGCAATCGCCATCGGCGGCTTCGTCCGGGATGCCGTCTCCAAGCTCGCGTCGGCAGGTTTTCTGGGACCAGCGATGGACAGCCCGTCGGTCGGATACAGTTTTGTCTATCACCTGGAAATCTTGTTGCTGTTCGCGACGCTCGTGGCCCTCGGCCCTTTGGTGCGCCGGCGAACAGACGAAATCGAGAAACAACAGGGAACGAAATTCGGACTAGCCGAAATTCCCGGTTAGTCCCGTTTGGCGTGGAGGTCAAGTCATGGGTACGATTATTGGCAATATCGACGTAGCGCAGGTGACGCTCTATGTTTTCTGGCTATTCTTCGCCGGGCTTATCTTCTACCTCCGCCGGGAGGACAAGAGAGAGGGTTATCCACTCGAATCGGATCGCTCGGAGTTCGTCACGGTACAGGGGTTTCCCGCCCTGCCGGAGCCCAAGACCTTCCACCTAACCCATGGCGGCACCCAATTGGCGCCGCGGCAGGAAAATGACACCCGCGAAATTCGTGCGGAGCCCGTTGCGCCCTGGCCGGGTGCGCCACTGGAACCTACGGGCGATCCCATGCGGGATGCGGTGGGTCCGGCATCCTATGCACTCCGGACCGACGAGCCGGACCGGACGCCCGAAGGCGCCAATAAGATCGTGCCGCTGCGGATGGCGACCGATTTCTATACCGATCCCCGGGATCCTGACCCCGTCGGCCTTCCCGTCATTGCCGGAGACGGTGTGGAGGTGGGTGTAGTTTGCGACGTCTGGATTGACCGTTCGGAGTTTCTGATCAGGTACCTGGAGATCCAGTTGGCGCCTGAGACCGGTTCTAGAAATGTGTTGCTGCCGCTCAATTTCGCCCGCGTCCGGCGCGGTTCGGGCATGGTTGTCGTCCACTCGATTTTCGGGAAGCACTTTGCCCACATTCCGGAGATTCGAAACCCGGATCAAATAACCCTGCTTGAGGAAGACAAGATCACCGCGTATTTCGGCGGCGGCACACTCTATGCGGCGCCTAGCCGTCTGGGGCCCTGGATATGAGCGGCCACAACGATTTTGACTTCGAGCCGACCCCCGGGATTCCGGCTCACCTTCCGGAGGGTGAGCGCATTCTCTGGCAGGGATCGCCAAACTGGCGCGCGCTCGCCCGGTCTGCGTTCCATATCCGCAAGGTGGCGATTTATTTCGGCCTGCTACTGCTCTGGCGACTGGCCGACGCAGTTGCCGGAGGTGCAACCACGGCCGCATTGGCCGACGCCGCCACTTGGATCCTGGTCATGGCGGCCGGCTCGATCAGCCTGTTGACAATCCTCGCCTGGCTGAATGCCCGCTGCACCATCTACACCATCACCACCCGGCGGCTTTTGCTTCGTTTCGGCGTCGCGTTGCAGATGACCGTCAACGTGCCGTTCAACGTGGTGCATTCCGCGGCGATGAAGAAGAACAAGGACGGGACCGGTGATCTTCCGCTTCAGCTCAATGGTGGGGATCGGGTCGCCTACGCCGCTCTCTGGCCCCATGTCCGCCCGTGGCGGTTCCGCCGGCCTCAACCGATGTTTCGCGGCATTCCCGAGATCGAAAAAGCCGCCGGGATACTTGCTGAGGCGCTGGTCAATTTCAACGGTCAACGCCAAGCAGCCAACGCGACCACCGTGGAACGGGTGGACCCGCGTACCACCGTCATCGACCCGGTTGCGGTCCCGGCCGAGTAAGGAGAACGACGATGGCCGAACGGAATACGAGTGAAACCATTCCCCGCAGCTTGCTGACCGGCGCGGGTGTTATGGTTTTGTTGGCGCTGGTTTTCTCGGGCGTATCGAGCACGACCGATATCGGCGCACTCCGCGTCTCCACCTCTCCACCGGCTTCTGTGGTCAGGATCCAATTCCGTGACGAAGCCGACGGCTCCGTGACCGTATTTGACGCCGACCACGATGAAATCGTGGCCGTGGTCGCACCCAACTCCAACGGATTCTTGCGCGGCGTGATGCGAGGCTTTGTCCGCTCCCGGATGCTCCACAATGAGGGCCCCGAAACGCCCTTCCAATTCATCCGCCGTCAAGACGGCCGCCATTCGGTGGTCGATCCGGCGACCGGCAAGCGCGTCGAGCTGGACGCATTTGGATGGAACAACGTCGGCGCCTTTTCCCGGCTGATGGATGAGGCGCTCAAGGCGCGGGAAGCCAATAAACACAGGTTGGTGTCCGCCGGCGGCGACGCGCTGAATATCTCCCCCGCAATTCAGACCCAGCTTCAGTGAGGAAGTGCCATGAACGCAATCGATCCCAATAACGCCGCGGTCGACAAGACGACCAATTCCTCCACCCAAAAGGCGCACCAGGACGCTCTCCTGAGCCCTCGGTTCTATACCACCGACTTCGACGCCATGGACAAACTCGACCTCAGCAGCATCCGTGCGGAATGGGATGAGTTGATGGCGGAGTTCAAGGAAGATGCCAACAAGGATCATTTCAAGGAGATGACCTATTCGGCCGATGAAGTCCAAGACCTGCCAGCGCCGCTGATGAAGGAATTCACCGACTTCCTCATTTCTTCGGTGACGTCGGAGTTTTCCGGTTGCGTGCTCTATGCAGACATCAAGAAGGCGGTTACCAACAAGGATATCCAGAACGTGATGGGCTACATGAGCCGGGATGAAAGCCGCCATGCGGGCTTCATCAACGAGGCGCTCAAGGGCTTCGGCATTCCGGTCGATCTTGGTTTTCTCCGCAAAGAGAAGAATTACACCTTCTTCCGGCCCAAGTTCATCTTTTATGCCACCTATCTGTCGGAGAAGATCGGATATGCCCGCTACATCACGATCTACCGGCAGTTCGAGAGACATCCGGAACTGCGGTTCCACCCGATCTTCAAAGCGTTCCAGCAATGGTGCAAAGACGAGTTCCGGCACGGCGAGGTCTTCGCACTGATCATGCGGGCCGATCCCAAGCTGCTCCGCGGCCACAACAAGCTGTGGATCCGCTTCTTCCTGCTAGCCGTCTTCGCGACCATGTATGTGCGCGATCACACCCGGCCCGAGATGCATGCGGCGATGGGTTTTCATCCCAGCGAGTACGACCAGCAGGTGTTCCGGATTACGACGGAAATCTCGCGCCAGGTCTTCCCGCTCATGCTCGACATCGAGAACCCGCGGTTTGGTAAATTGCTGGACCGGCTCCGGCGCATCTCCGAGGCGAGCACCGAACTCAAGGTCCGTGGCGGACTGCTGAACGCCTTCAAGCGCGGAGGCCTCTCCGTAGCCGGCGCCACCACCTTCGCTCAACTTTATCTGATGCCGACAATCCCGAATGAACTGCCGGCAGATTTGCGCGTCCAGCCGGCCTGGTAAGGGAGAAGGCATAGATGGTCCAATACGGACTGACTGCGGTCTACGCACTCTTCGTCTGGTGGTTTGCCACCGGCGTGGTGCTGTACCTGGACGGCCTTCCCCGCCGGACTCACCGGTGGACGATGGCAGGCGCCACGGTCATCCTTGCCGCCACCTTCGCGCTACTCATCTGGACCAGCGGCAATTCATCGGCATTCGGCGCTTACGCCGGATTTACCTGCGGTGTCCTGATTTGGGGTTGGCACGAGATCAGCTTTCTGATGGGCTACCTCACCGGTCCCCGCACCACGGCCTGCCCGGAAGGCGTCCGCGGCTGGAAGCGCTTTTCCTATGCCGTACAGGCGATCCTGTACCACGAGATCGCGCTTGTCCTCACGCTCGGCTTTATCGCCGCAGCGACCTGGGGAGCGGTCAATCAGGTCGGAACCTGGACGTTCTTCATCCTGTGGCTCGCCCGGTTAAGCGCCAAGCTGAACCTGTTCCTCGGCGTACGCAATTTGGCCGAAGAGTTTCTTCCCGCCCACCTCGACTACATGGCGAGCTACTTCAAGCGTCAGCCCATGAACGCCCTTTTGCCGCTATCCGTGGCCGGACTGACGATTGCCACCGTGCTGATCCTGCGGCAGGTGCACAATTTGGAGGCCGGCAGCTTCGAGATGATCGGCCTTATGTTTCTCGGCTCACTCACCGCTCTTGCGCTGCTTGAACACTGGATGCTGGTTTTGCCGTTACCGGCGGCCGCTCTGTGGCGCTGGGGACTGCGTTCCCGGAGCGGCGACGCCATCGCAATTCTCGACACCTACTCGACATCCTCAGGGAGTAGTAAGCCATGACAAACTACGAAAAATTCTTCCAGGACAAACTTCTGGAGCTTCATGACGAAGGGCGGTACCGCGTATTCGCCGATCTCTCCCGGCATGCCGGAGATTTTCCGCAGGCGACCCATCACGAGCAGCGGGAAAGGTCCTTGATCACCGTCTGGTGCTCCAATGATTATTTGGGCATGGGTCAGAATCCCATCGTACTGGAAGCCATGCACGAAGCGATTTCCAGGTGCGGCGCCGGCGCCGGCGGAACCCGCAATATCTCGGGCACCAACCACTATCATGTCTTGCTGGAAGAAGAACTGGCACGCCTCCACGGTAAGGAAAGCGCGCTGATCTTTACCTCGGGCTACGTGGCCAATCTGACCACGCTCAGCACCATCGGCGCGATGTTGCCGGGCTGCGTCATGGTGTCGGACGCGCTGAACCATAATTCAATGATTGCCGGCATTCGCCATTCGCGAGCCGAAAAGAGTATCTTCAAACACAATGATCTCGGCGATCTCGAGCGGAAGCTGCGGGAAATAGATCCGGATCGTCCAAAGGTCGTGGCGTTCGAATCCGTCTATTCCATGGATGGCGACATAGCGCCAATCAAGGAAATTATCGACGTTTGCGAGCGGTACAACGCGCTCAGCTTCATTGACGAGGTTCATGCCGTGGGCCTCTACGGCGACCACGGCGCCGGTGTTGCGGAGCGCGACGGCCTCATGGACCGGATCGACATTATTCAGGGAACGCTGGCCAAGGGTTTCGGCATCGTCGGCGGCTACATCGCCGGTTCTGCCGCCATGTGTGATTTCATCCGGTCCTACGGAGATGGCTTCATCTTTTCCACAGCCATCCCGCCAGCCGTTGCCGCGGGGGCGCTGGCCAGCGTCCGCCACGTGAGTGAACACAACGAAATCCGGGTTCGCCACCAGGAACGGGCCGCGACGGTTAAGCGAAGAATGACCGAGGCGGGCCTGCCGGTAATGCCGTCGGACAGCCATATCGTGCCACTCATGGTTGGTGACCCGGTTCTGTGCAAGCAGGCGAGTGATGAACTCATGGAGCGGTTCAAGATTTACGTCCAGCCAATCAACTACCCGACTGTCCCGAGAGGAACTGAACGGCTGAGGTTTACGCCTACGCCGTGGCACAGCGACGAAGATATAGATCACCTGATCGAATCACTCCAGAACATGTGGCACGAACTGAAATTGGAACGTGCGGCATAGACAAATATTCTTGACGATTCAGTTAGAGAACGATGACGTTTGGTCCATCGAGTTTGAGGCGGCGAACCTAAATATGCCGCTAATTGCAATAGTTTATAGGCCGACAACTTGATACCGGGCAGGTGATTGAGCTATGCGTTTGCTTGATCGAAGGCATAATTTGCCAAATTACCTGCGATATGGTGTAAATTGGGTTTGACAGTTACCACTTGAGTAAGTGTCAGACAGTCTAATACTGGGGTTTGAGCCAAGGAAATGTCGAACATCTCGTTCGCCCGTGCAGATATCACGCTGCAAATCGACGCTGAAGGGATCATCGAGGACGCCGCCGTCTCCGAGGAACTTGGCAGTGAAGACGTGCTATCCTGGCGCGGCCGGCATTGGGATGAAACCGTCACCGATGTCGGCGGCGAGAAGATCAAGCGGATGCTGGAGGATGCTCAGAAATCCGGGCTCTCGGCGTTCCGGCAATTGACCCAGTGTTTTCCGAGCGGCCTTGAGGTTCCGATTGAGTACACGGCCATCAGCAGGCCGGACGGGACGACCATTGCGGTCGGCAAGAATTTGATGGCGATGGCCGAGCTGCAGTCCAAATTGATTGCCGCACAGGAGGCCATGGAGCGGGACTATTGGAAACTGCGCGAAGTCGAGACCCGCTACAGGTTCCTGTTCGACGCGTCCAATGAAGCCGTATTGTTGATCGACGCCGAGAGCCTCACGGTGATCGAGGCCAATCCCGCCGCGGTGCGCGCCATGGGCATAGAGTCGGTCGGCCGGGAGATATTCCCGGAAATCCAGGATGACGAACACGAACAGTTACGCGGCATGCTGATGCGGGTTCGGGAAAACGGAACGACGCCGAGACAAATCCTTCATTTCGGTGCCAATCGCGAGCCGTGGGTCGTCCATGCGTCGTTAATGGCGGCCCAGTCAAAACGGATGTTCCTGTTGCAGTTGGCGCCGGTGGGTTCGACGCCTGCAGCGAACCCCTCCGAGACCCCCGTTGTGATCGACAGCCTGATCCAGCGTGCACCGGATGGCTTCGTCGTGGTCGACGAGTCCGGAACGGTCCTCAAGGCCAACCAAGCATTTCTCGATCTGGTGCAAATCGGCGCGGAGAACGCCGTGGTGGGCCAGAATTTAGGCCAGTGGATCGGGCGCCCTGGTGCAGATTTCTCGGTTCTCTTGGCCGCCATCCGGCGGAATGACCGGGCTCGTTTGTTCAATACTAATCTGATCGGTGAGTTGGGTACCGAGGCCGAGGTCGAAATTTCGGCGGTTGAAGACACCTCGACAAACAAGGTCAGGTTTGGACTTTGGATTCGAGATGTCAGCCAACGAATTTCAGCCCCCGAACAGGGCAACCAACTGGGCGCGCTTTATGGTTCCCTGACCGACCGGATCGGCAAGACGACGCTCAAAGGGCTGGTCCGTGAAACCGCCGACGTCGTCGAGCGCCATTACATTGACGCGGCCCTGGAACTCACCAACGGCAATCGTACGGCGGCTGCACAATTGCTGGGGCTAAGCCGCCAAAGCCTGTATTCTAAAATTAGCCGTCACGAGATCGACGGCACCTCGTCCGAAGGGAGGCGAGACAACGACTAGGGAGGCTGGGCAGCGTGGATTCTACGGATCCATTCAAACCGGCTTTCGGGCAGGCCGACCTCTCAAATTGCGAGCAAGAACAGATTCATCTCGCGGGGTCGATACAGCCGCACGGCGCCTTGCTGCTGGTCGACGATAAGACGTGGACCGTGGCCCAGGCCAGTGTGAACGCGGCCGAGTTCATTGGCTTGCCGGAAAGTCCGGTTGGAAGCGTCCTCGGAAGCATCGGAGGCGACTTGGCGGAGTGCGTCACTGCTCATGCAGACAAATCCATGCGTTCCATCCCGGTTGCATTCCGGTGCAACGCGGGTCCATCTGGCCAAGAATATGATGGCCTCATTCACCGTCCGCCCGAAGGCGGGATTGTCATCGAGCTTGAAGACGCCGGTCCAAATGTATCTGTGGCGCACAGCGTCGAAGCAGCGCTCCAGACCATCCTAGCCAGTTCCTCATTGCAGGCCCTTTGCGATGATGTGGCCAAAATCATCAAGGACTTGAGTGGCTATGACCGGGTTATGGTCTACCGGTTTGATGCGGACGGACACGGTCAGATCATTTCCGAAAGCAAGAAAGCCGAGCTCGAGTCCTTCCTCGGCAACCGCTATCCCGCGACGGATATCCCCCAAATTGCGCGGCGCCTCTATATTGAGAACCGGGTCCGTGTGCTGGTCAATGGGGACTACGAACCCGTGGGTCTGGAGCCGCGCCTCAATCCTCTGACCGGCCGCGATCTGGATATGTCGCTGTGCTCGCTTCGAAGCATGTCACCTATCCACATTCAATACCTCAAGAATATGGGCGTCTGTGCGACATTGGTTATTTCGCTCGTGGTCAGCGGCGACCTGTGGGGATTAGTGGCTTGTCACCATTACGTTCCCAAGGTGGTCCCCTACTCCATGCGCGCCGTAAGCGAACTCCTGGCGGAATCGATCGCCACCCGAATAACCGCCCTCGAGAGCTTCGTGCGGGCGGATTCCGAGCTCGCGGTAAAGCGCCTTGAGCAACGAATGGCGGAAACTATCTCGCGGGAAGGCGACTGGAAGACGGCACTGTTCGACGGGTCCAACACCTTGCTCCAATCGGTCGCGGCGACGGGCGCTGCCCTTCTCTTCGAAGGTCAGCTTCAGACCAACGGGGAAGTTCCCGGAACTCACCAAATCAAGGGGATCAGCGAATGGCTCTCCGGGCAGGAATGGGAAGACATTTATTCGACCGCCGAGTTGACCAAGGACGAACCATATTTTTCGTCTATCGCGGGGGTGGCAAGCGGCTTGCTCGCAGCACGGATTTCCAACTCGCCGGACGACCTCCTGCTTTGGTTCCGCCCGGAGCAGGTCCGAACCGTCACATGGGGCGGTGATCCCAACAAGGCGGTTGAGTATGGCGACGACCCCAGCGACCTATCGCCCCGCAGATCATTTGCAAAGTGGTACGAATTGGTCGAAGGGACATCCGAGCGCTGGTCGCCCGCGAATCTGAGTACGGCGCGGCTCATCGCCAATACCGTCTCGGACATCGTGCTTCAGCTCCGGTCAGTGCGGACGCTGATCGCCCAGGAACAACTCCAGTCGGTCAGTCAGTTGGTTCAAAGCTCCGACCGGCCGGTTGTCATTACAGACCCCAGTGGTCTGATTTTGCTGACCAATGAGGCCCTTGAGCAGATGCTGCCCTCGGGGCACAAACACTTGCAGCACATTACCGATTTGCCGTCCTTGTTTTCGGAGGCGGCGGCGCTCCGGCGGCCATTTGATGAACTCCTGAGTCGTTCTCAGGCCTGGCGCGGCGAGGTCGCGCTTAGTACCGTTACCGGAGAGACAATTCCGCTTTTGCTCAGAGCAGATCCTGTATTTGCGTCGCCCAACAAACTTATCGGACACGTTCTCATATTCACCGAATTGGATGAGGAGAAACGAGCCGAAATCGCTCGCGGCCGGCTCCAAAACAGTATTGTCGAACGTCGCCAAGTCATGACGAAGGCGATGAGCGCCGAAGCTAGTATTGTCTACCAAGACATCATGTCGTCCGTGGTCGGCAATGCGCAGTTGGCCGCGCTCGAAATTACCGACGGCGTCGACGTGGCTCGGATGCCCGAAATGCTGGAAAGCGTACGAGAGTCAGTGGATAGAACGGCGGAACTATTGGAGCACTTGATCGCTCATTCGGTGGACGATGGCAGTTCCGGCGAAAGTTAATTTGCGCACCATCGCGAGACCATTTGTACTTCCTCCGAAAGCCGAATATTCAACTCAAACCCGAGACAGGCCTCTTCAATCAGTTCCTCGGCATCCCCGGCCATGCCGGCGGCCCGTTCAATCAGCAGACGAAACTCCTCCCGGAATGAGCCGAGATCGTCAATTTCCGGGAATTCATAAAATGCCAGGCTATCGTCGGTCATCCCGAGGTTCTTCTTGAGCAGCTTCTTGACGATCTGGCCACCGCTCAAATCGCCGAGGTATCGGACATAGGCGTGAGCAATTAACCCGGCCCCGGAACCGGATGCGAGATTGTAGATATGCCGTGCATACGTTTTGCCGACCGGCAAGAGCCGAAGCCGGTTCGACCAATCCGGACCGCAAATGGCTAATAGGTCTTGGCGCAAGGCCTGCGACCGGAACACGCGACGGTCCTCGAGCAGTCCAGCACCGGCCGGCGACCGACGGTGGCGGCCGAGGCCGGTTTCCAACTCTACATAGACAGGCAGGAGATTTCTCAGCAACAGCGCGTAGTCGGCCACCTCCGCTCGGTTATGCAGCAGGTCTGAGATGACACCTGACCGCTCCGCACAGGCGTGCAGGTGCTTGGTCCGTCCTCGAACTCTCACAAGAAACGGTGCCGAGGCATAGGGATCCACCGGTTCATTTGCTAAAATAAGAGCACTCGTTTGAGTCATGTTTCACCTGTTCCGGTCTGGTCGATTAAATTGAAGCCGCTCGTTCCACTTCCGTCAATCTCGCGGGATTCCGATGGCCCTGGGAGCAAGGCCATCGGTCCATTTCACCTTAGACATAGGGATGTTGCCATGAGGTAGGGGTTCTCCTCCGTGGCGTCTTGAGTGGACTGGCATCCGACAAACAACGTGTGGCATCGTACGGTAAAACCGCTCGTTTGCCGGATGATCCCGCGTCGCCAACACTTTTCTTGGCTGGCATCTGAATTCCCCTTGCTAATTGCCGAACAGAGGGTTCTCTAACGAAGAGGGGTATTCCTGCACCTCACCGCTGGTAAGGCCATGGGCGATACCCCACTCGAACCAATTGTCCACCGCCGTACCGGTCAACAGAATTCCGATCCCGCCGGTCAGCGGGCAAAGGACCGCGAACCACCAAGCCCAACGGTGAATCGATTCCATGGTTGCGTTGAACCCCATGGTCCACCGCCAGAACAGGGCGGCCCGTTCAACGGCCGTGCCCCGATCGACGATCTGCTCGATCTCGCGTTCACCGCCAAAGCGGCTCACGGCCAAGATCGTTGCCCCATGCATGGCGAACAGGAGTGTCGCGCCATACAGGAAGGCGATCGAGAGCATGTGAAATGGGTTGTAGAACAGATTTCCGTACTGGATGGAAAACGCCTGAGTCCAGTCAAGATGCGTGAAAATCCCGAACGGTACCGCTTCGCTCCAAGTTCCCATCATCACCGGGCGGATGAAGCCGAGAACCAGATACAGCCAAATCGCGGATGCAAACGCCCACGCGACGTGCGTGCCCAAACCGAGCGCGCGCGCCCGGCGATACATGCGCACCCACCAGAGCAGAATCGACGCGGTCAAGAAGAAACCGGCCATCAGCCACCAGCCCCCTTCCGCCAGAGGCGGAATGGAAAGACCATATTCCTCGCCAGGCGGCTCAAGAGTCAGCCAGGGCAGCTCGACGATGAACCGTACCGGATCCCAGTTGACGGAGGCCCACATATTGAGGCCGATAATCTCAATGGCAATGAAGCCGCAAATCAACGAGGCCAGACCGGTCCACCCCAGATAGATGGGACCGATTTGCGCATCGCCGATCTTGCCCAGCCAGTAGGAGAAGAACGGCGTACCATCCCGTCCACCCCAGATGGGAGATTCTATAGGTGTGCCCATTTCGGCCGGCCCACGGACTTGAACGGTAGTGAAGATATTTTGATATTCAGCCATATCGATTTCCCCTACCTAGTTCCAGTTCCAGATGGGAAGATTGCGCCACACCTCCCACCAATCCGGCCACGGATCGACCCACAGCGGACCGCTGATAATCATCGTGATGGCACTCCAGAACCCCGCATTGAGCGCCAGAAACAAGCCCAACCGGTGAATGCCGAGAGTTCCGATGGAATAGCCGATCGTATCCCGGAAATAGGTGTTCTCGTGTTCCGGGGTCTTGACCCGCTCTCCCTTGGCCGGATTGGTGGCCGACAGGATGAGCGCACCGTGCAGCGCCAATGCCAGCACCGTGGTAAAGAAGAACGTGATGGCAATCATATGGGCCGGGTTGTAGTGGAACGCCGCGTACTGGTATCCGGTATCGGACACCCAATCCAGGTGGGTGATGATACCGTACGGAAATCCATGGGCCCAGGCCCCCAGCATCACCGGCCGAATGACGACCAACGTGAAATAGGCGAAGATCGCGAAGCTGAACGCGAACGGAATGTGCAGACCCATGCCCAGTTTTCGGGCGATTTCGGCCTGGCGGAGCGCCCAGGACCCAAATGCGCCAAGCGCGCAGATGGTCACCAACTGCCATATGCCGCCTTCCTTGAGCGGCGCGAAACCCAGCCCATACTTGAGCGGCGGCGGATCTATGCTGATTTGCCAGATATTCCAGGTCGGTCCCAGCGCCGCGTCCCAAATAATCAGGGCGGTGCCGAGAACGGCAAAGAAGATCGTCGTTACGCCGAAGAATCCGACATAAAAAGGTCCAACCCAGAAATCGAACAAGTCTCCTCCGAGCAGGGTGCCCCCTCGCACTCTGTATTTTCGTTCGAAACTGAGCATCGACATTTTCAGAACCTCCAATCGGGGCGAAGGTCATTCCGCCCCAAAACCGTGTTGTAACGGACGGGCCGGACCAGGGATTCCGAACCCGTCCGCCACATTGGCATCAAACCTATGCCTTCCTTGGAAGGACCATCGTGACCGTCGGAGACTGCAATGAGCTCTCCTCCGCGGCGCGCGGACCTTCGATCCAGTTGAACCGGTCGGTGCTGAGCAGAATGAAGTGAATCAGCAACGCCAGGACAAACAGGAACGTAGCCATTGCAACCAGCGCTCTGCGCGGATCGAATAGAAGCCATATCTTCCACATGCTTCGCTCCTCCTAGACCGTGTACGGCAATAGGTAAGTGACGACGTCCTTGGCACCGTCGAGCATCGAGTAGCCATCGACGCCGGGGAACCAAGACCGCCATTGCCATGCCAGGAAGTGAGCAACGATGGCGACCACCGTAAAACCGACGAAACTCGTCATGAAAATACGATGGAACTCTCTCGCCTCGTTCTCGGTTAGTCCTGACAACGAGCTATCTGAGTGATCAACCATTGTCTCTCCTCAGACTATTGGCCTTTCGGCCGTTACCGCGCCAATCCCGCGCGGCAGGGATCGCCGAAACAAGAACGCCTCGGCGCATTCCGTTCGGCACCGCCAAACAGAATCTCCGGTCTCCCCAGTCATCGGGGTGAATTTCAGTGGCCGGGTATTGGTTCGGGCGGGAAATCATGCCACCACCTCCTTGCCGGTGAGGGCGTCCAGCGACGCACGGACACGCCCGGCGGAAATTCGCTCCTCGCCTTCCTTCCGGGCATCTGCCTCGACGCGGTCGCGAAGACGCTTGGATGCGGATATCCGCGTCAGGAAAGGCTCCGCCTCGACCTGCTCCTCGAGAATCACCAGCGCCTCGTCATCCCACGGTCGGACATCCACCTCGGCAATACGCGCCGGCGTCGCCTCGACATGGTCTAGGTCGGTCGACAACGGTAGGATGTGGAACAACGCATCGAACAGTGCGTTGCAGAATTCCTGAACGATGTACGTCGCGCCGGCATAGCCCATGAACGGCGTGCCCGTGGACCGGCGAATGATGGCGCCTGGGAACGACGCCGGAATGTAAACCGCCCGGCATCCCTGTTCAGCCATGTACATGCGCTCGTTGTACGAGCCGTACATGACCAACGGCGGCGTTTCCCGAAGGCTGGCGCGCACTTGTTCGTTATCCGGTTTGACGCCGGCCTTGCGGGCGTAGGCAAAGGTACAGGGAATCCCCATCTCGCCTTCTAGGAAGCGGCGCAGGCCCCGGACGTAGGTGTCATTGGCGACCACGGCGAAGGAGGCCGTCGGGAAGAAGTCCTGGGTAACGCTTCGCCAGAGATCCCAGATCGCCTTGATGGTGGTGTGCTTTTCCTTTTCGATGAAAGGCTCGGGATCAAGGCCGGTCAGCTCACCGAGCTTGCGAAGAAAGTTGGTGGTCGCAAACAGGCCGATGGGTGCCTGTAGGTAGGGACGATCCAGGTCTTCGCAGAGTTTCCGGCCAAACTCCCGGTACATGCAGATATTGACGTCGGCATTGACGAGGTTCTTGATGTTCTTGAGTTCCGAGCCGAGCGGGAACACCATATTGACCTCGCAACCGATCTCCTCGACCAAACGGCGGATTTCCGCCAGATCGGACGGCATGTTGAAGGTGCCGTAGATCGGGCCGATGATATTCACCCGCGGCGGTGCGCCATCCTTCTTCTTCGCCCGTTTTGGCGCTTTGCCCTTCTTCTTGCCAAACTCCGCCCATAGCCAATTCATCGCGCGGTCGGCACTTTGCCACTGGTCCTCGTCGATGGTCCGCGGCAGGAACCGGCGCAGGTTTGACCCTTCCGGGGTCACTCCGCCGCCGATCATCTCGGCGATACTGCCGGTTACCACCACCGCCGGGAGATTCTGATCCTGCGTGCCACTGGCCCGGCGGAGCGCTTCCTCGGTGCCGTTCATGGAAAGCTCATCCTCGGAAAGGCCCGTGACGACGATGGGCAATTCATGAGGCGGCAGCGCGTCGGTGTAGTGAAGGACAGACGTCACCGGCAAGTTCTCACAGCCCACCGGCCCGTCGATCACCACGCGCAGGCCGCGGACGGCGGTAAAGACATAAACCGCGCCCCAGTAGCCGCCTGCCCGATCATGATCGAGAACCAGCATCCGGTTACCTCCCTACCGCATCGGCGAGTTCGGGGACGCCGTCGTCCTTGCGGGACACCCGGGCCGCCTCGTCCGGCGCTGCGCTTTCATCGGACCCGACGGGCACATCATTCCACCCATAGCCTGCGGCCTCGGCCGTTCCGACGCCGTCGAAGAATTCGAGCATCCGGCCATAGCGGGCGCGGCCCCCGACTTGAGCGGCGACGATCCCGGCCAACGCACCGGCGCCGGCGGGGCCGAACAACGGCCGAGCCGAGACCATGTTGGTAAAGTAAATGGCCGCTTTGCCCGCTTCTTTCGCCGCCTGCACCAGGGGCGTCGTGCCGACGGCCAGGTCGGGGTCCGCATCCCGCATGGCCGCAACATCCTGTTCCAGCGATGCCCGGTATTGCACGCGGGTGCCCCGGGCCTCAAGCCACTCACGGTCCGGATCGCTCCATTCGGTGCGCGGGCAGGCGGTGCCTACATACGGAACCTCGGCGCCAGCCTCGGTGAGCAACCGGGCAACCAGCAGTTCGGATCCTTCGTAACCCGAAATGGTGATGCGGGCATCGATCTGGCTCGACTGGAGCGCGCGCCGTATGGCGGCGATAGCCACGTTCTTCGCGGCATCAATCCGATCCCGAGGTACATTGGCGGCTGCGCCCACGGCGTCGAGCCAAGCGGCTGTGCCGTCCACCCCGACCGGTCCCGATCCGACGACCGGACGGCCAGCTTCGCGGAATTCACGGATGCTCGCGGTGTAGAACGGATGGATTGCCGCAGCGACATCGCAATCGAGGACCGCGTAAAGGTCCCGCCACTCCCGTGTCGGAACCTGCGGCGCGATGCCCAAACCCATGGGCTCGATCAGCGCGGCGATGCCGACCGGATCGGCAGGGAATAGCTCGCCGATGACCGCGACCGTGGGTCGATCATCAACCGGGCTCCGCGGCCGGGCCACCGGGCCGTTTTCCGCCTCCAGCCTGGCATAGCGGAGCATTGCGCCGGCCAGCACGTCCTTCGCCTCGGCATGAGTCGGGACGCCGAAGCCGGGCACATCAATGCCGATGATGCGGACGCCGTCGATTTCCTTCGGTAGCCGATCCAGCGGCACGCCCGACGCGGTCGGAACGCAGAGATTGATGACCACGACGGTGTCGTAGTCGTCCGGGTTGGCCATCTCCTTCACTGCGTCCCGGATGTCTTCATAAAGCTGACCCGTAACCAGCGTTTCGGAATTGAATGGCACGTAGCCGACGGTCCGGCGCGCGCCGTAGAAGTGGGAGGTAAAGGTCAGGCCGTATACGCAGCATGCGGATCCCGACAATATGGTCGCCGTCCGCCGCATCCGGAGTCCCACCCGGAGGGAACCGAACGCCGGGCACATGGACTGCGGCTGATCATGAGGTCCCGTCGGATAATCTTCCATTAGGCGCTCCAGCACCTCGCTCTTGCCGGCAGCTTTGGCGGCCTCCGCCATCACCTCTTGGCCGCCATGACAGCTACCAGCCGCCGCGGGTTCGGCTGGTGTCGTATTGTCAAAGGATTCGGGAGGTGTCATTTGCTAAACGGCCTATTCGGCTCCCTCGTACATCACTTCCAACGACGGCTTTTCGAGCACATCACTGGCACACATGTCCTCGATCGTGGCGGGCTGGAGAATGACGTCCCGCCCGACGGTGTCGCCCTTGAACAATCCGAGTAAATCTTCGTGAGACAGCGGCGTGGGCCGGACCGGTTCCGCCGATGCCGCCGCGCTGCCCAATTGCTCAAATATCGGCGCCCATTCGCCGCCCGGTCGACCGATGATCTCGTAGCTGGCGCTCTTGCGGCGAATGTCCTCGTCTGCCGGGATAGCCGCCAACACCGGAATGCCGACCGCCTCGGCAAATGCCTGGGCCTCGCCCGTGCCATCGTCCTTGTTGATGACCATGCCGGCGACGCCGACATTGCCGCCCATATTCCGGAAATAGTCGACAGCCGAACAAACGTTGTTAGCGACATAAAGCGACTGCAGGTCGTTGGAACCGACGACGATTACTTTCTGGCACATGTCGCGGGCAATCGGCAGACCGAAGCCGCCGCAGACCACGTCGCCCAGGAAGTCGAGCAGCACATAGTCGAAATCCCAACGGTGGAAGCCCAATTTCTCCAGCAGTTCAAATCCGTGGATGATTCCCCGGCCGCCGCATCCACGGCCGACCTCAGGGCCTCCGAGCTCCATGGCGAAGACGCCGTCACGCTTGAAGCAGACGTCGCCGATTTCGACCGCCTCGCCGGCTTGCGTCTTGCGTGACGACGTTTCGATGATCGTCGGACAACTCCGCCCTTCGAACAGCAATGACGTGGTATCGCTTTTGGGATCGCAACCGATCAGCAATACGCGCTTTTCTTGCTGCGCCATCATGTAGGACAGATTAGCGAGGGTGAAACTCTTGCCGATGCCGCCTTTACCATAGATCGCGATGACCTCGGTCTCTTTTGTCGTTTCCGTAGACGGCGGATCGGGCTCAATTGCCGCCTCGGCCCTCAATAGCTCAGCCACCTCCTCCACTGACGGGAGTGCCTGTTCGTCGGGACTGGTCATGTGAGATACCTCCAATCAAGAATCATCTTCAGGCACGCCGGATCCTGGAATGCGGTCAGGTAAGCCTCGGGGGCCTCGATCGCACTGCGTTCATGGGTAATCAGACCATCGAGCAAGGCGCCATCGGATTCGATCAGTTTTGCAACTGCCGACAGATCGTCCGAAGTCCATTCAGCCGCAATGCGGAAGCGGGCCTCGCGCATGAATGCGGGCGGGAACGAAAACGCCAGGGGAAGGTCATAGAACCCGGCGAGAACGATCTCACCACTCGGCGCTAGACGTTCAATCAGCTGGTCCAGAATTGAATGATCACCGCTGACATCGTAGATGGCAGTGTAATCGCGCCGCTCATCCTTGCTGGGAGACAGCACCTCGTAACCTGCGGCTCCCTCGCTGCGGCCGACATCCTGTTCCCAAACCGTCGGCGGCTGGCCGCCAAGTGCAATCGCGATTCTCGCCAGTAATCGTCCGAGCACGCCGTGTCCGACGATTAGATCGGGGAGCGCCTGCCGCCCGCCGCCCAGCGCGTGATACGCAGTCGCGGCCAAGGCGATCAGAACACCTTTTTCTTCGAGGTCTTCGTCGATCGCAATGGCACGGTCGCCCGACACGACCAAACGCGATGCCGCGGCACCAAACAGACTGTGTACGTTGTCGAAGCATTTGGCTCCCGGCACGAAGACCCGGTCGCCAACCTTCAAATTTGACCCGGCGCCGGTTGCCCTGACTTGTCCCACGGATTCGTAGCCCGGAACCAATGGGTAGCCGAGCCCCGGAAACTGGGGCATCCGGCCGGTATATAGGAGGCGTTCCGTGCCGGTGCTGATACCGGTCCAGTCGATATCCACAAGAACTTCGCCGTCGCTCGGTTCGGGCAGGTTGAGACGGCTCAGAACGATTTGCCGCGGTTCTTCAAGAACGACTGCAAGGGTGTCCATCATTGTTATTTCTCAGATCCTGGAGACCACGTTTTACCTCAATTCTTATAATGTCAGTGTAACATTACATGTTTTTGTGTCAAAAAATATTTACATTCAAATCGTCGATCTTTTGGGCCGCGCCACAATGCCCCGGACCAGCATTGGTGTGCGGGTCCGGAGCACCCGATCAACCAAAAAACCGGCGCGATCCAAGAGATCGGTCAATTCCTCGATAGAGCGCGGACGGCCGCTTCCCATTGCGAGCAAATAGAATCCGAAATAGGCGGCTCCCGCAGGTTGGGCTCGCTTGGTGCCGGACATTGGTTCGGCAAGCAGCAAAGTGCCGTCTTGCGGCAGAATCTGACGGATTTCCCTCAATAACGCGAGCGCCCGTTCTTCGTCGTGGTCGTGGATGACACGAACCAAGGTTATGAGATCGGCGCCAACGGGAAGCGGATCATTGAAGAAATCCCCGCTCACCAGGGTAACCCGGTCCAACAAGCGGTGACCGGCCAGTCGATCCCTGGCGAGGCCAACGACCGGCGGCAGATCAAAAAGGACGAATTTCAAATCTGGCGCCTTCATGGCCGCAGCGAGGATGAACGCGCCCTCACCCCCTCCAATGTCGAGGAGACAGCGGTGTTTTTGAACCGGATATGCGGCGAGGACCTCTTCAGCGATGAACTGCTGTGAAGCGGCCATCAGAGCACTGTAGTCCTTCACCGCCGCCTCATCGAGTTGTGCCGGGAAGTTGTCCGCAACGTATGGCCAGTAGTCGCCAAGCCGCGTCGTTTGTTTCTCGCCACGCAGGAGCGCTATGGGATCGGTCAAATCCTCATAAAGCATGGCGTGATGTTCAACCATGGCCGTGATGCCGGGGCTTCCAAGCATGATCGCGCCTAATGGTCCCAGCCCGCACTGGCCGTCTGCGTCGACCTCAATGAGCTTTAGCGATGCCGCCGCGCTGGCCAGACGAGCCACCTCATCTTCTTCGAGGTCTATCGATTTCGCGAGCTCCCGGATATTTCGTGGACCGTCGGCAAGCTGGTGGAACAGCCGCAGCCGAACGCAGCTATACAGAATCTGCGAATAAACGAAACCTGCACAAAGGTCGAAGAGCTTACGGGCTTGACGGCGAGCGATCGGCCGGGTCGGCGGGAACCTTGCTGCAATTACACGAAACCGGTCACTCGCGAGCAACCGGCTTCGGAATACATTCCACCGTCCGGCCAAAGGGCGACGGGGATTGCGGGGAAGATCGTCCCCCGCTTGCTCGAGCGCCGTCCCTTGGGACAGACCCATCAAGCGGCCCGGTGAGCCAACTCTTCGGGCAGGAAGCGGCGGGACTGTTCCAAAATGAGTTGCTTCAGGCTATCTGCGCCGGGGCAATCCGGAATGGAGCCGATGGCCCGTTCGACCATGTCCTCGAGCATTTCAATTGCAGCGTCCAATCCGATTTCCCGAACGACGCTTGGCCGATCCAACGCCTCGTCCTGACCAACCGGTTTGCCGAGCTTGACCGGATCAGCGGCGACGTCGCGAATGTCGTCGGCCACTTGGTAGGCATGTCCGATGATCTCGCCAAGGCGGCGCCAGTCTTCCGGTTTCGCGTCGGCGGCGACCGCACCCGCCATGGTCGCGCCGGCGAAAAGCGCACCGGTCTTGGCTTGCTGATACTCCTCCAGGTCGGCGTTGGGTTCGCATTCCCATGCCTGACCGGCGACGATGCCGGATGGCATACCGACGGCCTTCCCGACGATCATGGTGAGCTTCTGTAAACGGCGCGGCGCGGAAACGGTTCGGAACGCCAGGTTCTGGAACGCCAAGACAATCAGCGCATCACCCGTCAGGAGAGCCAACGGTTCACCATAGGCCCGATGCACCGACGGCTTGCCCCTTCGGATGGGCGCATCGTCGAAGCAGGGCATGTCGTCGTGAATTAAGGAAGCGCAATGCAGCAGTTCAATTGAAGCCGCCGCGCCTTCGGCGGCGTTCAAATCCTGCGCGCCACAGGCAATTGCGGTCGCCAAGCAGAGTTTTGGCCGCACCCGCGCGCCACCGGGGAACAGCGCGTAGCGCATCGCCGCAGCCAATCGCGGCGGTGGATGGCCGACAAGTTCTGCGTAAGCGAGAGCTTGTCCAATCGCCTCTTCTATTTGCCGCTTTCCGTCCATGGAAACCTCCGCTCCATCTGTCAATTTAGATTGTCATATTTAACTGTAAAGTATAATAGACATATTCCCTGTCCAAAGCAATTGACTTTGGGAGTCACCGCATGACCCATCGGGATCATGTCGTCATCGTCGGTGCCGGAATCGGCGGCCTCTCTGCCGCAGTACTTCTTGCGGCACGCGGGTTGGCGGTAACAGTGCTTGAGCGAGGCCCGTCCGTCGGCGGCAAGATGCGCCAGGTCGATGTTGGCGGAAAACTGCTGGACGCAGGACCAACGGTGCTGACCATGCGGGACGTGTTCGAGGAAATTTTTGCCGATGCGGGCGACTCCCTGACGAGTCATCTGAACCTTCAGCCAGTTGATATCCTTGCGCGTCACGCCTGGAGTGATCACGAACGGCTGGACCTGTTTGCCGATCTGGAACGATCCGCATCCGCCATCAAGGATTTTGCCGGCCCGGTTGACGCACGAGGCTTCCTGGAATTCAGCCGGCAGGCGAAGCGGGTTTTCGAGGCTCTCAACACCGCATTCATTCGCGCACCCCGCCCGGGGCCGCTGTCCCTAAGCTATCGACTCGGCTACGGCGGATTGCACGATTTATGGCGGACCTCGCCGTTCGACACCCTGTGGAAGAATCTCGGGACTTATTTCCAGGATCCGCGCCTGCGGCAGCTTTTCGGCCGGTATTCAACCTACGTCGGCTCGTCTCCTTTCCTGTCTCCGGCGACCCTCATGCTCATTGCCCATGTGGAACAGGCGGGCGTTTGGCTTGTCGAAGGCGGAGTTTACCGGCTTGCCCTGGCGTTACACGATCTGGCGATCAAACATGGCGCCGTCTTCCGGTTTAACGCCGAGGTATGCGGCCTGTTGACCGAAGGTGGCCGCGCGACCGGCGTGTCCCTCCCCTCGGGCGAGCAGATTGAGGCGAGGGGCGTTGTCGTGAACGCGGATTCCGCAGCGGTCGCCGCAGGATTGCTGGGTCGCACGGCTGCGGACGCGGTGGCCCCGCAACCCATCCGGCATAGATCGCTATCCGCCGTCACCTGGCTCATGCAGGCACAAACCGCCGGCTTTCCCCTCAGTCGTCACAACATATTCTTTTCCGGCAACTACCCGGCTGAATTCGACGACATATTTCGAAGTCACCGGTTGCCCCGGGCGCCGACAGTCTACGTTTGCGCTCAGGACCGGGACGACCAGGGCTATCGGATGGACGACGGGCCAGAGCGCATCATGTGCTTGGTGAATGCACCGGCGCTCGGAGACCAAACGTCCCAAACAGAACTGGATTTGGAACGATGCCAAGCAGACACATTCGAACATCTTGCAAGGTGCGGTTTGCACCTTCAATTCGTTGGCGAGCCGCTTCTAACGACCGGTCCCGTTCAATTCGAAAGCCTGTTCCCCGGTACCGGCGGGTCTTTGTACGGACAAGCTTCTCACGGCTGGCGCGCGTCGTTCCGCCGTCCGGGGTCACGGACAGGAATTCCGGGACTGCACCTGGCGGGAGGGAGCGTGCACCCGGGCGCCGGCATCCCGATGGCGGCGATGTCCGGTCGGCTGGCGGTCAACGGCCTCCTCACGGACTTGGCTTCATGTCTGAGGTCCCGACAGATGGCTATCGCTGGTGGTATGTCGACGCCGTGAGCGACGATGGCAACCACGGTCTCACCGTCATCGCGTTCATCGGTAGCGTATTTTCCCCGTACTACGCTTGGGCGCGCCGCCGGGGGCACGGAGATCCCTACAATCATTGCGCCCTGAACGTCGCGCTCTATGGGCGTAAACCGACCGGATGGATGATGACTGAGCGGGGACGGCAAAGCCTCCAACTGCGAGAGGATCGGCTTACCATTGGGCCCAGCAGCCTCTACTGGAACGGCTCGGAGCTGACCATCGAGTTTGACGAAATAACGGTTCCAATTCCAAAACGGGTGCGAGGCTCCCTAACCGTTAAACCGGAATTCATGACACCAGTTCCGTACGCACTGGACGAAACCGGCCGTCACCTTTGGTGGCCGATCGCGCCTCGTTCGGCCGTAACCCTCGAATTGGATAACCCCGAGGGCAACTGGACCGGGCAGGGATACCTCGACAGCAATTGGGGTGAGGCGCCGCTGGAGACGGACTTTATCAGATGGAATTGGTCACGGACCCATACCGACGGGGGGGCGACCGTGTTCTACGACCTATCGCCCAGAAGCGGCGCTGAAAACCGCCTTGCGCTGGCCTTTGGTCCGTCCGGCACTCACGCAATCGAAGCGCCGCCAAGGGTCAAACTCGCCCGGTCGAAGTGGGGCATCCCGCGGGAGACCCGCGCCGATGCGGAATCCCGCCCCGTTGTTCAACAAAGCCTCGAAGACGCCCCGTTTTATGCCCGGTCACTGATCGGTTTCGACATAAACGGCGTCAGACTGCAATCGATCCACGAGAGCCTGAACCTGGACCGCTTCGCATCGCCTTTCGTGCAATGGATGCTGCCCTTTCGCATGCCCCGCCGATCAGCCTGAGGCGGCTGTATCGCCGTTGTCCCGATCTTTGACATCATCCGCCGCGCAATGGCGCTCCACCTTCCGTTCGTAGCGATTGAGCGAGATCAGCTGCCAAACGCCAAATCCGAGCGCGGTGCCGAGCACTAAAATGAGTTCGAGGACGACGATGGTCTCCGAACTCACCTGGGTCACCTAACGGCGGTTTACGGCCCGTACCGCACGCGGCTGCACGACCCGGACCGCCCGGGGTTGGATGATGCGAGGACCGGGCCGGCGGATACTCCGGTCCTCCAGGGAATGAAAGAGATCCACCAGCCATTCGGCCTGCTGCCCGAACCCCCGGCCTGCGGAAACCATCCTGTCTCCAAACCACTGCTCCAGATCCCTGCCGGCCAATAGATACTCAGCCGAGCCGAGCGGTGGATGGGTGTGCCGCCTACCCGGACTCATGGCGACCAGAATCGATTTTGACAGCAATTCCAGTTTGCGCGAAGTCGAAACTACCGTTCGTTGACCGACTGAATCAAATCCGTTCGCCGCGACTTGATGGCCGATTTCCGCGTAAATGTAGCGGGCCGCATACATGCTGGGCCGGCAACCCATCGGCAATTGGGCGATGCCCGTTTCGGCGCGCTCATAGAGCACGTCTGCACGTTCCAGGCACCGGCCGACCACCAAGCCTATAGCCGGCGTAAACACCGGATCAGCCAGCCACGCATCGGGATCGATCCCGGCTTCCTCAAGCCATTGGGTGGGCAGGTAGATGCGGCCAGCCCGCGCATCCTCTCCGACATCCCGGCAGATATTGGTCAATTGCATCGCGACGCCGAGATCACAAGCACGTGCCAGTTTCTGCGACGTCGGCTTGTCCATCAGTGCCGTCATCATCAACCCAACCGCTCCGGCCACCCGGACGGCGTAGGCTTCAAGGGACGCAAGGTCTTCATACCGGCGGCCATTCGCGTCCCATTCGAGCCCTTCAATCAATGCTTCGGGCCATGCCTTTGGGATCGAGAAATTCTTGACCACCCGCGCGAAGGCCTCATCAATGTGCGACCGGATGGGGTTACCGGCATAGGCTCTGTCGAGGCGCTCCCGCAGGCGGCGGACCGCCTCCTTCCGGCCCGGGCTTAAATCAACGGCGTCGTCGGCGACTCGGCAAAACGCGTAGAGCACGGTCGCCGGCTCGCGCACAGCCCGGGGCAGGATCAACGACGCAACGTGGAACGAACGCGAGCCGTCCCTCAACAACTCGCGGCACGCCGCGACATGATCCTGTTCCAAGACCTCAGTGCTGGGCGAATGCGGCAACATCGGGAACCACCTTGTCCAGAATTTTAGCTGAAGTCAGAACGCCGGGCAGCCCGGCACCGGGATGCGTACCCGCGCCGACAAGGAAGAAGTTATCGATTTCTTCGCTGCGGTTGTGCGGCCGGAACCACGCGCTTTGGGTCAGAACCGGCTCAAGACTGAAGCCGGCACCGCTGTGAGACAACAGCTCGTTTCGGAAATAACGCGGCGTCACCAATTCGGATACCGCTAACTCGGACCGAAGTCCCGGGAGGATTGTTTCCTCGAGATAAGCCTCGATGGACTGCCTGTACGGCTCGGCCACTTTGGCCCAGTCGGTCGGCCCTTCGAGGTTCGGCACCGGCGACAAGGCGTAGAACGTATCGCATCCCTCCGGCGCTAGGCTCGGATCGGTGGCGGTCGGACGGTGCAGATAAAGGCTGAAGTCGTCCGGTAGGACTTTTCGTTTGAAGATGTCGGTCAACAAACCTCGATAACGGGGACCCAGGAGAATCGTGTGGTGTTGGACATCCTCATAGCGGCGGCGGGTACCGAAATACCAGACGAACAGACCCATTGAATATCGCGCGTTGTCGATTTTGCGGTTGGTCCAGCGGCGACGGTGAATTTCGGGCAGCAGCTGGCGATAGGTCCATGCGGCGTCCGCATTGGACACGACAATCTCAGCCGTGAGACGTTCGTTCGACGCCAGTTCCACCCCTGTGGCGCTGCCGTTCTCCACCAGAATTTCACGCACCTCGGTGCCGCAACGCAAAAACCCGCCCTGCTCCCCGATAAGCCGAACCATGCCCGAGACCAGCTGGCCGGTGCCCCCCATAACGAAGTGGACGCCAAACTGACGTTCCAGGTAGTTGATGAGGCAATAGATGGAGGTGACGGCAAACGGATTGCCGCCAATGAGCAGTGGGTGGAAGCTGAGCGCGATACGCAGTCGGGGATCACGGACGTATTTCGAGACGGCACTGTAAACCGACCGATAGCTCCGATGGCGGATCATGTCAGGCAGAATGCGTGCCATGTCGGCGATGGAATCGAATGGAACCTCGCCGAGCTCCTCGAAACCGACGCGGTAAGTCTCGCCGCTCGCCCGCATGAATGCGTCATAACCGTCAACATCTCCTGGACTTAGTCGACCGACTTCTTGCCGCATAGCGGCTTCGTCGCTCGAGCAGTCGAAGGTGGCCCCGTCGCGGAATCGGATCCGGTAGAACGGCGTCAGCGATTTGAGCGTCACATCGTCCGCGAGGCTACGGCCGCAGAGTTTCCACAACTCTTCGAGCAGAAACGGCGCGGTGACAATTGTCGGCCCGCGATCGAAGACAAAGCCGTCGATTTCGCGGACATAAGCACGCCCACCCGGCTTATCCATTTTTTCGAGAACCGTAACCCGGTAGCCCCGTGC
>JAJECC010000097.1 GCA_022822205.1 Rhodospirillales bacterium | reverse complement strand
GCGCCCCGCCCTCCGAAGCGCCGACCGCCGCCCGCTTCCGGCCAAACCTCCCCTCCTGCCGGCGGGAAACGGATTGTCGGCGTCACGAACGGCGGGCGCCTGTCCGGCGGCACGGGAGATGGGAAGCCGGTGAACACTCCGGTTATGGCCCCGCCCGCATGTCTGTGCTGTAATTGGCGGTGATGGGAGCGCGGAGATGATCCAAGGTACGGAAAGGACGGCACGCTCGGGCGGCGGATCGGAAAATCGCGGCGGAAGCCGGCCGGCCGGTAGCGTCTCCGAAAACGCCGCCGGTCACCGGCCGGGCATGCTCGCCCTGCCTGCGGACCTGGAACGCTCGTTGCGCCACCTCAACGACGCGGACCTCGACCGGTTGGTCGACGCGGCAAGCGCCGAGACCCGCAGGCGCGGGAGGCAGGCCGGCGGGACGCCTGGAGGAAGGGCGCGCGCGAAGGCCGCGCCGGTGACGGAGGGGCAAAAAAAGCTGGTTCTGGCCGCCTTCGAGGCCGGCCTCAAGCCGGCGGCGATCGCCCGGGAATTCCGCCTGTCGCGCGCCCAGGTCGACGGCGTGCTGGCCGGCGCCGGCAAAGGCCGCCGATAAGGGAGAAGCGCACGCCGCCACCACATAAGGAATGCAGCGCGTCAGGGCGGCGTGGTCGCCCGCGGCGATGCGGCGGCGAAGGAACTCAAGGCGCGGACGCTATCCTGCTGACTCCACAGGCGCACAGAGCCATGTCATGGAATGGCTTGCCCGTGCGGAGCGGCGGCTTCTCGCAGAAACAGCCCGTCTCCAACTACATCAAGGGCGAGTTTTATGGACGCCAAGCCGAAGAAGCCGGCGGTGTGTTTGAAAGAAACGGCATAGTCGGCGCGTTCGGAGCCAAACGCTAAGAAAAGAAATGGGCCGCCGGTCTGCACGGGCGGCCCTAAGTTTCAAACAGCTATAAACGCCTCGCCTCATCCAAGCGGCGATGCTTAGCCAATGGTAACAAGTTCACCAGGAACTCAGTCCATTCGATATCATTATCGCTCCTCGGCTCTGGAGTGTTTATACCGAGGCGCTCCAAAGCAGCCTTCAATTCGCGGCGGATAACAATTTTTCGGGGTAAATTCCGCCGCCCCCCAAGTCGTGTTAAATCAAACTCAGTAGTCAGATCAGAATAAAGTTGTTCAAGCTGCGCCTCCGGTTTTCTGGCATCATGCCATTTTTTTAGACTGACCAAATGTTTCCAATTAAGGGCAACCAAAAGGAATAGACATCCCGCAGACAGCCCCCCATAAATTGACATTATGAAGCCAGAATCTAGCCTTAAGCACTCTAGCATCGCAGCATCCGAGAACCACCCCCAGGATAAACCCAAAAGGCTGGAAACGGCCCCTAAAATGGTAATGAAATTAGCGATGTGGGAAGAAAATTTTTGCATTCACCCATCATGCCAAGCTTCCCCCGAATAACAAGTATGAGCGGCTGAAAGTCAAACTGAGACACTACCGAGGTCGCCTATGGCCAGAACCAGTTGCAGAGCCACCCGATCCGGTAAAAAGCCGGGGCCGAAGTCTGTGCGTGTTAAATCGCACCGTCGCTCGACCCCGAAGAAGATCGGACGGAAGTGCTAACACCGTGGGGCGGTCTCAGGGCCGCCCCATTTTTGGAGGACAACATGCCTAACCGCTCCGATGAACGATTGCTAGAGGTGCTGCGGCAAATAGCAGATATGGAAAAGACAGGGAAAAGTGAGTTTATCGATCTTCATGCCGCTGAAGAATGTGTAGAGCGTGGCTGGCTCGAAACCCTACCAGGGAAAAAGCTTGAGTATCGGCTTACGGATGAAGGCCGTCTTGAATTGACAAAGCGTCGAATTCTCGACTCGCCTAGATGTGACTTAGGTATATAATCCCCATTTTTTTCGATCAAACTCCAGGCGCGGCGTGTCCCCCCTTGCGCCCCCTCAGCTACGCAAGTGTATGATTTCATGCAGGAAACCCCCTACCAGTCCTGTTTGACATGGCCCAATTACGGGCCCAAATCGACTCCCGGAAGCATAGTGTTGCGGGAGACGCCGGGAGATGTCAGACAGGGAAGATCGCGGGATTGCCATCACGCGCGGCGTGGCGGCGAACGACACCCCCGGCCCGGGGACCGGGGCAGACCGCGGGGCGGAAGCGCGGATCGATTCAGCCGTCGTGACGCTGGCCCGGATCATCGGCCGGCGCATCGCCCGGGAGCATTTCGAGGCGACCCGCACCGCCAACGACAACGCGCCGGAGAAGGATGCCAGCGAGAGATAGGAGACCGGAAGCCTTGGCCCTGCGCCGCGCTCCATGCCCGCTACAGCCCGAGTTGCTCGAACGTCCGAAGCGGCAGGTACAGGCGCAGCGGCTGCGACGGGAAGGGCAGGAAGCCGTACCGTTCATAGAACGCTCTGGCGCGCTCGTGCAGCGCATCGACCACGACGGCATAGACGCCGATGATATCGCCCGCGCGGACGATCCGATGGATCGCGTCGAGCAGCAGAACCTCGCCGAGCCCGCTCCCCTGGCTGCGAAGATCGACGGCCAGCCGCCCGATGACAGCCGCCGGGACGGGATAGTGCGGCAGGCGCCCGGCGACTTCCGCCGGCAGGTCGTCCTTCTCGAAGCTCGCCGCGGTCAGCGTGTAATAGCCGGCGATCGGTTCGGGCGGCTCGCCCGGCGCGACGAAGACCCGCGCGACGCGCCGCCTGGCGTCCTGGGAAGCCTGCCGGCGGATGTAGCGGTCGAGAGACGGTTCCCCGCAGGAGAAGGATGCGCGGTCATGATGCGGACCAAGCGGCTCGACCGTCAGCTGCGGTTCATCCACCGATACGCTCGCGGTAACGGCGCGCCGCCCGCTTCAGCGCCGCGTTCGGCGCGGGCGGATTGAGCAGCGCGTCATGGAAGGCGTCCCAATCCGTCGCCGGGAGCACGATCCGCTCGCGCGCCTCGATCACCCGCTCGGCCGCGGCCACGGCTTTGTGCAGCACGAAACGGCTGAGCGTGGTTTCTTCGTAGGCCGCCGCGCGTTCGAGCTTGCGCTTGCTCCGGGTGTCGAGACGTAGGTGGACGCGCTCATGTTTCGTCTCGGCTGTTTCGGCCATAACAATGTCTCCAGCGTAAGTTGATGATGGACTTATGCACCAAAACGGCGTACATAGCAAGCATGTCGGCGGACAGAGCCGACGAGAGAAAATTGGAGACCTTTCATCATGACCCTGCGCTGCGCGCTCTACGCCCGCTATTCGTCCGACCAGCAGCGGGCGGCATCAATCGAGGACCAGTTCCGGGTCTGCCGCGAGCACGCGGCGCGCGAGGGCTGGAAGATCGCGGGTACGTACAAGGACTCGGCGATCTCCGGCGACAGCATGATCCTGCGTCCGGGCATCCAGGCGCTGCTGGAGGATGCGCGGCGGGGGCTGTTCGAGATCCTGGTCGCCGAGGCGCTCGACCGGGTGAGCCGCGACCAGGCGGACGTGGCGACCCTCTACAAGCACCTGCGCTTCGCCGGGGTGACGGTGGTGACGCTGGCCGAGGGCGAGATCAGCGAACTCCATGTGGGGCTCAAGGGGACGATGAACGCGCTGTTCCTGAAGGACCTCGCGGCCAAGACCCACCGTGGCCTCAGGGGCCGGATCGAGCAGGGCCGCTCGGGCGGCGGTCTCTGCTACGGCTACGACGTGGTGAAGTCGTTCGACGGCGCGGGCGAGCCGGTCCGTGGCGGGCGCACGGTCAACGAGGCGGAAGCGGAAGTCGTGCGCCGGGTGTTCCGGGAGTTCGCCGGCGGGGTAAGCCCGCGCGCCATCGCCCGGCGGCTGAACGGTGAAGGCATCTCCGGCCCCTCGGGCAGGCTGTGGACCGATTCCACCATCCGGGGCCATGCGAAGCGCGGCACGGGACTGCTCAACAACGAACTCTACATCGGCCGGCTGGTGTGGAACCGGCAGCGCTACATCAAGGACCCGGAGACCGGCAAGCGGGTCTCTCGGATAAATCCGCCCGGGGAGTGGATCGTGAGGGAGGTTCCCGAGCTCCGGATCGTCGACGACGATCTCTGGCAGGCGGTGAAGCACCGCCAGGGCGAGATCAAGGTACAATACGCCGACGTCATCGAGGCCACGCAATCGGCCCTCGCCAACCGGCTGAACGGCGCCCACCGGCCCCGGCACCTGCTCTCGGGACTGCTCGAATGCGGCGTCTGCGGCGGCCCCTATGCCATGCGCGGCCAGGACCGCTACGGCTGCTCGAACCACATCATGACCGGCGCCTGCTCCAACGGCAGGGGCATTCGCCGCGCCGTAATCGAAGAACGCGTCCTCTCAGGACTGAAAGACCGGCTGATGGCGCCGGAGGCCGCCGCCGAGGCGATGCGGGCCTATGCGGAGGAGACCAACCGGCTCAACCGGGAGCGCCGCGCGTCGGGTGCGAGCGACCGGAAGGAGTTGGCCGACATCGGGAAGAAGATCGCGGCCATGGTCGCGGCCATCGAGGACGGCGGCTATGTCCGGGGCATGTCCGACCGGCTGCGCGAACTGGAAGCGCGCCAGGACGAGTTGAACGAGCGGCTCTCGGCCGCGCCCGCCGACCTCCCGGACATCCACCCCAACATCGCGGACATCTACCGCCGCAAGGTCGAGGGGCTCGCCGAGGCGCTGGACCATCCGGAGGACCGCGACGCGGCGGCGTCCGCCCTAAGGAGCCTGATCGAGCGCATCGTACTTACGCCGGGCGAAAAATGGGCCGAGATGGAGGCCGTGCTGCACGGCGATCTCGGGACCATCCTCGAATGGGCCGGAAACGGGCCCGAAAAGGCAAAGACCGACATCCCTGTGCCGGAGATGTCGGTCTCGGTGGTTGCGGGGGCCCGCAACCACCTATACCGAACAAAGTTCATCTGGAAGAAGTCGTGAATGGGAGAGGGTGTATCCCACCACCCACCGTATGTGACTTTGGTTCGAGTCCCTCGATCCAACAGCGATGGAGTGGTGGTGAAAATAGCCAAGAACGAATGGTGGTGGACGCAGTATTATACGAGCCCATCTCCGGTGGATTTGCCTGATCACCAGGGAATACACAGAGAAATTTCTTCAAGATTGCTGGCCGGAAGGTTCAAACCAGTCCTAATGTGGTGGCTTCTGGGGTTTTGAGATTAGTTTCCCCAACACAAGAACAGGGAATTCTTCAGCTCGTTACAGCAAGAATTCTCCAAGCCTCAGTGGTCCTGCCCGTCAATAGCTAGATCGAACTCAATGACAGCGGCGCCACTGCCGTAGGCCGGCCCATATGCGTGGACTTTGGCACCAAGCCAGTTGTTACCCATGCCGCCCAAGAGCCATGCAAAATGTTTGAATCCCATATCCGCCTTGGCCTCCTCGACATACTGAGGAATGACCTTCTCGAGTTCCATCCTGTCCCCATCCGCGATGAGCTCGAGAACTCGCTGATTCCAGCGATCATCCGCCGCGTCGGCAACCCGGTCTTCGTCAATTGAGAGATCATGGCGGAATATGGAGCCGGACATACCACCAACGCCGACAAGAGCAACACGTCGGCCTTCGGCCACTGCTTCCTTCACAGCCAACGCCCCCAACCGCCGTGTCGTATCGAAATCGTGGTACATGTTGTTAGCGGCGATCACCAATGGAATGCGGCTTTCGGGGTTGAGCAGATTGTTGGCAACGATGGTTCCGCTATCGACTGGAAACTGGTCGTAATCCACCGGTTTGGAGGAAACACCTGCGGCTAGGCTTGCGTTCAGCAGCCTATCGGCGATCGTGCGATCGATGGAAATGTCAAAGGGCAAGTCGCCATATTCGTACCAGTTCTCATCAACGTGTACACCGTGCAGTCTCGCCCGGGCCTGCCACAGCTGGTCCAAAACCGCCACCCATTGGGTCGAGTAGACTAACAGAAGGTCGGGTCGGGATGCGGCAAGGGAATCGGCTGCCGCCCTATAGCCAGCAATTAATGGCGCCCAAGGCGGATTGTCGGGACGGAGGTAGGGCAGCGGATTTCCAGGCACCAGAAATGCGGAAACCAGGCCAGGCGGTCCGGCCGGGGTCCTGACGGTCGGGGACCAGCCGGGCGCATCGCCCGCTGTCGCGTTACCATTAGGTGTTTCTTCGGCCGTCCGATCAAACGTGCTCGAGCGCCTCGGCCGGGTTCGCCGGCCGCGGCGTTCCGCTTGGCGGAGGTCACTGACGATCCCCATCACACCCCTGGGGAGCAGCAGAATGATCAGCACCGAAAAAATACCGAGCGCCAGTTCGCCGGTGCCGATGAAATCGGATGCGAGCCGATCGACGATGACAAATATCACTGCCCCGACAATCGGACCGGCTAGGCTACCCATGCCGCCGGCGACGACGACGAACACCACCACCGCGGACCAACGGATGCTGAATGCATCGGCGGGCGTGATGGTAACGTTATCGATGTAGAACAGCGCCCCGGCGAGCCCGGCCATGGGCGCGGACACCAGAAAGACCAGAGTTTTCACCCGGCGGATATCGATGCCGACAGTGCTCGCCGCCCCTTCGTCGTCCCTTACCGCGGTCAGCGCCTGTCCATAACGGCCTTTTAGGAGGTACCAAACGGCGAAAGTGGACACCACCAGGAGAATCAGGCCCGCATAGTAGCGGGCATTGATGGAAGTATGCGCGGCAATGCTCAGGCCGCCACCGGCTCCCGTTAGCTTCCACTCGGCGAAAATGGACGCGACCGCCGCGGCAATGAGCCAGGTCGCGACAGCGAAATAAGCCCCCTGCAATTTGAGCAATGGCAGAGCACCCAAAAAAATCAGCAGCAGAATGGATACCCGTCGCGTGTAGTGGCCGCGAAACACGTCGAATGTCGGCTCTAAGGCGATCAAAATCTCGTATAAAATCCACAGGATAATTCCGATCGCCATGGGGCCAATGGCCTTCTTGCCGGTGAATCGCTCACTGACAGGTACCGCGAGAAGATATGCGAACAGGATACAGACGATGGCCGCGACCGGCATGGCGAGCCAAACGTTCACCTTGCCGTAGAAACTGAGAATGCCGATGGCGAACCCGCCCAATCCCACATAGACCTGCAACCCGAAGGACAGCAGGCCCGAGTAGCCGGCCAACAAATTCCAGGCATGTCCCAAAGTCGCGAAAATGAACACCGTCATTAGGAGCACCGTGTAGAACCGTTGCTCCTCGCCGGCAATCAGTGGAAATGCGATCAGGATGATCAGCAGGATCGCGAGCAGGATGCGCCCGCTCCAGCCGGTGTAGATATCGTTGATCATCTGGAGAACAGTCCTTGGGGCTTAAATGCCAGGACGAACAGGATCAACATGTAGCCGCCGACCAATTGAGCCGACGGGCCAAAGTAGGTGCCCGCCAGCACTTGAGTGATCCCGAGCAGGATGCCGCCCACCAGACTGCCGACGATTGAACCAAGGCCACCGATGATCACCGCGCCAAACGCGATGAGCAGGAACTGCGGCCCGTCGAACGGCTGGAAGGTCCGGATCATGCCGATCATCACCCCCGCCGCCCCCGCGATGGCCATGGAAATGCCGAGCGCCAAGCCATAGACGTGGGCTGTGTTGATCCCCATTAGCGGCGAAATCTCGGCATCATCGGAAGCCGCCCGGATGGCGCGACCGGCATGGGTCCGGTTCAGATATAGATGGAGCGCGATGAGGATGATCACGCCGATAACAAAGAAGATGAACCTAAGAAGCGAGATATTGAGGTCTTCGCTGATTCTAATGGCGGAAAATGCGAGCGAGTTTTTCAGCTGCCGTGCATCGGATTCGAAAATGCCCAGGAGAAGGTGGGAGATGAATATTCCCAGGCCGAATGTGACAAGGATGGGTGCCATCAGCCCGTAATTTGTCGACAAGCCCTTTCGCTCCATCGCCTGAACTGATACGTGGTTTATCAGTACCCGCTGCAGTACGTAGCCAAGACAGAACATCAGCGGCACGACGATGATCAGTGTGAAGAAGGGTGACACCGGCAGGAAATTCAACATGACAACGGCGAGGTAAGCCCCGACGATGATGAAGTCGCCATGCGCCAGGTTGACCAGCCGCATGACCCCGAAGGTCATGGCGAGGCCGATACTGATCATGGCGTAGTAGCCGCCGATGACGGATCCAGTAAGCAGGCCGTTGACGATATCGATGAGAGACCAATAGAGCTCGATATTGAACTCCTCGGGCGTCATGCGCTGGCCCTCCCAATGTCGGAACCGAAATAGGCCGAGGTTACCTGATCGACATCGAGCTCCCGGGGATCACCCTCCAGCACCACTGCTCCTTCGAGCAGGACGAGCACATGGTTGGATACGGCCAGGGCGCGCTTCATGTCCTGTTCGATGACGATGCAGGTAACGCCCGCCTGGTTGATCTGTCCGACCTTCACATAAATGTCGTCGACGATCGACGGCGCGAGCCCGAGAGACAGTTCGTCGAACAGGACCACCTGTGGGTCCGACATGAGCGCGCGGCCGATAGCCACCATTTGTTGTTCGCCACCGGACATCTGGTTGACGATTTGCGCTCGCCGCTCACCGAGTCTCGGAAACATGTCGTAGATCTCTTCAAGCTTTTCCGGAGCTTTTCCCCGGCAGCGGGCGAGGTACGCCCCGGTCATCAGGTTTTCCTCCACCGTGAGCCGCGGGAATAGCCGCCGGCCTTCGGGCACCATGGTGACGCCGGCATCGACTATCTTCTCCGTGTTTAATCTTTCGAGCCGGCGTCCCCGCATATCGATCGTGCCGGTGATATGCGCCGTCTTTCCTCGGTTCATCATCCCGACGATGGATTTGAGGAGCGTCGACTTTCCGGCCCCATTGGCACCAATAACCGCCAGCACTTCGCCCGGCATAACCTGAAACTCAATATCGTAGAGCGCGCGCAATTGTCCGTAATAGGCCGACAACTCGGAGATGGTCAGCAATGGCCGTTTACCGCCTCTTCCGGGCTCGGCGAAGAAGCCGCGTTTAGACACCGAGATAGACACGGCGGACCTCCTCCGAAGCGATCACGTCTTGAGGCGCACCGCTGGCAATCAGCCGACCACCCGCCAGCGCCATCAGCCGGTCGGTTGCGGTCAGCATGGTTTTCATCACATGCTCGATCCAGATTACGGTGATACCGGACAGCTGGATTTCCTGGATCAGGGCAATGAACTCATCGACCTCCAGATCGGTCAATCCCGCAGCAACTTCGTCGACAAGCAAAATGGACGGTCGGGTTGCGAGGGCACGTGCAAGCTCGTGGCGCTTGCGAAGCAACAGCGGCAATCGCCCAGCCAGTGTGTCCCGCGCCGATGCCATGCCGGTGAGGTCGAGAACCTGCGAAATCCAGCCCTCGCACTCGACTTCCTCGAGACCACCGCCAAAAAGCGCCGCCACCTTGAGGTTCTCGAAGACGGTCATATGAGTGAAAGGCTTGGGAACCTGATAGGTGCGGGCCAACCCGAGACGCGACCGCTCATGGGCCGGTGTCGACGAAATATCCTGGCCGTGCAGCATAATTTGACCATCATCCATCGGCAGATTGCCCGCAAGCATCGCAAATATGGTGGTCTTGCCGGCACCATTCGGACCGATAATCCCCAGTATTTCTCCTTCCTCCACCTCAAAGGAAACGTTCTCCGCGACCCGCAGGGCGCCGAACGCCTTGCTGAGACCCTGGACCGTAAGAATGGTGTCCGCCATCACGCCGTCCCCCGCACCGGTGCTCGCCGCGGCGTGTGGTTCATCATCTTGAAGATGGCTTGGCAGAGGGGTGAGTTGGTATCGACGAAATCCGTGATCGCCGTGAAATGGTTGCGCCCTGGTTGAGCGTGACTTCGCGCCTTGTTTCCAGCCGCCATCCAGGCCGACAGGAAATCCTCGGACTGGCGGCAAAATTCGGACGTTTCGTCTCCGCCATAGGTGATCAACAATGGCGCGGTGACGTACCGGATACGGAACAACGGACTGTTGCGCTGCACGGATGCGTGATCCAGCCGCAGGTCGGGCTGGAGAAAGGAATGCTGCAAAGGCGTGAGATCGAACAAGCCGCTGATCGAAACGCCGCCCTTCACAACGTCACGCGGGAGAGCGTAATCCTTGGCCCACTCGGTCAGCAACGCAGTTGCCGTCATGTGTCCCCCGGCGGAATGGCCCGATACATAGATGCGATGAGGATCGCCGTTGTATGCGGTGATGTTCTCGTATGTCCAATGAATAGCCGCGCGTATCTGTCGCACAATCTCATCCAGGGTTACCGCCGGACACAGGGCATAGTTGACAACGACTGTCGTGACGTCTGCGGCTTGCGGACCCAATGCGACAAAGCTGAATTCCTTTGCCGACAGAATGCGCCAATAGCCACCGTGAATAAACAGAAGGACGGGCGCCCGCCTGCGGGTGGCCGGAAATATGTCGACATATTCTTCGACCGTTGGCCCGTATCTCACATTCTCGGTGACCTCGAGACGGCGGCGCGCATCGCTGCTTGATTGGTCATATTGCCGGGCATAGACCATGAAATCGGGAACCGAGTTCTCGACATCGTACTCTCTGTCGATTTCGGCCCGGGTCTCGAAGTTTCTATAGAGGACGGCCACGGTCTATTCCGGTTTATCGTTGCTCATGAATCCGAATGGCCGGACGACAGCCCAATTGTGCAATCGTCCGGCCACCAATGATACCGGCTCTACTGCTGATAGAGCCGTATGTCAGCTGTCTTCTTAACGTCCGGATAGACAGCGTTGAAGACGTTCTCCTTTACAAGGTCGCCGGTCTTCGGGTCCTTTCGCCACTGCGCGCCGCCCAGCGGCTGCACCGAGAAGTGCTGGTCGTTGAACTTAACCTGACCGACCACCGTGTTAAGGTCGGTCTCACCCAGCGCCTTCAGCAGCGCCGCACGGTCGGTCGTCCCGGCCCGTTGAAGCGCGTCAAACAGAACGTCATAGGACGCATCCGTGTAGGCCAACGGCGGTGAATACAGCTTGCCCGGGTTTTCCTTCTGATACTTGTCGACAAGGCCCTGCCCGTCATAGCCGCTGAACTTTGACTTCCCCGGATAAGCGGGAGACCAGAAATTGACGCTCAGAATATCGATGCCGTGCACACCCAGCGCCCGCATGGGTTCCGGATAACCGGTGCCCTTGTCGATGATGTACATGCGAGGCTTGAATCCTGCCTGTGCGGCCTGTTGCAAGTAGTTCTGCAAATCCGGCGGTGCGAGCACGCCGGTCACGACCTGAACGCGATTGCGCTTGAACTGGTTGATGATTGACGAGAAATCGGGCAGCCCCTGCTCGAAGCGGCCAGGATCGACCGGCTTCCAACCTTCCTTCTTGAAGGTCGGATCGAACAGCGAGGCAAAGACGACGCCATCCGGATCATTAGGATACAGGTAGCCAATACGGCCATTGAAGCCGCCTGGCAGCGCCTTGATCATGCCGACATGGTTGGCCACCAAATCAGGCACGCCGAAGAAGAAGTGGTAGGTGTAGTTATAGGTCTTCGGCTTGTTGTCGGGACCGAACAGCCATGCTTCGACAGGCGTATTCGAGGTAATGCAGGGCACTTTGTAACGTTCGCATAATTCGGACGGTGCGTTCGTCGTGTCGGGCGTGCCTTGGGCAAACACGACATCCACCTTGTCGTTGAGGATGGCATTGGTCGCTGCTTGGCCGGAGCCACCCATTGTGCCCTTGGAATCAAAAATCTTGAATTTGATCATGCACTTCTGGTTGCCCACCTGGAGGCCGCCGGCAGCATTGATCGGCCCCACCTTATTTTCATCGAGCCAGGGTGTCTCCCGACCCATGTCGAGAAGCGGCCCGCTCATCGGCACGACGCGGCCCACGTTTACCTCGCACTGTTGTGCGGCACTCTCTTGGGGAAGGGCGACGACAGATACGATCGCCAGCCCCATTCCTATCAATAACTTTCTCATTATTCGGTCTCCTTCCTCTACCTGTTGTGGTTCTCTCGGTTGCTAGTGCCTAAATTCGACGACGGCCGCGCCGCTTCCGTAGACGGCGCCATAAGCGTGAATCCGCGCACCGTGGAATCTGCCGTCGAGCGCCCCCATGACCCACGCAAAATGTTTGAACCCCATATCGACCCGGGCGGATTCAGCGTATTCCGGAACCATATCACGGGCCGCCTGTACGTCTCCCCGCTCCAGCGCGGTCAACATGCGCTTGTTCCACTCATCATCCGATGGAGAAGCAATGCCATCCTCACGAACATCTATATCGTGTCGAAATATCGTGCCGGAGAGGCCGCCGACGCCGACCACCGCGACCCGGCGGCCAAGGCGGTCTGCGGTCTGCGCCGCCATGGCGGCGATCCGATAAGTCTCGTCCCAGCTGTGGTACATATTGTTTGCCGCGATCACGAGCGGAACCGAGCCCCGATTGTTGAGGTAACCATTGGCAACGATGGTGCCCGTATCGATTGGAAACTGATCGTAATCCACCGGCTTGGAACTGATACCGAGTTGCTTGGATCCCTCCACACAGGCTTCGACGACGGGCTGGTCGATCCGGATGTCGTAATCCAGATCACCAAACTCGTACCAATTCTCGTCGACGTGGGTGCCCGATAGTGCGGGCCGAGCCTGCCAGAGTTCATCGAGCACGGCGACCCATTGTGTGGAATAGATGAGAATGGTGTCCGGCCTTGAAGAAACGAGCGCCCGCCCCGCGGCCCGATAACCTGCCGCCAGACGGCTCCACGGGGGATTGTCCGGACGGAGATAGGGCAGCGGCGAGCCGTGCACCAAGAAAGCGGAGACGATACTCATCGGCGGCCTCAGCGCCCTCCGCCGGCCGGAGGCGCGCCTTCGCCGTAAACACGGGGGCCCGTATTGGCCCAGTCGCTCGCCGGCTCGTCGAGACCGCCGGCAAACGGTCGATCCGCGTCGCCGGGGGTCGGGACGGGCGGGTGGCCTTGCCCGCTCCCACTGATCCGGGACAGACCGGCCTTGGCCAGGTTCCACTCCATGACCGCGTTGCCGGTCCCAATGACATTGCCGAACCCATAGAGCTCACCGGCTAGTTCGGGGTAATCCATGGCCGCAAACATCCAGGTGAACGCGCCTGCCTTGAACTCCGCGAAAGTCTCGTCGATGAACTGGGGCAGCAGGGTGAAGACTTCCTTCATGCGGCCTTCGCGCATGAGATCGATCATCCGCATGTCCCAGCGATAGGAGTCATGATTGAAAGGCCGTTCGAAGTGCATGTCCTCGGGCAGTTCGGGTTCCTCTCGATAATGCAGGTGGCTCATGGTGACCGAAGCGAGCAGCACGGCGCGCCGGCCCGTCCGTTCCAGGGCCCGGCGTGTTGCCCGACCCAATTTATCCATCTCGTCCAGACCTTCTTCGGTATTCAAGTAGTAGGGCGAATTGTTGGCCGAGAAGCCGACGACCGGGATATCCCATTGGGGACGCGCCAGATGGAGTGTGGTGATCGTGCCATAGTCGACCCGAAAGTTCGGATTGCGCATGACCTTGCTCAATAGCCCCATGCCGTTGGCTTCCTCGGCACAGGCCTCGGCCAGATCGACATCGACCTCGAGGTCGTAGGTGTAGCGGAAAAGGTTGGGAAAGATGGGGTCCACCGACTTTCCGCTAAGGTGACGAACACCAAGTACGTGATGACCAAGCTGGGTCATCCAGTGGGGCGAGTGCACCATGAGGACATCGGGTCTTAGCTCATCGATGCTTTCGCGGACCTTCTCGTAGGCCCATCGCAACTGCTCCCACCCGCCCTCGGAACGGGGTTCGTTCTGCGGTGGGTTTTCGGCGTATACCAGATGCGGCGGATGTGGGGCTAGAAACCCAGAGAGAATTTCACCATTTGCCATTTCACGTTGCTCCAAGGAAATCCAAACGAAATTGTGCCTCCATCACGGGATGTAGGCTACCGCTTTCATCTCAATCAGCAGGTGGGGATGCGGCAGTTGATGTACCGCCACCGTAGTCCGGGCCGGTCCGTCGGCGGGGAAGTACGAACTATAGACCTCGTTGTAGCCGCCGAAGTCATTCATATTCACGAGGTAGGTGGACACCTCGACCAAATTGTCGAGATCACCCCCGGCCGCCCTTAAGATATCGCGAACATTCTCGATGCAGGCCACGGTCTGGGCCCTAATGTCCAGGGATACGGTCCCCATTGAATCCGCCTTCCCGCCCGCGATACTGTTGTCGGCTTGACGCGCGCTGGTGCCGGAAACGAATACGAATGGTCCGGATCTCTTGAAATGAGGATAAGAACCCCGCGGCTTGGCTTTTTCATTTAGGACGACCGATACAGCCACTTTCTTTTCCTTTGATACTTCTATCTTATAATATGAGATGACTTTCGGCGCATTCTACGCGCACCGTTGAAACTCAATCTTCCATGTAGAACTGGAACTCAATTTCGACCGAAGCGCCTAAAGGGAGCGCGCTGACGCCTACCGCCACCCGAGCGGGCACGCGCTCCTCCGCATCAAAAAACTGGTCCCACTCTTTATTGATCTCATCGAATCGCGCCATGGACGTTGTATAGATCCTCGCCACGGTCATTTGATCGACGGACAAGCCAAGCTCTCTCATAGCAGCCTCAAGATTTCTCAATATTTGTCTCGCTTCGGGTCCAGGACCGCCGATGGCCAGTCGCGCCGTCTCGGGATCGAGACCGATCAAACCAGCGGATTGCATAAAGGGGCCAAACCTCGTGAATGGCGCATAGAGAAAACGGGGTCCCGGCAGTGACGTCGGCCATAATCGGTGGACCATTCCAATTGACTCCCAATCCTTAGCCGTGATGATATGCTCATGGATTTCCTCGTCAATGATTCATTAATTGTTGATCTTATTTATTGAGAATGTATATTAAATAAATGAGGTGACTAATTTTATTCGAGGGCGGCAGAGCCGAGTATCATATTGAATTCATTGAGTTTTTTGCAGAGGCCAAAAACCTAGCCGGAGTCTGATCAATGAGTATTTTGAGCATCATTTTTTCCTCCAGCATCGTCGCAATCATCGCCATCGTCGTCCTATGGGTGCTGTTTTGGTGGTTGTACCGTCGGGCCACCAAGGAAATTGCCTTGGTCAGAACGGGATTTGGCGGCGAGAAGGTCGTCCTAAATGGCGGTAAGTTCGTCATTCCGGTTTTGCACGAGGTCACCGAGGTGAATATGAACACCTTGCGGCTCGAGGTCATTCGGAAGGAAGAACACGCCTTAATCGCCAAGGACAGGATGCGGATAGATGTGACCGCCGAGTTTTATGTCCGCGTCGAGGCAAACAAGGACGCCATCGCAGTGGCGGCACGGGCCCTCGGCGCCCGAACGATGCGGCCCGAATCCCTGCGCGAACTGTTGGAAGGCCGGTTCGTCGACGTCCTGCGGAGTGTGGCCGCCGAGATGACGATGGAAGAGCTGCACGAACATCGCGGGGATTACGTAAAGCGGGTTAGCGACAAGGTCGCCGAGGAGTTGGCGCGGAGCGGCTTGGAGTTGGAATCCGCGTCGTTGACAGCTCTCGATCAAACCAAGCGCGAGTTTTTCAATCCCAACAACGCGTTTGATGCCGCGGGTCTGACCAAGCTCACGGATGAGATCGAGGAGCGGCGTCAGCGCCGTAATGAAATCGAACAGGAATCCGAAGTTGCGATCCAACAAAAGAACCTCGAAGCAGAGAAACGCCGCCTGGAGATAATCCGTGAAGAGGAATATGCGCGGCTTGAGCAGGAACGCGAGGTCGCAACGCGGCGCGCCGAGCAGTCTATGCAGATTACCCAGGAAGAAGCTGCTCGCCGAAAAGAAGCCGAGGAAGCAGAAATTTCGTCACGGCGAGAGGTCGATGTCGCCAAGGTGGTGGCTGAGCAGGAAATTGAAAGTCAAAAAATAGCTGCCGAGCTGACGGTCGAGCAGGACCGAGTGCGAAAACGGCGTGAGGTGGAGCAATCGGCTATCGAGGCGGAGCAGCTCATCGATATGGCGCGTATCGATCAACAGCGCGCGCTGGCCATTGCGGAGCAGCAGCGCGAAATCGCCATCGCCGATCATTCCCGCGAAGAGTCAAAGGCACTCACGGAAGCGAGCTTGGAAAAGGTCCATGTCGTCGAGGCAGAGGAGCAGGTTCAAACCGCCCGCGAAACCATTCGCGAAGAAAGGGAAAAATCGGTCGAACTGCTTCGTGCTCAAACCAATGCGGATCGGGCAGCCGTAGCAGCGGTATCGGCCGCTGAAACCGAGAAACGTCAAGCGGTAGAGGAGGCCGAGGCGGCGCGTGTACGAACTCAGTCGGAAGCGGGCCGGATCACGGAGCTTGCGCGTGCCGAAGCAGAAGCCGAGACGGAACTTGCGCGATCGCACGAGATCCGCACCGCCATCGAAGCCATCGCCCGCCAAGCCATGAACGAGGCCGACAACCGGCTGTCCGATAAGCAGGTCGAGATGAAAATCAAACAGGCCATCATCGAATCTCTACCCGACATCATTCGAGAGAGCGCCAAACCCATGGAACAAATCGATGATATCAAGATTCTCCAGCTGGACGGCTTGGGTGCCGCCGGCAGCGGTGACGGCGACTCTGCTACTTCCGGGAACCCCGCCGACCAGGTCATTTCCAGCGCCTTGCGGTACCGCGCCCAGGCCCCGGTCGTTGACTCGCTGATCAAAGAACTGGGCCTGTCGCCCGCTGACGGAACGGGTCTGACATCCTTGATTACGAAACTCGGCGATGAGTCTGCAGACAACGATCAACCCCCAGAGACACAAACCTAGGCGGTTTTCGGCGGTAGCAGCTCGCCATGGCAACGCCCAAAAATAACTCGGTCATAAAGGCGTTCCAGGTGCTTGGCGCCTGTTCCGCCAGCAGAGCACCCATGTCGACGGCCGACGTGGCCGAGGCGACGGGCATGACCAACGCAACCGCCCACCGCTTTCTCCTCACACTGGAGGAAGTTGGTGCAATAGCCCGGACGGAAAGAAACAAGTTTCAACTTGGATATGCCATCGCCGAGATGGCCCGCGGGCTGGACGAGGAAAATTGGCTCGCCGAATTCGCTCAGCCTCACGTATCCGAATTGGCCGACGAATTTCGTGAGGCGGTCGGCGTTGCGGCATTGACAAACGGTAAGGTTAGCTACGTTGCCACCGCCGAGGCCAACCGTTCGCTCCGCATTGGCCATAGTTTGGACACTCCGCTGCCGATTTATTGCTCCGCGGTCGGCAAAGTGCTGCTCGCAGGCCTGCCGCCGATGGAGCGTGAGCAAATCCTGGACGAAATTGAACTGGAGCCACTTGCACCCAATACCATTACCGACCGTGTGGCTCTCCGTGCGGAGGTCAACCGAATCGGGCAGGAGGGATATAGCCTGGATGACCAGGAAATGGAGGAAGGTCTCCGATGCATGGCGGTTCCGATCGCCGATTCGGAAGGTCATATTTTAGCGGCGCTGTCCGTATCGGGACCGGCCTCTCGAATGACCGATAGCCGGCTAACCGACTACCGCGGCAGGATGGTCGACCGCGCAGATCGCATTGGCGCGTTATTTTATTCAGAGAGCAAAGTCCTGCCTGACAAGGCAACCCCGCGCGGTAGTTTTCCCCACATCAAGCGAGTAGGCAACTTTGCCTTCGTCTCGGGGATCAGTGCTCGGCGCCGGGACGAAACATTCGTCGGCGCCCGCAAAACCCGCAGCGGAATTATGGAGCTCGACATTCGTGAGCAAGCCCGGGCCACTATCGAGAACATCCGCGACGTCCTTCGCTCCGTCGGCGCTTCGCTCTCGGATATAATCGAAATCGAGGCCTTTCTCGTTACCATGGACGACTACGCCGGATTCAACGAGGTGTACTCCCGGTACTTCGGGACCGACGGCCCTGCGCGCACGACGGTCGCGGTAAACGCCCTGCCCCACCCACACCAGATCCTCATGATGAAGGCAGTTGCCCGAGTACCCAAACCCCCTTCGCCCTCGTCGTTGGCCAGGAATTAGTTTGAGAATCAATCCAAGCGTGTCCGCCAAACACGGCAGGGAATCTCTACGCGGCCGATCCACCTTTCCTTGAAAGTATTTGTAGACATTGTGCTCATCCAAGCCGGGTCGTGGCGCCAATACCCGACCGGTCAGTGGGGTCCCTTTGACATCCTTTCGGTTTATCCACACTGCAGACATCCATCTCGACAGCCCTCTGATAGGCCTTGCAGGGCAAGAGGGCAGCGCGGCTGACCGTATACGGACGGCGACCCGCCAGCCACCGTCCGAAATACCATTTCCCGCGATTCCCATACGATTCCCGAACCGCGCCGGCGGCATTGTTGGCGCAAACAAAAAGCTCTCGAAAACATCAATGCTTTCAATGGCTTTTTTGGTTGCGGGGGCAGGATTTGTTCAAGCTCCTACAATCAGTCGAGCAGTGTGACAGCCAATCAGAGTGGCCACAGGAGCCGAACACCAACTTATCCTGTTTTTCCCGGTGCGGAAGCTTTGTACTGACGGCGGGTAATTTGGACCGCTGCATCCCGGCCTGCTCCTGGAAGGTTTCACGTTTATTCGGAATCGATGGAGATTTTCCAAGGGCTTGGCTTGTGATTCTTGCTGGATGCTGGGTAAGGGCCGGCATCCATGATCAGACACTAGGCGAGCCCCGCGGTCGCCCGCGCGTTCGCCGGACTCGGTCTTATTCAAATGATTTTCGAGAGCGGGTTGTATTGGCGGCGGCGGCCCGCGGGTTTGGCGTTCAGCCGTGGGCGGTTTCGTTCGCCAGGGACGCGAAGGCGTCGAGGCAGCGGCGCGCGATCGGGCGCTGGCGGCCATAGCCGGTGAGCCTGACGGCAAGGGACCGATCGAACCCGGTGAACCCGTCCGGGACCGGGGCCAGAGAGC
>JAJECC010000128.1 GCA_022822205.1 Rhodospirillales bacterium | reverse complement strand
CCGGCTGACCGGCTGACCGGCTGACCGGCTGACCGGCTGACCGGCTGACCGGCTGACCGGCTGACCGGCTGACCGGCTGACCGGCTGATTATACCGAAAGCGTCACCGCCCCTTGTCAAGCCCTGGGCCGAAAAAATTCTGCCGCTTCGGGCGCGCAGGTCGAGCGACAGCGCGGACGCCGCGGCGCGGGCCGACATCTGTCTGTCCTCCACCTTGTCCATCGCATCGCCCCCGAGGCTCCCGTCCGCTACGCGGGGCGTACAAACACATCCGCCCGCCGAACGTCGCCCATCAACCCGCTGCGATCATTAGCGCAATTCCGGCGGCAATGAAAGCGCCGCGCGATTTTTCTGACCGGAGCACGGACAGGGGTGAACGCACGGCCGGACGATCCGTCGTCGCGGCGATCCGCGCGGTGGCCAGACCGGCATGAACCGCTTCGCGCATCGGAGGTCGCGCACCGCCGGCCACGTTAACCGCCGTCGTCCCGGTTGCCGGATTCGGATGCCGCAGCGGAGCGAGACGCCGGGCAGACCGATGCTGCCGAAACCCGCACCCCCACGCCTGCCATCACCGGAGACGACATAGCACGACCGCGACCGACCGCCCTTAGAAACCTGACGATTCCCCATCGATTCCCAGCGCCCCTCCTTCGCAAAGCGCCGACTGTCAAAAATGCCGTGGACTTCGGGAGTTTCCCACGTTGCAGGTGATCCGGAGGGCGCCGGCGACGCTCGGGTTTCGGGTTTGAGGGTCCTGGCTGAGAGGGCCCACGCTCTCGGCGACCATTGCGCTGACAACGCTCGGATTCTGGGTCTGAAGGTTCTGACACATGGAAGCAGGCCACAAAGTACCACACACCGCCGGCCAAAGGAGCATGTGCTCATGGACTGAACCCAAGCTTCCTGAGTCTCAGCCCTCTTGTGCTGCCCTGCAAAGACCCACCGGGCCCCGTCGGTGAGGGGCTTACCCACCGAGCATGTGCATACTATCAGCGACGTCTTTCGACTGATCGACTCAGTTTGATCGTCGTCTTGGAGAGGGAGCCTTCCAGCGATCTTGCACGTAGCCCGGCGAGCCTCCCCGCATCGTGGCGAATAATGTCCGAAGACGCCAGACCGCGCTTGCGGGGGATCCCTTCATCCTATACTACAACCTGAGCATGCGTTGGGTGTTCCAGCCAGACAAGATCTCTACAAGCGGCGGGACCACTGATCGGAAGCTGATCTGTACCTACTTTACTGACTTGGACGCCAAGATAGCAAAAGAACCAAGTTTGGAGAAAAAGCATGGCCTCTACCGACGGCGTACGAAGAAACATCGCGCATGTTTCAGCTGAAGAACGACAGTTGTTCCGGGATGCGATTGTCAGACTCAACAGGACGCATTATCCCGATGGCGTCTCGAAATGGGTCAAGCAGGATCGGATCCATCAGGCTACTCATGTTCACTGGAGTCCAGCGTTTCTTCCGTGGCACCGAGAACTTTGTAATCGCTTTGAATCCTTGTTGCGCGAAATAAATCCGGCATTGTCTCTGCATTATTGGGACTGGACAGAAGATCCGCGACAGGCAAGCAACGATGCTGGACATACGGTAAATCTGTTCACCACAGAATTTATGGGAAGTGACAATGGAAAAGTGGAGTTTCCATTCTCTGATTTTCCACCAATTACACGGTCAGTAGCCAAAAATAATAACCATCAGATTCCCACTTCAACTGGAGCAGACCCAGACTTAGACATCATCAAATCAACAAACCAGATAACGCAAAATATTCAATGGAACTTATTCCGCACGACTCTGGAAGGTAACAAACAAAGAAACCATGACATTGTTCATGACTACATTGGCGGTTCAATTGGCAACCAAAAGACAGCATTCGAAGATCCTTTCGTCTTCTTACTCCATTCCAATGTAGATCGCATTTGGGCAATGTGGCAAACAGTACCTGGAGAGGAATGGCGCCTCGATCCAGACAAAATCTACGGAACCGAGAGCCATCACTCTGAGATCATCGCTGCCTTAGAGCCGTGGGCAGGGAAAGCGGAAAAGCCTTTGCGGCCTTGGGGGCCACCGGACTACCAGGAGGAAATCAAAAACTCGAAGGATTTAACTATCGTGGTGCCGCCAAGGTATGACACGAAGGTTGTCCTGCAGGGCGGGAATCTTGTGATTACCAACTGGGTGAAATCTGGAGATGCTGGCGACCCGGGTGACCACTCGCATTCGCACTGAGTCAGTGTGCCAAGCGGTCCTGCATCTTGCATTCGAAAGAGCCATCGGGTCTGCCTATGCAGGTATAATCGTCGCTCGCGAGATGTCGGGCTCGTTGATTGACAGATAATGGGCCTGAGGGTCCTGGCGAAAGGGCACACGCTTTCGGGGACCATTGCGCTGAGTGTGCTCCCGGTATGCTCGCGATATCTGATGGCGGAATGATCGATTTGTCCGATGGATTTCGGTCGCTGAGCGGAGCGTGACGCGGGAGTGCCGGGCGACCGTTGGCAACGCTCGAGTTCTGGGCCTGAGAGCGTCGCCATCCGACGACGACGCCCCCCTCGCAGCGGCACCGGAGACCGAGTGTCCCCGTCGGCATCTTCTGTCGTGACCAGCAGCCTCGCCTACCTTGTCTCGACCGACGAAGTGCGCATCGCGTACGCACAATGCCGGCTCCGGGCTGCGCGTCGTGTTCCTGGACGGCTTCATGTCGGACGCGATCGGCACCAATACTGTAATCAGCACGCGATAACAAAAGGAAATAGGGCGTAGCAATCTATGTGATTCTCCGGATCGGGCCTAATCGGATAGATGTTTCTCCCATCGTAACCGAAGATATTCTAGAAATCCGTCGACTGGCTTGCTGCCACATATCGGGAACAACTCGCCTCCGACAGTCGTAAAGTTCACGACTCCGCAGTCCATTCCAAATGATCCAACCTTTGGTTTTTCCACGGTCAAGGTATTTCCGTGATAGGAAATTTCCTCGCCTCTATCCAGCGTCGCTGTTGTATGCGAGATGCCTCCGTAACTGATGAGTCCAGCACCGTCGAGGTATCTTACTGCGTCGTAATTGATCCCGGATGCGGTGTAGATTTGGTCATTTGGATCCAACACGACGGGAATGTAGCCACGAATATCACAAACGAATCCACAGAGACGGGTAAACAACTCCGCCTCAGGCCTGTTCAGGTCTGAGAGGGCGTTTACCGTTCTCTTCGAAAAAGATCCTGGCATGTTGACTTCGCCTGCCAGTACCTTTGACCAGAGAGATTGCATGTCCTCGTCCGAGACTGTTCGGCACTTGCCGAATAGATTGGAGACCCAGTCTTCATCTAACCTATCAGGGTTGGCATCATCAGAAACTTGCGGCAACGCCCCCTTGAAGATCTCCTCCATGTTTTTCTGGTGCATGGTTTCCTCGTATCGCCAACGGACAATTGCGCGCCGCTCTAAATCCGAAACCTCCTCCCTAGTCTCCGCCTCCAAGATGGCAACATCTGCCATAGCCTTCCCAAGCCGCCGAAGTCGTGTCGGCTCATACAGAACCCCCACTGCGTCTGAGACTTTCTCAACAAGCCGTGTCGCGGGCTTCGAAAGTCCAGCCGCGATTTTACCCCATTCCTCCACTAAAATGTCCTCTTTTGTATTCATTCAAGCACTGGGGCAGGTGACCATATGTATGGGTGGATCACCGGTTCAGATGTCTATGTGGCTACTCTATGCCCGTCGGGATGTCAAAGGCCTCCTTTAGTACTTTAGTAGTGCCTGCGCCCACCTGCGTGCCGCGGTCGTCCCACGGCGGCGGTCGCTCGTCAGGCGACCGGCACCGGTCCCGCATCGCCCTGGCGCCCCATAGCCAGCAGACCGGAGAGCGCCGCCAGCACCACGCGCCGGGTCCGGCATCGTTCGAAAAAGCGACGGATCGTGAACCCCATCGCCGTCTTTCCCATGCAAGGCGCGATCGGCTATATCGTCCCGTTGTCGTCGGCAATGCCCGCCATGCGCTGCCCGGACTCGAAGCCCGCACGATCCCCATGGGTTCCTAACAGCCGGCGACCGGCCATGTCCCCGGACCCGCCACCCTTCGAAATCGACGCGCATATCAAGGGCCCGCCTCGATCAACGAGCTAGGACTGGACCCGTAAACGCTTCCGGTTCTAGATCAGAAGGATCTGAGCTGAGCCACCGCGACGGGACACGCGGTGTCCTGGGCGGGTTGCTGATCCGGGTGCCTCAAGCTATTGTGACTACATTGGTTCGGGAGGGAGTCATGCGAACGGTACAGCTGCGCGAGGCCAAAGCCACGCTGTCGGCCCTTGTGGAAGGAGCCGCCAAGGGCGATACCGCCGTCATCACCCGGCGCGGACAGCCCCGGGCCGTCCTCGTCGGCCTCGACGAATGGAACCGCCTCAGCCAGGTCCCGTCGTTCGGCCGTCTGCTTGCTACCTCGGGGCTCGAAGAGGGCGACGTCACGCCGCGCGATACGAGCCCGTTACGCGACGCCGGACTTTAGGTTCCGCCTTGTATCTGGTGGATACGAACGTCCTCTCGATCGGGGCTCCCGGCCACCGCGAAGGTGCCGCCGCCCTGGCCGGTTGGCTGGACGCGCGTTCCGACGACCTGTTCCTGTCGACCGTCACCGTGGCCGAGATCGGCGAGGGCATCGCCAAGCTGAGGAGGTCCGGCGGCCTCGTTCGCGCCGACCGTCTCGACGACTGGCTCGATGTCGTTCTTCATCTCTACGGCGACAGGGTAATGCCGTTCGACATTTCCGCGGCGCGCCTCGCCGGGCTGCTGATGGACCGAGCGCGCGCCACGGGTCAGGCGCCGGGCTTTGCCGACCTTGCCATCGCGGCGACGGCCAGTGTCCACGACCTTACGGTTCTCACCCGGAACGTACGGCACTTCGCACCGCTCGACATTCCCGTGATCAACCCCTTCGACTCGCTGCCCGACTGACCCGGCCGGCCAGCCGTCGAGACGGCCAGCGACAACCTCTGTTACTTCGCCGGCGGGTTTCCTGCGATGTTCTCCGCGGTCCGCATCGCCGATTCGTTTGTCGCCCGCTTTCCCGACCGACCTCCGACCGAGCTTGCCGGAATCGCAGAACACGACGCCGGCGATTGACGCCAGCGCGTCGCTATCGCTATCCCGAAGGGCAGGGGGAACGTGCCGCCGCGGCCGCTCTCCAAGACCCGCAGCAACCCCCACGTCCATTGTCCGTCAAATGCCGTTCATACCCATACCGTCCTCGCCGCCGTCGGACCGCCCGAACCGCCCTGTCACATGAGAACGGACTGCCGCGTGCCGGTCGGTGCCCGAAAGGCCGCGGGCCAGCAATTCCGAAAGATGTCGAAATGCGCCGTCCGCGATTAGAACTTCCGTGCCAATTCGCTTCCCAATGGTCAGCGACCGGCCTTGCTCCCGAACCCGGCGCTCTTCGAAATCGACACGCGCGGCAACGGTCTGCCCTGATCATTCAGCCAAAGCTGTACCCTCGAACGCCTACGGTTCTGGGCCAGAACCGCCAGAACCATCTGGCCGTCGCTCCAGCCCTGCGAAGGGCTGCCCGCAGCGCCCGGAAGACCCGCAAGAACACGCTTCGCCGCCGGCAACTCCAGAACCAGACCGCCACGCGCCGTCGATGCCGAACCGCCTCGCTCGACTGTCACCTTGATCGGTGAGCGATAACCCCTCGCCATTCCTTCACCCGCATGGTGAAAACCAAAAACGCGCCCGGGGGCGCTCAAATCATTGTACGCATGGACAAGATCGACTGCCATTTCCATCACTGCCCGCCGATCAAGGAAACTGTTGCAACCCTGCTGGACCTGGGACAACTTGGAACTTCGCCACTGGTAGCAATGGAGAAGGTTGATGCTCGGATATCACACGACGGAAGCACGGACGCCGAGGCCGATTGAGCGCAACGGGAACAATTGTCTCAAAGATCTTCAGCATTGGTTTCCGGACGCTCGTAAGGAACCCAAGGACGATACATTCGAAATCGGCTTGGTGCTCGCTGGAGCGGTGTCCGCCGGTTCATATACGGCAGGCGTCATGGATTTTCTGTTTGAAGCGCTGGATCAATGGTATGCGCTTCGCAAGGATGACTGTAGCCTGCCGAAGCATAACGTCGTGCTGCGAGTGATAAGCGGCGCGTCAGCCGGTGGCATCAATGGCGCAATCGCCGCAGCAGCGTGCAGATACCGATTTCCGCCAGTGACCTGCGAGAATGCCAATGAAAATGGATCGAAGAACCCCTTCTTCAAAACCTGGATCAAGGGAATCGATATAAGCCGGCTGCTTGATACCTCCGACCTAAACACGAGACCGGTGCGCTCGATGCTGAATTCGCAGTGTCTGGACGAATTGGCGAAGAACATTGTCGAATTTGGCGGATCAAGGCCACATCGCAGCGAGCGTAAATGGTTCGCCGATCCATTCAAATTGCTCTTGACCGTTACGAACCTTCGAGGAGTACCTTATCAAGTTCGGTTTTCGAGCAGCACCGGCCTTGGCCACGAGATGGTGATGCATCGAGACCACATGGGCTTCTCGGTTCCCGTGTCATGCGATCCAATACAATCTCCTCAAGCCCCGCCCGACCTTGTACCGCTTTCCCATAGAAACAATACGAAAGACCCGGCATGGATGTTGTTGGCGACGACTGCCCTCGCGTCGGGTGCCTTCCCGGTCGCGCTTGCGGCACGCATCCTGTCGCGGCCTGGATCCGATTATGAGTATCGATACATCTTTCCCTATGCAGGGACGGAACCTGTGTACTCCCCGCCAAGGATCGAGAGCGACGAATCCTATAGCTTCGCCGCAGTCGACGGCGGCGCCATGAATAACGAGCCTTTCGAATTGGCTCACCGCGAATTGGCCGGACTAAAGGCACGCAACCCGCGTTCGGGAGACACCGCATGTCGCGCCATTATCATGGTGGATCCCTTCACCGATGGGTCGCAGAAAGAACTCTATCAAGCCGATGGCTCGCTATGGAGTACGGTCTTGGCTCTTTTCCCCGCCTTGGTAGCGCAGACCCGGTTCAAGCAAATAGACTTGACGCTCGCGGAGGCGGAAGATGTGTAAAGCCGGTTTTTGATCGCGCCCAGCGGCGTCGACAGCGATGGAGGGAAGCTTGTCGGAAGCGAGGCCATCGCATCTGGTGGGTTGTCCGGCTTTCTTGGGTTCTTTTGTGAAGATTATCGAACACATGATTACATGCTCGGCCGTGCAAATTGCCAGCGTTTTCTGCAGGAATGGTTTGTGCTTCCGTCCAAACAGACAGAGAGCGAAAAGTGCCCAAAGGGGAGCAATCCCCTGTTCATAAACTGGTCGCAAGCTGCACTGAGGAATAAAAAATTTAAGAGCAAAGAAAAACCAGAACATCGACAAATCATCCCCCTCGTCGGTACAGCGGCCAAGCCTCAGAAAATAAGTCCATGGCCCGCGAAGAAATTTAGTGGATCTGATCACCACCTAGAGCGACAAATTGAGAAACGTGCCGACAAATTGCGCAAACCAATTGCACAGGATGCAACACGCCTACTCATCAAGGGAACCGGCATACTTGATCGATTAGAACGGTGGGCGGTGCGCTCAGCTATCTGGGTTGCTTGGAAATTTCTACTTAGACGCAAGATCCTTGGCAAATTGAATCGAATGATCGACGATGCGCGCGATATAGTCGATAATCGAAAGTAAGTCTGGTACGGTGATGATGCTATCGAACTGCCCAGCCATTGGTCATACAGCGAGGTTGGAGGTGATAACGCGTTTCGGTAACACTTGGCTGCGGACCTCACTGTTGCCGGCGGAGGTCGGGTGGTGGTGGTCCTGTATGCAACCGGATAGCTGAGTACCTTGAGCTTAGCGCTGGCGATGGGCATCACCCTCTGGTACGCGGTCTCCCAAGGAGTTCGACTACCGCGACCATATGAGCCGAGAGCTCTTGCGGGTTGAGGATTCGGCACCTCCGCTCGTAGACATTCTCAGCGAACTGGACCATCCACGTTCCGCACCGTATAGGTCTGTGCGTCGGCTCGCACACGGAGAGTTCAAGGTGGGTTCGAGGCTCGAAAGTCGAAATCTGTTGCCACGCACCGCCAAGGACCGTCCAAATTTTGAAAAAATCTGCATTCGATTTGATGACTGATCTGATATTTCCGGCTATAGTCTCGTCCAAGATACGAAATATAATGCATTATTTCAATATGTTAGGTGGACGTCACCGGAAATTCTTTTAACTTGATCCGGGCATCCACGTTTCGGGGGGGCGGCGCACCCGTGGATGGCCGGGTCCTTGCCCGGCCATGACGTAATCATTTTAAGCCTCACCCAGTTCCGGCGGCGCGCCTACCTCAGCGCCGCGGCGATGTTGCCGCCGTCGACGGTGAGAATGGCGCCGGTGGTTTTTTCCGCCGCCGCCAGCGAAACGAAGGCCTGGGCGACGTCGTCCGCCGTCACCTCCCGGCCCAGCAGGTTGCCGCCCATATAATCGGCCTCGCTGAGGCCGCGGGCGCCGGCGCGGGATTTGATCATCCCGCCGGTCAACAGGCCGGACCGGATTCGGTCGGCATTGACGCCGTTGGACCGGATGCCGTCCCTGCCGTGGTCCACCGCGTACTGGCGGACCAGAAACAGGGTCGCCGCCTTGGGCGCGCCATAGGGTCCGAAGCCGGCCCCCGGGTTCACCGCCTGCTTGGAGGCGTTGAACAGCAGGCAGCCGCCGTTGCCCTGGGCCCGCATGACCCGGACGGCGTTCCGGGCGACGGTCTGGTGGGCAAAGAAGTTCAATTCGAAGCTCTCGCGGAGGATCTTTTCGTCCACCGTCCCGATCTCTCCCTGCCAGGCGGCGCCGGCGTTGGAGACCACGATATCCACACCGCCGTACGCCTCGCAGGCGGCATCGAACGCGCGCCGCACCGAGGCGGGCCTCGTGACATCGCACGCGAACCCCCGGCCGCCGAGGGATCGCGCGGCCGCTTCGACCCCGGAACGGTCCACGTCGGTCAGCACCACCTCGGCGCCGGCCGAGCGAAACGCTTTTCCGACGGCCGCCCCGATGGTCCCGGCGGCGCCGGTCACGAGAACGATTTTTCCCTGAAATCGCGGCGGGCTTCCGCTGCCCAGCTTGGCCCGCTCCAGCGGCCAGTATTCGATGTCGAAGACGTGCCGCTCGGCCAGCGGCTTGAAGCGTCCGACCCGTTCCGCGGCGGTAATCGTCGCCACGTTGGCCTCCGCGATGTCGGCCGCGGCGGCGGCGGCGGCCGCGTCTTCGCCCACGCCGAACAAACCCAGCCCCGGCACGAGGATCACCCGGGGCAGGGAATCGGCGGGCTCCGAACCACCGAGCCGCTTGCGATTCCTGCCGATGTAGCGGTCATACATGCGCTGGTAGGCGGCGCATGCCCGTTCGGCGGCGGCGCGAAACCCGTCGATGGCGCCCGCCTCCGGCGGCGGCACGATCAGCGGCCTGGACTTGGTGCGGATGACATGGTCGGGGGTGGCGGTGCCGGCGTTTCCGTAGCGCTTCAGTTCCTTGCCGTCGACGAACCGGCGAACGGCATCGTTTGTCCGGAAGCTCATGACCGGCGAGAGCCGGTCGCCGTAGAGGCCCCTGAGAACCGGCGCCACATCCGAAACGGTGGCGAGACGGCGGGGCAGGGGGGACCGGGCAAATCCCGGTTTGCGGCCCTTCTCGAGACGTTTCTCGGCCGAATCGACCAGTGAAATCATCCGGCCATAGGCTTCCTCGGCGGTCTCGCCGAAGGTGAAGATGCCGTGATGGGGGACGATGATGCCGGCCGCCGCCGGGTTCCTATCGGCCGCCGCGGCAACCCGCTTGGCGAGCGCAAATCCGGACCTGACGTAGCCGGCCACCGCCGCCGCGCCGCCGAACGCCTGTTCGCACAGGTCCTTGGCGGCCTGCTGATTGGTCAGGGCCAGGATCGCGTTGGCATGGCTGTGGACGACATACGGAGCCGGCAGAAAGGCGTGCAGAAGCGTTTCAACGGACGGCGCCGGCGCGCCCGCCGACACCTTGGCCGCGCACAGCCGGTCGACCATCCCGTCGTCATCCAGGGACCGCCGGGAACGCAGTTCCCGCAACGGGTCCAGCCTGAGCGCCGTGAAGCCCGCCGCCTCGATGGCCGACATGTCCCGGCCGCTGCCCTTGACGTAAAGCCGGTCCTCGCCCCGCACCCGCAATTTCACCGAGCTATTGCCGCCGCCGTGCAGAACGAGCGCGGCGTCGCCGCCCAACAGCCGCGATGCGTAAACAAGCTCACCGAGCCCCTTGGGGGAGGTCTTGCGGCGCCATTCGGCCGCCCGATTCTTCGACCAGCGGTTTTTCATGGGCCCGGAGTCTGCCCCAAACCCCTGATCCAAAAAAGGAAAAAGCCGTTCCGGCCGCGGAACCGCGCGCGCCGGATCTGGGCGCCGGGTCTGGCGCCGGCCGCGTCATGGGGTATATCATTTCGATCAGGGGAAACAGGGCCAGGACCAAGCCGGCCACCATGCAGCAGGCAGCGACCAACGATTTTCCGGCAACCGGGGACTGAGCGCATGGGTTTCCGCGTCATGTTCCCGATTGCCGCCGCCGCGCTGTTCCTGGCCGGCTGCGCATCCGGGACCGCCCAGGAAAGCCGTCGCGACCCGGGCAAATATCACCACACCGAAACCGGGTTCCAAAACCCGCCGGGCAGCCTCAAGCGGGAAATCGAGCCGGCCCGGTTTTTCCGTTTCGTTTCCCGGCGCCTGACCGAGGAGTTCGACGCCTCGACCATCCCGCCGAACCATGTGGTCCCCTACGAAGAAGCAAAGGCCCGGCTGGCCGCGACGCCGAATCCCCGGATGACATGGATCAATCATGCGACGTTTCTCATTACCCTCGGCGGCGTCAATATCCTGACCGATCCTTTTTTCTCGGAACGCGCTTCGCCGGTCGCCTTCGCGGGGCCCAAGCGCTACGTCCCGCCGGGACTGAAGATCGGGGATCTGCCGCCGGTCGACGTCATCCTGATCTCGCACAATCACTACGACGCCTACGACATCCCGAGCCTGCGGGCATTGGCGGCGCGCAAGCGGGACACCTTGGTCCTGGTGCCGCTGGGTCTCGGGGAACTGACCAGGCGGGCGGGCCTCGCCAACGTCAGGGAAGTGGATTGGTATGACGAAACCGCGGTCGGCGGCGTGACGCTCACGTCGACCCCGGCCATCCACTGGTCCAGGCGCACCCTCGGCGATACCAATGAATCCCTTTGGAACGGCTTCATGATCGAAGGCGCGGGGAAGAAAATCTGGTTTGCCGGCGACACCGGCTTCGGTCCGGTGTTCGAAAAAGAGGTCGCCCCCAGGGTCGGACCGGCGGACATCGCCCTTGTCCCCATCGGCGCCTTTCTGCCCCGGGATTTCATGCGGCCGATGCACACCAACCCGGCCGAGGCTCTCAGGCTGGCCAGGATCATCGGCGCCAGGACCGCGGTGCCGATGCATTGGGGAACCCTCCCGCTCGGCGAAGATACGCCGAAAGACGGGCTCGCGGCGTTCGCGGCGGCCAATGAGAAGGGCGTCGCCAAGCGCGTCATGCGCATCGGCGAGACCGTCGACCTGAATAGCCTGTAGGCCGGCCGGCGACGCGGGTCCGCCGCGCCGGGGTATGACGAGTGGCGCCAATACTAAAGCCCCCTCTCCCGCCAGGGGAGAGGGGGCAAAAAGAAAGGCCGGAGCCTAGTCGACGAGGCCGTCCAGCCTGCCCCGTATTTCCGGACTGTCGGGCGCATACCGGTAGGCGCGGAAGACGTTGTTGCCTTTGCTTTCGGGCTTCGCGGGCGAGGCCGGCACGAAAAACGGCGAAATGTATTCCCAAACGATGTCGCCGGCCGGCGTCACCTCGAAAATCCGTCCCCATTGTCCCTCGCAGATCAGGGTATTGCCGTTCGGAAGGCGCTGGGCGCCGGAAATGAAGACGCTGGAAAACGTATAAGGCGGATCGCCGACATACTCCCATGCGGTTTCGCCGGTCCTGTACTCGAATTCCCAGACCTTCGATTTGGAGCCCGGGCCCGGCACCATGGCATTGTTGGCGAACAGCATCATGTTGCCGTTCTCGAGAATCTGGGCGTCATGCTGGTTGCCGAACTCCCGCCTGGCTTCGATCCACTTAAATCCGTTGGTCGACTTGTCGATGATGCCGACCATGGAATTGTGGCGCCAACTCACCAGGATATCGCCCTCCGGCGTCTCGGCGATCGAATTGGGATGGGCGTACTCGACCCGGCGCTGGCCTTCGGGCAGCGGATACTTCTCGAAATCCATGTGGTCGCAGCCGTGCCACTCCCAGACCGTGTCGCCGGCGGGGTCCACCTCGCGAATGTAATCGCCCCAAATTCCCTCGTCCCGCTCGGATCCGGGAATACCGCCCCGGACCCGCTTGCGGGCTTCCTCGGGCAGGATTTCCCAGGCGAGATAGACCGTATTGCCGTTGGAGAGCCGTTTGAAATCGTGGTGTTGAGAAGGATCGCGATACGCCCACACCACGTTGCCGTCCCAGTCCAGCTCCTGGATCAGGCCGCCCTTGGCGTTGAGACCCTCGGGTCCGCCCTCGATCCAGGTCGAGACGAGCAGGTTGCCGTTGGGCATCAGATAGGCGTAGTTGCCCGGCTGGGCCGGCAGGTCCCACCGATGGACGATGGCGCCCCGCATGTTGATCAGGTAGGCGGTCTTCTGGATAAGCGGCGTAAAAAGGGTAAAGCCGGGCATCGCGCGGCCGGGATCGCGGCAAGTCAGTCCGAGTTGGTAATATCGCATGGCAAAAGAGTGCCTCCGAACAGCGTCATTTCCCGAATGAAGCGCCCCTACGCTAGTCCGGCAGATCGAACTCCAATATGGACATATTGAATTCGTAGGAAACGTTGCCTTCCTCCTCGTCGTCCTTGTAGATCACCCCGATGAATTCCTCACCCAGGCTCACCTCGACCGAGCCGTCGGCCTGGGCGCGGTCGCGGAGGTTGATGTCGTCGTTGGCGAACAGCTTCCGCAGGTACTGCTGAACCTTTTCGAGTTCCGTATCGATCACGGCGGTCTCTCCTTGGATTTGGTGAGCGGACACTACCAACTGCCCGGCCCGTTGACCACCGTCACTCGTGGCCTTCGGCTTTTTTCGCTTCCCCGCTCGCCATCGCGACCTGTGTCTCGTACCGGGCGAGATAACTCGCGGCGATCACGACAACGCCGCCGCCGATCCAGGTCCAGATTTCGGGAATCTGGTTGAAAAAGGCGAAGGCGAACAGGGCGGCGAAAACAAGGCGCATGAACGCCAGCGGCGAGACCGCCGTCGCGTCGCCGACCTGGTAGGCCTTGGTGATGGCGTAGGTGGCGGCGCTGGTCAGTGCGCCGGAAACGATGAACCAGCCCCAGTGCGCCAAGGTCGGCGTTTCCCACACCATGATGGTGGGGATCAACGCCAGGGGCACGACGACGATGACCGGATAAGCCACCACGATGGTCGGCGAATCGACGCGGGTGCCGACCTTGCCCGCCATCAGATAGAACGCCCAGCAGGTGGCGGACACGAGGGGGAGCAGGAGTTCGGCCTGAAAGCTCTGGAAGCCCGGCCGGATCAGGATCAAGGTGCCGGCCAGCCCGACAAGCCCGGCGAGCCATCGCTGCATACCGGCCTTCTCCCGCAGGAGAATCACCGCGACCAGGGAGGTCAGGATCGGCTCGACCATGCCGATCGCGGTGGCCGTCGCGATGGGGATGGCGATCAGCGCCGTATACCAGGCGAACAACGCAATTGTCTGCAAAATCCCGCGCGACAGGATCATCATCGGACGTTTCGGTATGAGCTGCCTGCGCTCCAGCCGCCAGAGCATGGGGATCATCACCAGGAAACCGAACAGGTTGCGGAAGAAGACGATCTCGAAGGCGTGAAGGTCGTCCCCAAGGTGGCGGATGATGGAGAAATTGAGGGCGAAAAGCGCGCCCGAGGCGATCATCCAGATCATGCCCCGGACATTCTCGACGCGGAGAACCGCGTTCACCATGCTGCCTCCCCAGCCTCAAAAGCACTGGGCGCACCGAACTCGGCGCGCCCAGCGGCCTTCGAAATTATTCGGCGGCTTATTCGGCCGCTTCGGACGCCCCCTCCATGAGGGTCGCCGCATGGGTTTCCCGGCGGACCAGGTTCCTGGCGAACTCGGTTTCGAAATCTTCCGGCACCGAGTTCCTTATCCGCTCATCGGCCAGCAGCGCATCGCGCCAGGCGCCGATTTTGGGATAGTCGTCGAGGGCGCCCGTGTTGAGGTACTTCTCGACAAAGGTGAACCGCATGAGAAACGGCGCATAGGCCGCATCGACCAGCGACAGGCCGGAACCGTTGAAAAACGGCCCATCGCCTTCACGCTCCCTGGTGAGCGCCTCTTCGACCCGGCTCAAGGGCTTGGGCAGCGCCGCCATGCCTTCGGCAATGTCCTCCGGGGTCTTGGCATAGCTTATCTTGCTAAGCGCCCTGGAGAAATCGGGCACGAAGTCCGTCCAGGCCCGGTTGCGGGCGCGCTTGACGGGATCTTCCGGGTGCAGCCGGGGCGGCACCATCTCGTCCAGGTACTCGGCGATGGCGTTGGATTCGAACAGAACTTCGTCATCCACCTTCAACACCGGCACCTTGCCGTGGGGCGAAATCTCGAGAAACCAGTCGGGTTTCTCCCGCAAATTGACGTAAGTGACCTCGAAATCGACGTTCTTGGCACGCATAGCAATCACGGCGCGCTGAACCCAGGGTCAGGTCTTGGAACTGATCAAATGATAATGGGGCATAATCCCTCCGGCAGAACTGCGCTCAAAAAGTTTCGGGGCCGATGGTGTCATGATCGGGCCGGCGCTTCAATACACCCGGGGTCACGCCGCCACCGCTTCCTCGAAGACGGTCTTGGCCCACCCCCGGTACCCCCGCTCCGGCCGCGCGCCGGGCCGGCCGCCCAGCACCCATTCCCGGACGGGAAGCAGAAATCCGGTTTTCGGCCGGTCCAGGAGTTCCGCCGGCAGCGGCCGTCCCGGCGTCGCCGCGAAATCCCGTTTGGTCGCGCCCAGCCCCGCGGCATTTTGAAAGAACACCGAATCGACCAACGGCGTTCTGATCTCCAGGGAATGAGCCATCCCCGCCCAATCCGCATCCCTCAGGAGCTGATTGCCCATATACCAGGCGGTCTCGAGGGCGATCACCGATCGCCTGCCGGGTTCGATGCCATCTACCGTCTCCGAGAGGGCATCGAGGGGTCGAAGGCCCTCCAGTCCCGCTTGAACCAACTCGCGGTCCAGGAAGGCCGGCAGCTCCCAGGGAAGGAACAATCCGCGGCGCAGCAGATACGCCCCCGCATAATCGGCGCCGTACTCGACAAGGCTGGCCCACTTCGGGGACGTCACCCTGGCCAGGACCGGCGACAGGGCCGTCCGGAGGAACCGCCCGAGCCCGGGCGCGCCCGGGATCAATCCGATGCGGTTCACCACCTTGGGGATCTGATCGAAGGTATAGTATCCGCCGAATATCTCGTCTCCGCCGACACCCGACAGCGCCACCTTCAGCCCGGCCTCCGACGCCGCCTTGGCGACGAAATAGGTGTTGATGCCGTCGATGCTCGGCTGATCCATGTGCTTCATGATCCGCTCGAACTCGGGCTGAAAGTCGGCGGACCGGATGATACGGGTGTGCTGCCGGGTTCCGTAGGCATCGGCGACTTTCTCCGCCAACGGCACCTCATCGAATTCGCCGCCGCGGTATTCGTCGAAACCGAGGGTCAGCGTGTCGAGACCGGCGCCCCGGAACTCGGCCGCATGGGCGGTCACGGTCGCCGAATCCAAACCGGCGGACAGGAACACGCCGACCGGCACGTCGGCGACCATGTGATGCCGTACCGTGTCGGCGACGGCCTCTGCAAGTCCGCCGGCCGCGCGCCCCTCCGATGCCCGCAAGCGCTCCCGGAAATCGAAGTAGCGCCGGCGTTCGATGCGGCCGCCCGTCTCGACGGTCATCCAGGTGCCGGAGTCCAGCAGTTTGACGCTTTTGAACATGGTGAAGGGCTCGGGAACCGAGCCGAATATGAAGAAACCCACCTGGGCCGCCGGGTCGAGGTCCGTGGCGACGGCGCCGCCCGCCCGGAGCGCCTTGACCTGCGACGCCGCGCGGATGGTCTCGCCGTCATCGGCGTAATAGAGCGGCTTGATGCCGAACGGATCACGGGCCAGGAACAGGCTCCGCCGGTTTCGGTCGTAGATCACGATGGCGAACATGCCGCGCAGCCGTTCGACCATGCCCGGGCCGTCCCGGTCATAGAGGTGAAGAATGACCTCCGTGTCGGATTGGGTCCGGAACCGGCGCCCCTCGGACTCCAATTCCGCCCTCAGTTCCCGGTAGTTGTAGATCTCGCCGTTATAGCTGACGACCAGGCCGCCCCGTGCGCCGCCGCCCGCCTCGAGAAACATGGGCTGGGCGCCGGCCGGGGAGGGGTCGATGATCGCCAGCCGCCGATGCGCCAGCCCGACCCGCCGATCGTCCGATACCCACCGCCCCTCGCCGTCGGGACCGCGGTGGACCATGTATTGGCTGATTCGGTCGAGTTCCGCCTCGTCGATCGCCGGCGCACCCGGGGCGTAGGAGAAAATAGCGGTAACGCCACACATGACAGCCCTTCTAATGCGCCGGTTCGCAGCCGTCCATGGGTATTTCCATCCGGCGGGGCTTTGCATAAGGCATTGAAAACAGAGTACAACAGCGCCATGAAGCAGGTGATTCAGAGCGCCCGGACGGGCCGGCTCGATGTCAAGGACGTACCGCGGCCGTCCGCGGCGCCGGGTGAACTGCTTGTGGCGACCCGCGCCTCGCTGATATCCGCCGGCACCGAACGCATGGTGGTCGATTTCGCCCGCCGGAGCATCGCGGGAAAGGCCCGCGCCCGCCCCGACCTGGTGAAAAAGGTTCTCGACAAGGCGCGGACCGACGGCGTCGCCGCGACTCTCAAGGCCGTCCGCGCGCGGCTCGACGAGCCGCTGCCGCTCGGCTACTCGGCGGTCGGCGTGGTCACCGAAATCGGCGGCGGGCGGGACAGCCGGGGCTACCGTCCGGGGGACCGGGTGGCCATTGCCGGGGCCGGCATCGCCAACCACGCGGAGTACAGCGCGGTGCCGGAAAATCTGGCCGCCCTGGTGCCCGCCGGCGTGACCGACGAGGAAGCCTGCTTCGGGACCGTCGGGGCAATCGCGCTCCATGCGGTCCGGAATCTGGACGCCCGGATCGGCGAGACGGTCGCCGTGATCGGCGCCGGCCTGGTCGGTCAGCTGGCCCTTGGGATACTGCGCTTGTCCGGGGCGCGGCCGGTGGCGCTGGATTACGATGCGGAACGGCTCGGTCTCGCCCGCCAACTCGGCGCCGAGGCCGTATATGACCTCAACGAATGGTCCGCCGACCGGCTGGCCATGGACATCGGGCAGCGAACCCGGGGCATTGGCTGTGACGGCATCCTGATCGCCGCCGCGACCGAGTCCGCCGAACCGTTCGAGACCGCCGCGGAAATCGCGCGCGACCGCGCCCGGGTCTGCCTCGTCGGCCTCACGGGCACCGGGTTTCCCTACGCCGCCTTCATGAAGAAAGAGCTGAATATCGTGGTTTCCCGGTCCTATGGTCCGGGCCGCTACGACAACGACTACGAGGAGCGCAACGTAAAGTTTCCGGAGGGCTTCGTTCGCTGGACCGAAACGGCCAACCTGGCCGAGGTGCTCCGCCTGATGGCCCTGCCCGAGGACCGGCGGCTCGACGTCCGCAAACTGATTTCCCATTCGTTCGGGATCGACGAAGCCGTCCGCGCCTTCGAGCTGGTTACCGAAGGCAGCGAGCCGAGTCTCGGCGTCGTGATCACCTACCCGGCTGAAGCCCCTGCCGGGACCAAGGCGGCGGCATCGGCGCGGACGGCGCCGGTCCCCGCATCCGGCGCCTGCGCCGTCGGGCTGATCGGCGCCGGCGCCTTTGCCAGGGCGGTGCTGCTGCCCGAACTGTCGAAAATGCAAGACGTGCGGCTCCGGTCCGTCGCCGGCAAGTCCGGGGCCTCGGCGAAACATGCGGCGGAGAAATTCGGGATCGAGGAAACCGCGGAAAGCGCCGAAGCGGTCATCGGCGATCCCGCGGTCAACGCGGTGGTCATCGCCACCCGGCACGACAGCCATGCGGCCCTGACGGCCCAGGCCCTGCTGGCCGGCAAGTCGGTCTGGGTCGAGAAACCGCTCGCCCTGTCCGAGGACGAATTGGCGTTGATCGAGGATGCTCTGGAACGAAGCGGCGGGCTTCTCCAGGTGGGTTTCAACCGCCGTTTTGCCCCCGCCGGCGCCGAAATCAAACGCCGGCTGGGAGAGATCTCGGGACCACGCAATATCGTTGCGCGGGTAAATGCGGGCCGGCTGCCGGCCGGCCACTGGACGCTCGACCCCGACGCCGGCGGCGGGCGGCTGATCGGCGAAGGCTGTCACTTCATCGATATGGCCCGGTTTTTCGCCGGCTCGCCGATCGAAGCGGTTCATGCCTCGGGCGTCGCCACGAGCGATCCCGCAATAGACGACGTGACCGTTACATTGCAGTTTGCCGACGGGGGGCTTGCGACGATCGTCTACACATCGCTGGGGGATGCCGGTTTTCCCAAAGAGCAGATCGAGGTGTTTGCCGGCGGCGCCGTCTTCGTCATCGACAACTTCCGGTCCTGGCGGGCGACCGTCGGCGGCAGCACGCGGCAGCTCGGGTCGGGCGGACAGGACAAGGGCCACCGGGACGCGCTCAAGGCGTTCGCGGCGGCGGTCGCGGGGGGCGGCGAGCCCCCGGTGCCGGCCGGCGAGTTGCTGGAAGTGTCCCGTGCGGCTCTCGCCGCGGACCGCGCCCGCATGAGCGGCCAGTGGATCAGACTGTAGCGGATGGCATCGTGACCCCAGCAGCCGAGTTGCTCGAATCCCTGGAAACAATCGCCGGCGCGCGCGTGCTGTGCGTCGGCGACGTTATGCTGGACCGCTTCGTTTATGGCGGAGCGGAGCGAATTTCACCCGAAGCGCCCATTCCGGTGCTGCGGGTGGAGCGTCAAATGGAAATGCTCGGCGGGGCCGGAAACGTCGCCCGCAACCTCGCGGGCCTGGGGGTCTCGACCGCCTTCGTCTCGGTCGTCGGCCGCGATGCCGCCGGCACGCGGATCGCCGCGCTGTTGGGCGAGTTGACCGACACCGAGGCCAATCTGGTCAACGGCGACAACCGGACGACCTCCATCAAGACGCGCTACATCGCCGGCTCCCAGCAGATGCTCCGCGCCGATGAGGAATCCCTGGAGCCGCTGGACGGCCGGCTTCGGGAAAAAGTTCTGAAAGCGGTGCGCGGGGCGCTGCCGGACTGCGGCGCCGTGATACTTGCGGATTACGGCAAGGGGATGTTCGGCGGCGGCCTCGCCAATCAGGTTATTTCCCTCGCCATCGAGGCAAGCGTGCCGGTGGTGGTCGACCCCCAGGGCCGCGACTACGCGCCGTACTCGGGAGCGGATCTGGTCACGCCGAACCTAAAGGAGCTCGCCGAGGCTTCCGGACAATCGACGGACGGCGATGAAGAAATCATCGCCGCGGCCAACCGTCTTATCGACGGTACCGGCGTGAAAGGCGTTCTCGCGACCCGGAGCGCGGACGGCATGAGCCTGATCGTAAAGGGAGAGGCGCCGCGGCATTTCGCCGCCGAAGCGCGCGACGTGTTCGACGTTTCCGGCGCCGGCGACACGGTGGCCGCCACCATGGCCGCGGGTCTGGCGGCGAGGATTCCGGCCGGGCGGGCGGTGGAACTGGCCAATACGGCGGCGGGGATCGTCGTCGGCAAGATCGGCACCGCGGCCGCCTACGCCGACGACATCGCGGCGGCGCTCCGGGCCGCCGAACTGGCGGGCAGCGGCATGAAAATCGTCCCGAGGCGGACGGCATTCGACCGGGTGGAACAGTGGCGCGGCCAGGGACTCAAAGTGGGTTTCACGAACGGCTGTTTCGATTTACTGCATCCCGGCCATCTCTCGGTCATCGCCCAGGCCAAGAAGGCTTGCGACCGGCTGATCGTGGCCCTCAACAGCGATGCCTCGACGCGCCGGCTAAAGGGCCCGAAACGGCCGATCCAGGGGGAGGCCGCGCGGGCGGCGGTTCTCGCTTCCCTCGAAACCGTCGATCTGGTGGTCATATTCGAAGACGACACGCCGGCCGATCTCATCGAGCTGTTGAAGCCGGAGGTTTTCGTCAAGGGCGCCGATTACCGCATCGAGGATATTCCCGAAGCGAAGATCGTCCGGGCCTACGGCGGCGAGATTGTCCTGGCCGAACTGGCGGACGGGCATTCGACCACCTCGACGATCGCCCGCATCGCCGAATAGGCAGCGGTCGGGTTAGGGTCTGTTCTCGATCAGGGGATTCCCGTCTCTGCGCCTCCCTCACCCTGTCCCACGGACGGGGGAGGGTGGGGGTGATTTGGAATTCCCCCTTACCCAGCCCACCGGACCGGCTCCGCCGGCCGGAGGACAGGCACGGTTAGGCGCGCTTCGCTCGCCAAGCCTCCGCGTCCTTCTCCCTCCGGGGGCGAGGGGATTTTGCGCCGCGCCGTCCTCGCCGCCACAACACTCGTAGGGCGGCTCGATTGTGTCCGGACCCTAACCGCCCGCCGAAGAGAGACTGTCGAACAATCGCCGGAAGAAGCCGGGCAGGGCCGGTGCGGTCTCCGCCGCCGGGAGCAGCGCCCGGGGCGGCATATCCTTGTGCGCCGCCATCATAATCGCCCGCCAGAGCTTGGCGGCGTCACGGCCCCCGGTGACGCCGCGCATCGGCGTGCCGTCGTCGTTCCCCAGCCAGACGCCGGCGGCATAATCGGCGGTGTAGCCGACGAACCAGGCATCGCGGAAATTCTGGGAGGTTCCGGTCTTGCCCGCGGCGGGGCGGTCCAGTTGCGCCGCCCGCCCGGTGCCCGCGGACACCACGCCGCCCAGCATCCCGCTCAACGCCCGGGCGTGAACCCGCTTGATCACCCTGGGCGGGCCGTCGCCCGCCCGCTCGAAGAGGATGGCCCCGCCGGGGTCGGCGACGCGCTCGACCCCATAGGGCCATACGGCGATGCCGCCATTCGCGATGGCCGCGTAGGCGCCCGTCAGCTCCAGCAGACCGACCTCGGAGGTTCCGAGCGCGATGCTGGGCGTCCGGGTGAGCCGGCTGGTGATGCCGAGGCGTTGGGCCGTGGATATGACTTCGGCTATTCCGGCCTGCGCGGCGACCTTGGCGGCGACCGTATTGACCGACCGGGCAAGGGCCTGACGGAGGGTCAGTTCGCCCGCATAGGTGCCGTCTATATTGCGCGGTTTCCAGCCCCCGACCTCGACCGGGCCGTCGACGACCACCGTGGAGGGCCGCAATCCGTGTTCCAGTCCCGCCAGGTAGACGATGGGCTTGAAGGCGGAGCCCGGCTGACGCCGGGCCTGGACCGCCCGGTTGAACTGGCTCCTGCCGTAACTGCGGCCGCCGACCATCGCCCGGACGGCGCCGTCCAGGGACAACACCACGACCGCGGCCTGGGAAATGCCCCGGGCCCGTCCCCTGCCGCCGATCAGATCGGCAACCGCCCGCTCCGCCGAGCGCTGCAATCCCGTATCCAGCGTGGTCTCGACCACGAGGCTGCCGGCATCCGGACCCACGTAACCGGACAATTGATCCACCACCCAGTCCGCGTAGTACAGCGCGGCGTTCTTGCGGCCTGGCGCCCGGGCGGGACCCGGGCCGCCGGATTTCGCGCGCTTATGCTGGGCGGCGGTGATCAATCCCTGTTTGCGCATGGCGGCGAGAACCACCGCCGCGCGCTTCCGCGCCGCCTTGTGGTCGCTGACCGGATTGAGCCGCGACGGCGCCTTGAGCGCGCCGACCAGCATGGCCGCCTCGTCGAGGCTCAGTTGCGCCGGACGCTTATCGAAGAAGCGCCGCGACGCGGCCTCCAGACCGTAGGCGCCGGCGCCGAAGTACACCCGGTTCAGGTAGATGGTCAGAATTTGTTCCTTGGTGAAACGGTGCTCCAGCCACAGCGCCAATAGGGATTCCTGCACCTTGCGCTTGACCGTTCGCTCGGACGTCAGAAACAGGTTTTTCGCCGCCTGCTGGGTGAGGGTGCTGCCGCCCTGACGGATGCGCCCGGCCCTGAGATTGACCGCCATGGCGCGGCCGATCCCGCGCCAGTCGACGCCCCGGTGCTCGTAAAACCGGCGATCCTCGACGGCGACCAGGGCCTGGGGAAGATAGGACGGCATCTGGGAGAGTTGGACGGTCCCGCCCCTGAACTCGCCGACCGACGCAAAGCGGGCGCCGTCGGCCGCGACCAGCGTAATGCCGGGTTTATGATTCTGCGAAAGGGCGGTATCGACGGACGGCAGATCATAGGCATAAAAGGCGACCGTCCCGGCCACGATCACGACGCCCCAGATTGCGAACGTGACGGTCCATTTCAGGCTCGACAGAAGCCGGCGGCCGCGCCCGCGTGGGGCGCCGCCCTTGATTTTACCGGGCTTGGACCCCGACTTGCGCCGCCCTTCCCGGTTTTTCCGGTTTTTCGCCATGATGCCCCACCTTCAAAGTCCCGCGTTAGAAATTCGTTAATGGGGAATTGCGGCGGAAATCCGGCCTAAACGTGACCTTGTCCGGGCGCGCCGCCGAGTGTTTCGTGGCGGGCCAAGCTGCGTCCGGGGTATCCAGATTTCCGATTCCTGAACCACGGAGACGGTGAGACAGTGAGGAGCGCCGGGTGAGGCATAAAATAATCACGTCATGGCCGGGCCCGGACCCGGCCATCCACGTGTATCGCCAACCGCAAGGCGTGGATGCCCGGATCAAATCCGGGCATGACGGGTGTAGGGTGAGCGGGGAGCGCCGGGTGAGGGGGGCGCCCGGGGGTCGGGCAAACCGGCGGAAAACCGGGAATTCCGGGCGGGTTAACGATCTTTAAAGAACCCCGGGCTAGAACCGTTTCATGGCCCGCGCAATCCCCCGAAGCGGCCGCCGGACGCTGCTTCCGGCCGCCTTCGCCGACGCCCTGCGTCAACGGCTCATCGAGTTGTCCGGCATCGGCGTATTCGCCGCCGCGCTGCTGATCGCGGCCGCGCTGGCGACCTATTCCCCGGCGGACCCATCGCTCAACAACGCCACGGGTAACGCCGTCCAAAACGTCCTTGGCCTGCCCGGCGCCATCGCCGCCGATCTGGTTTGGCAGTTCTTCGGTCTCGCCGGCTGGGCGGCGCCCCTGGTGCTGGTCGCCTGGGCCTGGCGCCTGGCGGGACGCAAGCTGCTGAGCCTGGTGTGGTTCCGCCTCCTGGCGGTGATCGCCGGGATGCTGGCCCTGTCCCTTGCCGCCGCCCCGCTGCCGGCGCCCGGTGACTGGCCGCTGCGGGCCGGCATGGGCGGGGCCGCCGGCACCGTCCTGACCGACCTTGTCATGGGCTGGCTGCCGGCCGGGATAGGCGCCGCCGGCGGATGGGCCCTCGTCGGAGCGGGGGTCCTGCTGTCCCTCGGCCTGCTGGGCTTCGCCGCCGGCCTCGACCGGACGGAATGGGCCTATATGGGGGGCATTTTCCGGCGCGGCGGCGGGCTGACCCGACGCGCGGCGGCCGGCATCGCCCGGGGCTCCAGGGATAGCGGTCAACGGGTCGAGCCCCGCCTGACCGGCGAACCCGCGCCAGGGCGCGAATATGGGGACGAATACGGGAGCGAATACGGGAGCGAATATGAGGACGAATCCGGGGCCGGAGAGGAGCCCGGGAATCCGCCCGCCCGCCGCAAAAAACCGAAATCCCTAGTCGAAGCCCGGAAACCGAAAACCAAGGCCGGCAAACGGGCCAGGGATGCCCGCCAGGGCAGTCTGGTCATGCCGGTGGCCGATGTTTTCCAGGTGCCGCCCCTCGACCTCCTGGAGGCGCCGCCGGCAAGCGCCGGCAATGCGGCCGACAAGGATGCCCTGTCGAAGAACGCCAGCCTGCTGGAATCGGTTCTCGACGATTTCGGCGTCCGCGGCGAGATCGTCAAGGTGCGCCCGGGACCCGTCGTCACGCTTTACGAACTCGAACCCGCGCCGGGCACCAAGACCTCCCGGGTGATCGGCCTGTCGGACGACATCGCGCGCTCCATGTCGGCGCTCTCGGTGCGCATCGCCGTGGTGCCGGGCCGCAGCGTCATCGGCATCGAGCTGCCCAACGCCCGGCGGGAGACGGTTTACCTGCGCGAACTGCTCGCCTCCAGCGCCTATGAGCGCAGCGGCGGCAATCTGACCCTGGCGCTCGGCAAGGATATCGGCGGCGGCCCGATGATGGTCGACCTCGCCCGCATGCCGCACCTGCTGATCGCCGGCACGACGGGCTCGGGCAAGTCGGTGGCCATCAACACGATGATCCTGTCGCTGCTCTATCAACTGTCTCCGGATGAGTGCAAATTCATCATGATCGACCCGAAGATGCTCGAACTGTCGGTCTATGACGGCATTCCCAACCTGCTGGCGCCGGTGGTCACCGATCCGTCGAAAGCGGTGGTCGCCCTCAAATGGGCGGTCCGGGAAATGGAGGAGCGCTACCGGGACATGTCCCGGATGGGGGTCCGGAACATCGCCGGCTACAACGCCCGGCTCGCCGAGGCCCGCAAGAAGGGCGAAGAGCTGACCCGCCGGGTCCAGACCGGGTTCGACGAGGCCGGCAAGCCGGTTTACGAAGACCAGCCGCTGGGCACGGATCCCCTGCCCTTCATCGTCGTCGTGGTCGACGAGATGGCGGACCTGATGATGGTCGCCGGCAAGGACATCGAAGCCGCCATCCAGCGCCTCGCCCAGATGGCCCGCGCCGCCGGCATCCACCTGATCATGGCCACCCAGCGGCCATCGGTGGACGTCATCACCGGCACCATCAAGGCCAACTTCCCGACCCGGGTATCGTTTCAGGTCACCTCCAAGGTGGACAGCCGCACCATCCTCGGCGAGCAGGGGGCGGAACAGCTTCTCGGCCAGGGCGACATGCTCTATATGGCGGGCGGCGGCCAGATTTCGCGTATCCATGGACCCTTCGTCAGCGACGAGGAGGTGGAGCAGGTGGTCAAGTTCCTCAGGAGCCAGGGCGAGCCGGTATACGACGACGCCGTCACTGAGGATGCCGACGGCGGCTTCGGCGCGCCGGGCGCGGCATCCGGGGAAACCGGCGACGACCTCTATGACGAAGCGGTCGCCATCGTCGCCCGGGAGGGCAAGGCGTCCACCAGCTTTGTCCAGCGCCACTTGCAGATCGGCTATAACCGGGCCGCCCGCATCATCGAGCGCATGGAAGCCGAAGGCGTGGTCAGCCGGGCCGACCGGGTCGGCCGCCGGGAAGTCCTGGTCGGGTCCCACTGACCGGTTCCGCAAATGATACGTCATGGCCGGGCCCCGACCCGGCCTTCAGTCGGCCGAAGCCGACTTTCGGACGGCGTAGGCCGGCCATCCACGGACTTGGAGCGGTCTCCCGCCGGTTTCCCGTGGATGCCCGGATCAAGTCCGGGCATGACGATAACATAACAATAAACGCGTCATTGCCGGTCCGCCCCGGGTTTGATTTGCGCCCGGGCGTCATATCCGGTATCGACGCGGCATGAATTCCTTCCGCCGGATTTTTTGCGCCGCCGCCCTCGCCCTTCTGATGGCGGGAGCGGCCATGACCGGCAGCGCCGCCGCCCAGGGGAACGCCCAGAAGACAGCCAAGGCGGTCCCGCTGACCGGGGCGCAAAGGGCCGAGCTCAAGCGGGTGGAGGATTACCTGAACGGACTCGAGACCCTGCAGGCCCGGTTCATCCAGGTCTCCCAGCGGGGGCAGGTGGCCGAGGGAGATTTATACCTCCAGCGGCCCGGCAAGATCCGGTTCGAATACGATCCGCCGGTGCCCATCCTGATCGTTTCGTCCGGGCTGGTGCTCTACTATTTCGACAAGGAACTGGAGCAGACCTCCCAGGTGTTCGTCCGGGCGACCCCGGTGGGCATCCTGGTGCGGGAGAAGCTGTCCTTTACCGACGACGTCACGGTCTCCCGCTTCGTGCGGCGGGCGGGCGCCATCCGGATCACGGTGCAGCTGACCGATGACCCGGACGAGGGCGCCATCACCCTGGTCTTCAGCGACAAGCCGCTGATGCTCCGTCAGTGGGTGGTCCTCGATGCCCAGGGCAAGCAGACATCGGTCACGCTGACCGACGTCCGGACCGGCCGGCCGTTGGATCCGGCGCTGTTCAAATTCGACGCGCCGGAAGAGCCGAACTAGGAGTGTCGCGGCGATGAGGCCGTAGCCGGGCGAGGGGGAGCGGCGGCGCGCCATGAAAAAACCGCCCCGGCGGAACGCAGGGGCGGTTCGAATGGGAAGGTTATGATGCCGGATGCGCTGTTAGGCGCGTTTGGCGACGAGCCAGATCAGAATGCCGGCGGCAATCAGACCCACGAGGCCCGCCTCTCCAAGCTGCGCGATCAAGCCGAGCAGGTTTTCCGTCACCCCGCCGACGAACGGCAGGTTGGAGCCGAAGACGATGCTCGCCACGACCGACAGAGCGATCAGCAGGAGAAACGCCTCGGTAACGTTGATGAAGAAACGTTTTACCGTATCGTAGATACCAGGCATGTCTTAACCCCTCGATGATTGAAGCCACGCGAGGTCCAACGAAGGTGAACCCCAATATAAGATCACAATATATTGGGTAAAATGTCAAGGTGTCCACAATATCTTGTAGATACCTCAACACCATGTGGTGATTACTTGATTCTCGCGGTCTTTTAGGTAACGGCTAATATTCGTCAACATTTATTCGCGGATGTTCTTCTTTATACGTGATTTTTTTATCACAAGTGTACTGTAAATGGCTGAAATGAAATGAAAATTGCGGCCCGGACCATAAATTCCGTGCGCCGGCGGCTCGATTTGCCGAAACGATTCGTGAACGATTCGGGACCGGATGTCATTTGCCTCCAGGAAACCAGGGGGAGTGAGGCATAAAGTGATTACGTCATGGCCGGGCCCGGACCCGGCCTTCAGTCGGCCGAAGCCGACTTTCGGACGGCGTAGGCCGGCCATCCACGGGTGCGCCGCCCCCCGAAACGTGGATGCCCGGATCAAGTCCGGGCATGACGGCTGTCGGGTGAGGAGCGCTCAGGGAACCAGGCGGTAGCCGTTGGGCTCGGTGACCAGGATCCGCGCGTTGGACGGATCCCGCTCGATTTTCTGGCGCAGCCGGTAGACGTGGGTCTCGAGGGTATGGGTGGTCACGCCGGCATTGTAGCCCCACACCTCGCCCAGCAGCGTATCCCGGCTGACCGACCGGTCGCCCGCCAGGTACAGGTATTTGACGATCGACGTCTCCTTGTCGGTGAGCCGCACCTTCTTCTGGGTTTCCGTATCGAGCATCAGCTTCGCCGCCGGGCGGAAACTGTACGGCCCGACGGTGAACACCGCATATTGGCTTTGCTCGTGTTCGCGCATGTGGGCGCGGATCCGGGCCATCAGGACGCCGATCCGGAACGGCTTGGTGACGTAGTCGTTGGCTCCGGCATCGAGCCCGAGAATCGCGTCCGCGTCCGTATCGGCGCCGGTCAGCATGATGATGGGCGCCTTGACGCCGTTGCGGCGCATGACCCGGCAGGCCTCCCGCCCGTCCATGTCCGGGAGCCCCACATCCAGCAGGATGATGTCGAAATACTGCTCCTTGGTCCGTTCGATGGCCTCGCCCGCGCTGGCCGCCGCCTCGGTGGTGAATTCCTCGCGGATTCGCAGCTGCTCGTCGAGCATCTCGCGAAGCTTGTCGTCGTCGTCGACGATCAAAATACGTCTGCCGGAGATCATAAGCGGTCGCTCCCGGGAGTGGCTGGGTCAATATTACATATAGAACCCCATACCGGACACTTCAAACGGCGGGGTCTTTGATGCCATGATGTTAGGCGGCGATACACGTGGATGGCCGGCCTACGCCGTCCGAAAGTCGGCTTCGGCCGACTGAAGGCCGGGTCGGGGCCCGGCCATGACGAAATCATTTTAGGTCGTCATGCCCGGACTTGATCCGGGCATCCACGCTTTGACGGTGGGAGACCGTAGAGGATGGATTTGATCGTCGGGCCGGACGGGATCGTCCGGTTTGGCGGGGAGACGTATCCGGGCGTCATCGGACGGTCGGGGATCAGTTCCGCCAAGCGGGAAGGGGACGGGGCCACGCCGGCGGGCGAGTTTCCCCTGCGGGCGGTCTGGTACCGGCCCGACCGCATGCCCGCGCCCTTAACGAACCTGCCGGTCCGCGAAATCGGGCCCGGCGACGGCTGGTGCGACGATCCGGTGAGCCCCGACTACAATCGCCGGGTGAGCCTGCCCCACGCCGCGTCCTCGGAGAACCTGTGGCGGGAGGACGGCCTCTACGACGTCCTGATCGTGGTCGGCCACAACGACGACCCGGTCCTCGCCGGCCGGGGCAGCGCGATCTTCGTCCATGTGGCGGCGCCCGGCGGCGGGCCGACCGAGGGATGCGTCGCGCTGGCGAAACCGGATCTCCTCAGCGTGGCTCGGGGACTGGGACCCGGGAGCCGGCTGATCGTCGAGCCGGGCTAGGGGTTCCCGCCGCGCGGGCCGAAGACGGCGGTTCCCACCCGCACCAGTGTCGCGCCGAACCGGATGGCGGTCTCGTAGTCGGCGCTCATTCCCATGCTCAGTTCGGCGAGCCCGTTGCGCCCGGCGATTTCCGCCAGCAGGGCGAAATGCAGCGCGGGCTCCTCGTCCGCCGGCGGAATGCACATCAGGCCCTTGACCGGCAGGCCGAGTTCGTCCCGGCATTGGGCGATGAACCCGTCGGCGTCGCCGGGCGGTATGCCGGCCTTCTGCGGCTCGGCCCCGGTGTTCACCTGGATCAGGCAATCGGGCCGGCGGCCGGTTTCGTCCATCAGGCGCGCCAGATGGGTTGCGAGCTTCGGGCGGTCGACGGTCTCGATCACGTCGAACAGGTCCAGCGCGGCCCGCGCCTTGTTGCGCTGCAAGGGGCCGATGAGGTGCAGCCGGGCGCCGGGAAACCGCTCCTTCAGACCGGGCCATTTGGCCTCGCCTTCCCGCACCCGGTTTTCGCCGAACAGAAGGTGGCCGGCCGCGAGCGCGGCCTCGGCGGCGTCCGCCGGGTGCGCCTTGGACACGGCGACAAGGCGGACGTCCTCCGGCGCGCGCCCGGCCGCGTTTGCCGCTTGGGCCATATGGTGCTTTACCAGGGCGAGATTTTCGGCGATGTGTTCGGGCGACGGCATGATTTGAGATTCGGAAGCGATTTGACCAACCTATCAAACATCGCCGGGCGGCTCAATTTGGCCGCCGGCGCGCACCGTTTTCCGCCGCTGATCCTGATGACCGACGAGGACCGGCTGCCCGACCCGGTCGCTGTTCTTGCACATGGCGCGTCCGGGCTGCCGCCGGGCTCGGCGGTTCTCCTCAGGCACTACGGGTCGCCGGAGCGGGCGCGCATCGGCGAGGCCCTCGCCGGCGTCTGCCGGTCCCGCGGCCTCGGCCTGATCGTCGCCGCCGACGCCCGCCTCGCCGGGCGGCTGGGCGCCCGGGGGCTTCATATTCCATCCTGGCTCGCCGCCCGGGACAGCGGCCTCGCCCGGCGCGGGGTCCGGCAATGGCGGCGGCGGCCCGGCCGGTACGTCACCGCCGCGGCCCACGACCGGCGGGAGATGGCCCGGGCGCTCGCCCTCGGGGCGGATGCGCTGATCGCCGCGCCCGTCTTCGCCACCGAAAGCCATCCGGGCGTCCGCCCCCTCGGAGCGCTCCGCCTCGCCGCCCTCGCCGCCGCCGCGCCGGTCCCGGTCTATGCGCTGGGCGGGATCACCGCATCCAACGCCGCCCGGCTGGCTCCCGCGGGCGCGGCCGGCATCGCGGGCATCGGCGGTGTTGTGGGTTAGAGTGAGGCGAACCCCCTCACCCCGGCCCTCTCCCAGGCCTACTCCGCCGAAGTAGCCTTCGGCTACGAAGGCTGGAAGGGAGAGGGAGCGGTAGCATCGAGCGCGGCGAGAACGGCGCGCGCGCCGTAGATCCGATTACGTCTCGACGAACCGGCCTGCGAAACGATGCCGGCCTCTTCCAGCCGGTCCACAGCGCGCCGGGCGGTGGTATAGGCGATGCCGAGGGTCCTGCCGATCTCGCCGACGGTCCAGAACGGGCTCTCGACGAACAGTCCCAGAACCTCTTCCAGCCTGGGCGAGAGCGCATCGGCGAGATCGTCGCGCCAGGAATCGAGCAGTGTGTCGAGGCGCCCAATGCGAGCGAGCGCGTCGTCCGCCTGCATCCGGACACCGCGCAGGAAGTAGACCAGCCAGTCTTCCCAGGCGCCGGCCTCCGTGACCGCGAGCAGATGCGCATAGTAGGCCTCGCGCGTTTCCTCGAAATACGCGCTCAGATAGAGCAAAGGCGAGGGCAGGATGCCGCGTTCGGCCAGCAGCAGCGTGATCAGCAAACGGCCGACCCGCCCGTTACCGTCGAGAAACGGATGGATCGCTTCGAATTGCGCATGCGCGAGCGCCGCATGCACCAGCACCGGCAGGCTGTCGTCGTGAAGAAACTGCTCCAGGGCGTCGAGGCACGACATCAACTCGTCGGGCGGCGGCGGCACGTAGCTCGCGTCGTCCAGCGTGCAGCCGGGCGGGCCGATCCAGTTCTGGCTGCGCCGAAACTCTCCCGGAGTGGCCGCGTCGCCGCGCACCCCGCGCATGAGGCGTTCGTGAAGCTCACGGATCAGCCTCAGGGACAGCGGCAACGTGTTTAGACGGCCGAGCCCGTACTCGAGCGCCGCCACGTAATTCGCCACTTCGCGCAGGTCGGCGCTGTCCGCCGCGCCCTTCGCACCGGCTTCCGCGGCGAGCAGTTCCTCGAGCGTCGTCCGGGTACCCTCAATCCGGCTCGACAATACCGCTTCCCGGCGGATGAAGGAGCGGATAAACATATGCGGGTTCGCAAACCGGCGGCCCTCTCCGGCGAGGCGTCCGACTGCGAGGTCCGCGCGCGAAAGCGCGGCGGCAAGCGCGCCGCCCCACTCGATCGGCGGCGGAAGCGGAGCCGGGAGGAACGCCCGGTAACCGCCGGCGCAGCGGATCGTGCGGCCATGGGGGCGAGGATTCCCCGCGGATCCAGCCATGGTGCGGCATCCTTGTTTGCGAAACGAAAAGAAATCGTTGGGATATTAGCGAAACGGAACCAATTCGGAAACAAGGCAAAACGCACACGGTCACTCTCGGCGTGCCCGAACGCCGCATCCGGAACAGACTGCCGCACGAAGGCAACACCGCCGTGCGCGGCCGGCATCGCGGGCATCGGCGGTATAATATAATCGCGTCATGGCCGGGCCCGGACCCGGCCTTCAGTCGGCCGAAGCCGACTTTCGGACGGCGTAGGCCGGCCATCCACGTTTCCAATTCTTGAACCACAGAGAC
>JAJECC010000001.1 GCA_022822205.1 Rhodospirillales bacterium | reverse complement strand
CGGTGTAGTAGACCCCGCCGATATCGCCGAATTTGGGTTTCAGTTCCTCGGCCGAGGCCGCCGGCATCGACACCGCCGCGGCCAGCAGCGCTGCAAGACACGCCCTTCCGATCCGCATTCCTGTTCTCCTCCCGTTCGAGGGCCCGCCGCCCCCGCTTCCATGCGCCCGTCAATTTAGCGCCGCCCGCCGATGGAAGGCAACGCCGGGAACGGCGGCGGCCGCAAACCGCTCCGCCGGTTCCCTGCGTTATCTCATTCGGTAAGACCCAAGAGACAGGGCGAGGGGACCTTGCGCCGCTCTTCAATCTACGCCGGTTCGACGCGTACCGCCGAGAACTTCAATTCCGGGATTTTGCCGAACGGATCCAGGGCTGAATTGGTCAGAATATTGGCGGCTGCCTCCTCGTAGCAAAACGGCATGAAAACAAGTCCTTGGGGCATTCCGGGTTCGCGCCGCGCCGCCAGTTCGATCGTGCCTCTCCGGGTCGTCATCCGTACATGCCCTCCCGGTTCAATCCCCAGGTTCTCCATATCCTCCGGCGAGATATGTACGGTCGCTTCCGGTTCCAGGGCATCGAGCTTCGACGCCCGCCGGGTGATGGCGCCGGTATGCCAATGTTCAAGCAACCGGCCGGTGGTCAATATCAGCGGATAATCTTCATCCGGCGTCTCGTCCGGCGGGAGGACGTCCGCGGGAACGAAACGGCCGCGCGTGGACTCCGTCGGGAATCCATCGCCGAAGATCACGTCGTGGCCGGGCCGGTCCTCCGCGTCGCAGGGGTATGTGACGGCCTCTTCCCGTTCCAGCCTCTCCCAGGAAATATGCTCCATTGACGGCATGCAGTGCCGCATCTCCTCGTGAACGTCGCGGGGATGGCCATAGTTCCAGTCCAACCCGAGCCGGTTGGCGATTTCCTGGATTATCCACCAGTCCTGGCGCGCATCGCCGGGCATCTCCAGCGCCTTGCGGCCCATTTGCACGCGGCGGTCGGTATTGGTCACCGTTCCGTCCTTTTCGGGCCACGCCGAAGCGGGGAGGATGACGTCCGCAAAGGCGGCCGTCTCCGTCATGAAGATGTCCTGGACGACCAGGTGTTCGAGTTTCGCCAGCGCCGCGCGGGTATGCCGGGAATCCGGATCCGACATGGCCGGATTTTCTCCCATCACATAGACGCCGCGGATGTCTCCGGCATGGATCGCTTCGGCAATCTCGACGACGGTGAGCCCCGTGTCGTGATTGAGTTTGGTATCCCAAAAGGCCTCGAATTTCTCTCTCGCGTCCTCATGGGTCACGAGCCTGTAGTCCGGATACATCATGGGGATGAGGCCCGCATCCGACGCACCCTGCACGTTGTTCTGTCCACGCAGCGGATGGAGACCCGCGCCGGGGCGGCCGACGTGACCGCACAGCAGCGCCAATGAGATTAGGCATCGCGCGTTGTCGGTGCCGTGGACGTGCTGCGCGATCCCCATTCCCCAGAAGATCATGGCCGCGCGCGCACCGGCAATTTTTCGGGCGACGGTTCTCAACGTATCGGCGTCAATGCCGCAGATGCTTTCCATCTTCTCCGGCGGAAACGCCTTCACATGCCGGGCGATTTCGTCGAATCCCTCGGTGTGCGCCTCCACATACTGCCGGTCATAGAGTTCCTCGGTGACGATGACATGGAGCAAGGCATTGAGCAGCGCCACATCCGATCCCGCTTCGAATTGCAGGTAGTGGGAGGCGTAATTGGCAAGGTTCTTTCTCCTGGGATCGATGACCACCAACTCGGCCCCTTTGGTCGCCGCGTTCTTGATAAACGTCGCGGCAACGGGGTGATTGCCGGTGGGATTGGCGCCGATAACGACGATGAGGTCGGAGTTGAGGCATTCGACGACCGGGGCCGTCACGGCGCCGGAGCCAATGGTTTCGAGCAACGCCGCGACCGAGGATGCATGGCACAGGCGCGTGCAATGATCGACGCTGTTGGTCTTGAAGCCGGTCCGGACAAGTTTCTGAACCATGTAGGCTTCTTCGTTGGACCCCTTGGCCGAGCCGAATCCCGCCAGCCCCTTCGGGCCCTGCTCATCGAGAATCTTCTTCAGTCCCGAAGCCGCCAAATCCAGGGCCTCTTCCCACGACGCTTCCCGGAAAACAGCTAAAGGATTTTCGGGATCGAACCGGGGATCGGCCGTTTTCGACACGTCCTCCCGACGAATCAGCGGCGTGGTCAGCCGATGAGGATGGTTGGCATAGTCCATCCCGAACCGTCCCTTGACGCACAGCCGGTTTTGATTGGCCGGACCGTCGCGGCCGTCCACCTGGACGATCTTATTGTCCTTGACGTGAAATCTGACCTGACAGCCGACGCCGCAATATGGGCAGACGCTGTCGACGACCTTGTCCGCCGCCACCTCGCCGTCTTCCAGTTCGACCCCGGCCGGAAGAAGCGCGTTGGTCGGACAGACCTGCACGCATTCGCCGCACGCGACGCAAGAGCTATCCCCCATCGGGTCTCCCATGTCGAATACGATGGACGACAAGAACCCTCTGTGGGCCATGCCGATGACATCGTTGGCCTGGACTTCCTGGCAGGCCCGGACGCACAGGTTGCAGTGGATGCAACGGCCTAGATCGACGGCAATCGCCGGATGCGAGCTATCGGGCGCGATTGATTCCGTGGCCGGAAAGCGGCTTTCCACGACCCCCATTTCGTCGACCCAGCGCTTGAATTCGGCCTGCGGTTCGTCCTGGTCGGCAAGCAGCAGCTCGATCACCATCTCCCGCGCCTTGCTTGCCCGCTCCGAGTTCGTCGAGACCTGCATGCCCGGCTCCGGTTTGCGGATGCACGACGCCGACAACACCCGCTCTCCCTCGATATCCACCATGCAGGCGCGGCAATTGCCGTCGCCGCGGTAGCCCGGCTCATGCCGGTAACAGAGGTGAGGAAGCTCGTTGCCGTGCCGGTGCGCCACTTGCCAAATGGTTTCGTCCGGGTGGGCCTCGACCTCCGCCCCGTCGAGAAAGAACTTCACACCCTCCGTCATTCAATCTCTCCCTCAAAAAACCGAAAGGCCGATTGCACGGGATTGGGCGCGGCCTGACCCAGTCCGCAGATCGAGGCCTCCCGCATGGCCAGGCTCAGGTCATCCATCAGCGGCTGGTCCCAGCGGTCTTGTTCGAGCAGTTTCACCATTTTCTCGCAACCGACGCGGCACGGCGTGCATTGACCGCAGCTCTCGTCGGCGAAAAACCTGAGGAGGTTGAGAACCACATCCCGAATTTGGTCCTGTTCGGAGAAAATGACCACCGCGGCCGACCCGACAAAACAGCCGAACTCCTCCAGTACCCCGAAATCCAGCGGCAGATCGTCTTTCGACGCCGGCAAAATTCCTCCCGAGGCGCCCCCCGGCAGATAGGCCTTGAACATGTGCCCCTCGGCCATTCCACCGCAATGTTCGTCGATCAATTGGCGGACGGTCACCCCCGATGGCGCCTTGACCACGCCGGGCCGTTTCACCCTTCCGGACACCGAAAATAGGTGAGGGCGTCCCTCGTCCAAATACCATTGGGACCCGTTTCTGGCGATATCCGCCACCCAGTAGAGGGTTTCCACGTTGTTGATCAGGGTGGGCCGCCCAAAAAGTCCCGATTGGGCCGGGTAGGGCGGCCGATTTCGAGGCAGACCCCGCTTTCCCTCGATGCTCTCCAGCATTCCGCTTTCTTCGCCGCAGATATAGGCGCCGGCGCCGCGCCGCAGATGTATCCGAACACCATCGGCGAGACCTTCTTTCGTCACCGCTTCGATTTCCCGTTCGAGCAGTGCATGGATATGGGGATACTCGTCCCTCAAATAGATATAAATGTCTTCGGCTTCGATGACCGTGGCTGCAATCAGGGCGCCATCCAAAACCTTGTGGGGCTCCGTCTCGAAGCAATATCGATCCTTGAACGTCCCGGGTTCTCCTTCGTCGGCATTCACCGCCAACACACGCGGCTTAGCCGTTCCCTCCAGAAAACGCCATTTCCGCGCCGTCGGAAATCCGGCTCCTCCCATTCCCCTGAGATCCGCCGCTTCAAGCTCGTCAATCAGATCGGCACCACCGAGCCCGCCGTTTTTGAGCTTCTCCAGCGCTGCATAACCACCGGCTGCCCGGTACTCGTTCAGAGGTTCCGCGTCCGGCAGGCCCGGCGTCGTATCGCCATCGGATAGCGCCTTCGCGACGGTGCTTACGTCGGCCTCGTGCACCTGTTTCTTGCCGACGACGGCAACCGGCGCGGCGAAGCACCCGCCGACGCACGGGACCTTTACCACCCGAGCCGTAGTTCCAATTTCGTCCGACAGCTCGGAATAAAGCCGCTTCGCGCCGGCCATCTCACAGGCTATCCCGTCGCAAACCCGTACGGTAATTTCCGCCGGCTCGGTCTCCCCTTCCTTCACGATGTCGAAGTGATGGTAGAAGGATGCCGTTTCGTAGATTTCGGCCTGCGAGAGTTTCATTTCCTGGGCAAGCGCCGCCAGATGACGGGCGCTCAAATGTCCATACCCGTCCTGGATCAGGTGCAGGAATTCAATCAGCAGGTCGCGATTCCGGGGCATGTCCCCGATCAGCGACCGAACCTCGGCCCGAGATTCACGATCGACCTGACGGCCTTTTGGATAGGCGTTCTTATTTCGAGGCGCATCCATAATGGGTCTATTTGGTTCTTTCCCAGAGAAACCGGTTCAGTGCGGATCGTATTGTCCTAAGGTCTTTTCCGGCGCACTGATAATCTGGCAGAAATATTCTACAACGGTTTGGCGATCGTCAAACGTTGCCTGAAACGCCGGCGGTGGCGGCACTTGGCTCCTGTTCCTCGATCCCGCCGACTGCAGGCTCAACGCGGACTGACGGAGGCTCTTTATGGCCGATTCAAATGACTGGCGTGTTGCACAGCTTCTTTGTTCGAAACTATGCCATGACCTGATTAGCCCAATAGGAGCCATCAACAACGGTCTGGAACTGCTCGGCGAAGACCAAGACATTCGGGAGGAGGCCGTCGCCCTGATCGGACAGAGCGGCAAGCAGGCGGCGGCGCGGCTGTCGTTTTTCCGCGTTGCATTCGGCGGCGCCAATCGGGGTGAATCAATGGCCGCCGAAGATGCCGCCGGGTTGGCGGAGGACTTTTTCACGGGTTCCAAAATTACCCTCACCTGGACATCTCCGGTGCCCATGCCGGCGAACATAATGCCGCGATCCCGGGCCAGACTGTTGCTTAATTTGGTTCTCCTGGCCGCCGAGACATTGCCTCGGGGAGGGGAGATTTGCGCGTCGCCGGGAGAAGCGGCAAATTCGATCTCGGTTTCGTCCAGCGGCAGGGGCTGCCGATTAACCGACACCGCGGCGGCCTGCCTGACGGGTCAAACTCCCGCGGATGCCCTCGAAGTCGCGGATGTCGTGCCGTATCTTTGTCGCACCTTGGCGCGGAGTGAGGGTCTGACGATCGAACACTCCATCTCCGGGAACGACACCTTGGAATTCCGGGCTTTCTAGCCGAAACCCCCATTTATGCAGGCTGAACGAATTTCTGACTAATCTACGGGAAACCGCTCTAGGCGGTTGCCCTGGCTCGCTTCCTGGCCGGCTTCTTCGGCGCCTCGCCGACATTTTCCGGGTCGCGCAGGACGTATCCCCGACCCCATACCGTGTGGATATAGTTGTCACCGTCGCACGCCGTCGACAGTTTCTTGCGGAGCTTGCAGACGAAGACATCGATGATCTTTAGTTCCGGTTCGTCCATCCCGTTGTAAAGGTGGTTCAGGAACATATCCTTCGTCAGGGTCGTACCCTTGCGCAAGGAAAGCAGTTCAAGAATGCCGTACTCCTTGCCGGTCAGGTGCACGGACTTGCCTTCGGCCTCAACCGTCCGGGCGTCCAGATTCACCGCCATCTTGCCGGTTCTGATGATGGATTCCGGATGTCCCTTCGACCGGCGCACGATCGCATGAATTCGAGCGATCAATTCGTCCTTGTTGAACGGCTTGGTCAAATAGTCATCGGCACCGGTTCCCAGGCCTTTGACCTTCTTGTCCGACTCCGTCAATCCAGACAGAATCAGCACCGGCGTCTCGACTTTGGACGCCCTCAGACGGCGCAACACTTCGTAGCCGTCCATATCCGGCAGCATGAGGTCGAGAATGATGATGTCATAGTCGTAGAGTTGGCCGATTTCCAACCCATCCTCGCCAAGGTCCGTCGTGTCCAGAACCATGCCGACCGAAGTCAGCATCATTTCGATACTTTTGGATGTGGTGGGATCGTCTTCGACGAGGAGCACGCGCATTTAATCGTCCCAAAAAGCCCGTCTGGGCGCCGAATCGGAATTGGTAAACAATAGGGTTCGGCTTCTTCACATTCAAGGGGCGTGCCTTGAACCCTCGGTGAACGAGGCAATTTTGCATCGACGGACGCCGGCTCTGCCAAACCTTAAACCGTTGCCCCGCATAGTATTTTTGGCGGTGGATGGGTCCGGCGCAACGTGCCGCGGACACCACAACGGGGCCAAGCCGCGTGAGCGTTGAAAATACTCCAGGTGACCTCGATAGGCTCTCGGATCGGAGAATCTATGGTCGGCTAACAGCCATCCTCGGGTTGTTAATTGAAGTCGGCGGTATTCACAACCGGCTCCCAATTGGAGACCATTGCCGGATTAAGAACCGGGTCTGCACGTCAGCCTCTAATTCATCTTGAGACATTCGCCAGGACCTCCGATTCAAATTCGATCAGTTTCCGACACTCCTTCAGGGCCTGGTAATGATTCCCTTCGAGGATTTTCCGGGATACAGCCATCACCATTGCCAGATTTCGCTGGTCGGGCAGGGAATCAAAAAGCTCGTTGACTAACTTGAAGTAAATTTTGTGGAACTCGTTCTCATTCCTTTGATCCACATACATGCTGAGAATAATGTAGTAGAGCTTCTTGGCCAAAGTATCGGCGTTTTCCTCGGCAATAATGTCCTTCTCCCGAAGCACGGGAACCGTATTTTGAATAATAATTTCGCTTTTCTGGCCGGCATTTGTGATCACGGCGGTGCCGATGAGCACTTTTTCGTTGGGCTTTAGGGTCAATTTCAGGGGCATGTAAGGGTCCGGCCTTGTTGGACGGTCACTGAAATTTAGAACAGACGCAAGATCGACTGTTCGGACTGCCGCCCGATACTCAAACCGATTGTACCGGGCTGCCGGCGAAGCTGCGGGGCCGGCAGGTTCGCTGGGTCCTCGTTCAAGTCGGCGTTGACCAGTTTGGCCGCACCTTCTTCCAACGAGTTGATCAGGTTCTCGGTGAAGTCCAACCGCATGGTCAACAGGCTGGCGTTGGTACCCAGGCTGGATGCCGTTGACCGGAGAGTGGTCAGCGCGTTGTCGAGGTCGTTGATCGCGCTGTCGATGTCCGCGTCCGCGCCCCAGTTGCCGGCCGCGGCGCCAATCGACAGACCGGATGCGTCCGACGGGACGCCCGGCACCGTCAGGGTCGAACCGCCGTCCTCCCCGAAGGTCACCCGAAGGTCGGCCGGCGAGCCGTTGATGAGGTTGATGCCCTTGTAGCTCGCGTCGTTCGCCAGATTATCGAGCTGCGCGCGGAGACCGTTAAACCGAACGGCCGACTTGGACCGGTTGGCGGCATCGTTGTCGGACTTGGCCGACAGCGCGACATTTTTCATCCGGTTCACCAGATCGGTGATCGACTCAATACCCTGAACCGCCGTTTCGACCGTACCGATACCCTGTTCGATATGGTCCTTCAGAATAGCCAAGTCACCGACACGATCCGACAGGCTTCGAGCCTGGAAGAACGCGATGGCGTCGTCCGCCGCGGAATCGGCCGTAAGGCTTGTGGAGGGTCTTTCCCGGGTCGGTGCGACCGGGTCGGTGGTGCGTTGCGGAGCTGAGGGGCTGGTGCGCGCAGCGCCTGATGGATCAATGTCATCGCCCAAAGCCCAGTCTCCTATTCTAGGGTCAACAAAACAGGCTCTTCTGCCTGCCGGGCCATTCTTGAGGTCCGTCTTCGCATCATTGATTGGATCGGGCCCGGCGTCAAATTTTGCCGTAGCGTTTACTCGAACAGCTTGAGCAGTCTTTCAGCGGATTTTCGGTCAATCACAAAAAGATCACTTGTCGGGTCATTTGTCGAAATCTATATTTCGCCGCCAATTTCTGCGGCCAACTGGGTAACGACAAATGATGATAACGCTGCCACCTGATTATAAACCTTCCGACGACGAAGAGTTTATGAACCCGTTGCAGCAGGAGTATTTCCGCCAAAAGCTGGAAAACTGGCGTTCGGAACTCCTGGATGAGGCGAGCGAAACTCGTCAAAACCTCCAAGAGACGAGCAGTCTTGAGCCCGACCTTGCCGACAGGGCCTCCGTTGAGACCGAGAGGTCTCTGGAACTTCGCACCCGGGACCGCGCCCGCAAACTGATTGCAAAAATCGACGACGCGTTGGAACGGATTGAGCTCGGCACATATGGCTATTGCGAGGAGACCGAAGAACCGATCAGTCTTCGCCGGCTCGAGGCCCGGCCGATTGCGACGCTGAGTATCGAGGCGCAGGAGCGGCACGAGCGGATGGAGCGGACTCACCGGGACGACTAGTTTCCCGGTTTTCGGACAAACAAAGAGGGCCGACGGAATTCCGCCGCCACCATCCTAAGCCGCCTTGGCGCGGCTGGTTTTGCGCTTGCCTTGGGTGCCGAAGCGGTTAGAAAATCGCGCTCCCAAACGCATTCGTGGAGACCGACCATGACCACAGATGCCGATGCGGTCCTGACCACGGGCGAAACGGAGACCGTATCCAACGATTACTTCGTCGAGCGGGACGGCGAGAGGTTTGCCGGGCTTCACCTGCTGCTGGATTTGTGGGGCGCCGAGGGCCTGGACGATCAAGCCTTGATCAAAAAAACCCTGCGAGAGGCCGCCAAGGCGGCTCGCGCAACGGAACTGCATGTGCACCTGCACCAATTTACCGAGAATGGCGGGATTTCCGGTGTGCTGGTGTTGGCGGAATCCCATATCAGCATCCATACGTGGCCGGAACGGGGGTTTGCGGCCATCGATGTCCTTATGTGCGGCGACTGTGATCCCGAAGCTACGCTGGAGGTGTTCGAAACCGCGTTCAACTGCGATCGGATATCGGTCAATGTGCAGCGCCGGGGCCGGCAGCCTTGAATTGGTTTGATGAGGCGCTTCACGACGAATGGAGCGGCCAGGGATACACCCAGCGGTTTGAAGTCACTCGAACCGTCTGCGAGGTTTCAACCGGTCACCAGAAATTGGTGATATTCGAAACTCCCCGTTTCGGGCGCGTGTTGGCGCTCGATGGGGTGGTCCAAACCACCGAGGCAGATGAGTTCTGCTATCACGAAATGCTGACCCATGTTCCGATCTTCGCGCATGGAAAGGTTCGGGATGCGCTGATTGTCGGCGGCGGCGACGGCGGCGTCTTGAGAGAGGTCTTGCGTCACGACGGCATCGGCGCGACACTGGTCGAAATTGACGACACTGTAATCAATGTGTGCCGCGAACACATGCCGAGCCTGAGCGGCGGCGCATTTGACGATCCGAGATGTACGGCCCGGATCGGGGACGGCGCTGCCTTCGTCCGGGACACCGACCGGAGATTTGACCTCATCATCGTCGACTCGACCGACCCGATCGGCCCCGCCGAGGTCTTGTTTACCCCCGAATTCTATGCCGATTGCCGGCGCTGCCTGCGCGAGAACGGGATCCTGGTGACCCAGAGCGGCGTGCCGTTCCTGCAGCCGGAGGAGCTTCGAAGCGTGCATCGAAGCCTTGGTTCCGTGTTCTCGGACGCCACGTTTTATCTCACCGTCGTCCCGTCATACGTGGGCGGCTACATGACGCTGGGGTGGGCATCGGACCGCTCGGAGCCGCGTGAGATTGAACTGGAAGAATTGGCGGAACGTGTGGCGCGCACCGGCTTGTCTTTCAAATACTATTCGCCGTCAATCCACAGGAGCGCCTTCGCGCTGCCGCCGTTCATTGCCGGAATACTCGAGGCTTAGTTGCCGGAACCTTCGATCTCAGCGTGCGGCCGGCGGTTCCTTATCGGTCGGAATGCCCGCGACATAGCGATAAAACGCCTGTGTCCGGTTCTTGAACGACTTCGGAGACATGAATGCCAAAAACCCGGCCCTGCTCACACGAGAAAAACCGTAGTAACGCCAGGTGTCGCCGGTCTCCCGCTCAATTACGTGGTATTGCTGAAACTGCCCGGGGTCCACGGCGGTGAATATGGCGACGCCCATGCCGTTGACGTTGGTCATCTCGAAGACCATGCGGTCCGGCTGACTTTCGATGATGCGCAACCGGTAGATGACGGCCCACATCATATGGTCCTCGTCCAGAAGGAAGTGAAGCGTCCGGCCCGTCCCGAGTTCGTCGTTCGTGAAATTGTCCCGCCGGCGGTCGCGGTCCGGGCCGCTTAGGGCGGATACATCTTCGAACAACGGATACCAGCCTTCCTGTGAGTCCGACCAGTATTTGACGCCCAGCAGCCCCGTCACTCCGGCGAGCCGTCCGGCGATCGCGGCTTGACCCCCGGGTTCGACGAATCGTCCGGCCCCGGCAAAGACGGTCTTCAGCGGCCCGGGTTTCAAACCGGTGCATGCCGGCGGTTGCCAGTCCGGCGGAAGTTCGTCCCGCTGCCAGACTTCGACATTCAGGAGTTCGCCGGGCGCCGCGAAGTGGGGATAGGCCTTTCCGGCGCAGGGAACCTGGGGCGGCGGCCGTTCGCCGCTGGCCTGCGATTGAGGCGCGGCGACGGACGCCATGAGCAACCCGGCAACGAACAGCGAACCGCGAATCAGCGGCCGGACTTGGCGGCCATCTTCTTGGCCAGCCGGGGCGCGACGCCCGGGCGGCTCCACGGGCAGACGGCGATGCAGATGCCGCAGCCGTAGGTTTCGTTGAAATAGGGGACGCATCGATCGAAATCCACGTACCACTTGTTTTCACCCCGCACCGTCTGCTTGGTCTCGAAGATGGCGTCGGGAGGGCAGGAGTCCGTGCAAAGCTTGCAACTCAGGCAAAAATCGTCAACGCCAAAACTGTTTGGAGCGTCCGCAACGAGCGGCATATCGGTTGTGACGCAGGCAAGCCGGAACGACGCGCCGAATTCGTCGTTGATGATGGATCCGTGTTTGCCGAGTTCACCGAGGCCGGCGGCGATGGCCGCGGGAATCATGGTTAGCGGCCCGCGGGTCGGGCCGCCGTGCGGAGCAGCCTGGAATCCCTGGATTCTTATCCAATCGGCAAGCGCGCGCGCCGCGCGTGTCCCTCTGTTGTACTGCCGCATTACCTCGATCACCGATGGCGGCTCGGGCGCGGTTGCGAGTTCCGCATGGTCCATGATCAACGCCAGGACGATCACCCATGGATGATCGATAGCCTCGCCTTCGTAGACCCAATTCGGGTCCAGTCCGGTTATACCGACCGCATCCGCCTCGTTGTTCAGGGCGAAGTCTCTCGCCGATTCCGAGAATTGCGACGGCTTGCCGGGTGCCGGCCGGTCATTGACCGGCGCCCGCTCCTCCGGTCCACGACCCCCAAATCCGGTCATTAGCCGGGATACCTCGGGCACCCCCCGGTTGCATTGCTCAAGCATCCAGCTCTGCATGGCGCCGTGCGCCAGGGACTTGGGGTTACCCCAATAGACCGGTGTGGGCCGCCGGGCCTGCGCTTCCCCCAGTCCGTTGATGTCGTTGCCGGAAATGTCGGGGATCAGGGCGCGCTGTTCATCCGAAATGATCGGCTCAAGAGGGCGCCCGTCGTAGGATTTGCCAGCCATCCAATCCTCGATTGCTACTCTTCTTCGAACACCACCAGCAGGTCCTTGGCGCCGACCTGCATGCCGACTTCCGCGATGACCTCGGCAACGGTGCCGTCGCGCTCGGCGTTGACGGCCGTTTCCATTTTCATCGCTTCGATGCTGACCAGGGCGTCGCCCCGCAACACCTTTTGGCCGGCCTCGACAACTACACCGGCTATCACGCCCGGCATCGGCGCCCCCACGTGGTCAGGGTTGGATTCGTCCGCCTCGCGATTTACCGGGCGGGAAGACTCCATCGATTGGTCGCGGACGCGGACCTGGCGGGGTTGTCCGTTGAGTTCGAAAAACACGATCCGGTGTCCGTCATCATCGGGCTCGCCGATGGCGAGGAGCCGGATGATCAGGGTCTTGCCCCGTTCAATTTCGACGGCGATTTCCTCACCGGTTTCCATTCCGTAGAAGAACGCACTCGTCGGGACCACCGATACGTCGCCGAAATGCCGACGGAATGCGGCATATTCGGTGAACACCTGCGGATACATTAGGTATGACGCAAGTTCGTCGTCCGAGATTTGGCGGCCGACCTTGCTCTCCACATCGGTCCGGGTTTCCGCGAGGTCGATATCCGCCATGACGGAACCGGGCCGGACGGTGATCGGCTCTTCGTCCTTGAGCACCTTGCGCTGCAGCGCCTCCGGGAAACCACCCGGGGGTTGGCCCAATTCTCCCTTGAAGTAGGAAATGACCGAGCCGGGAAAAGCTATTTCGCGACCGGGGTCGAGTACTTCTTCCGGCGTCAGGTGCCCGGTAATCATCATCAGGGCGAGGTCGCCGACGACCTTGGATGACGGCGTGACCTTGACGATGTCACCGAACATCCTGTTGACCTCGGCGTACATCTTGGCCACTTCGGGCCAACGGCGGTCAATGCCCATCGACCGGGCCTGCTGGCGAAGGTTGGTGTACTGACCCCCGGGGATTTCGTGGAGGTAGACCTCGGATGCGCCGGACCGGAAGTCGGCTTCGAAGCCGGTATAAAAATGCCGGACGTGCTCCCAGTAGGTGGAAATCCGGCGCAGGGATTCCGTGTCGAGACCGGTATCCCGGTCGCTGTTCCGGAGCGCTTCGACAATGGCGCCGAGATTTGGCTGAGAGGTCAAACCGCTCATTGAATCCAATGCCGCGTCAACGGCGTCGGCCCCGGCCTCGGCGGCCGCCAGTACGCTGGCTGCCGAAATACCGGAGGTGTCATGGGTGTGAAAATGGATCGGCAGGCCGGTCTCGTCCTTGAGCGCCCTGACCAGAAGCCGGGCCGCGTCGGGCTTGCAAAGCCCGGCCATGTCCTTGATGCCGAGGATGTGGGCGCCGGCCGCCTTAAGCTCGCGGCCCATTTCCAGGTAGTAGTCGAGGCCGTACTTGGACCGTGCAGGATCGTTGACGTCGCCGGTGTAGCAAATCGCCGCCTCGCAGAGCTTGCCGGTCTCCGCCACCGCATCCATCGCGACCCGCATATTTTCGACCCAGTTGAGGGAATCGAAGACCCGGAACAGATCGATTCCCGCCTCGGCCGACTGTTTGATGAAATATTGGACGACGTTGTCGGGGTAGTTCGTATACCCGACCCCGTTGGCGCCCCTCAGGAGCATTTGCAGCAGCAAATTCGGCATGCGCTCGCGGAGCATGGACACCCGCTCCCAAGGACACTCGTGGAGGAAACGCATCGCCACATCGAATGTGGCGCCGCCCCAGCATTCCATCGAGAACATCTGCGGCGTAAGCTGCGCATATACGGGCGCGATGTCCACCAGGTCCCTGGTCCGGACCCGCGTCGCCAACAGAGACTGATGCGCATCCCGCATGGTCGTATCGGTAACCAGCACGCGCTTCTGTTCCAGCATCCAGTCCGCGAACTTTTCCGGCCCGATTTCATCCAGCAACTGCCGGGTGCCGGCGGGCGGAGCGGCCTTTCGGTCCAAGGGCGGCAGGTGGGGCGCCGCCGCGTGGGCCGGCAACGAGGTGCCTTTGACCTCGGGATGGCCGTTGACGATGGTTTCGCCGAGAAAGCCCAGCAGGCGGGTTGCGCGGTCCCGCCGGCGGGTGAAACGGAACAGCTCGGGTGTTTGGTCGATGAAGTTCGTCGTGTATTGGGCCGCGGGAAACTTCGGGTGATTGATGACGCTCTCCAGGAACCGGAGATTCGTCGCTACCCCCCGGACCCGGAACTCGCGGAGGGCGCGATCCATCCGGCGGACCGCGCCATCGGGATCGGGCGCCCAGGTGGTGACCTTGACCAGCAGCGAATCATAGTGCCGGGTGATGAGCGCCCCGCTGAACGCCGTCCCCGCATCCAGCCTGACGCCGAAACCCGCCGCCGACCGGTACGCCGTGATTCTGCCATAGTCGGGCACGAAATTGTTCTCGGGGTCTTCGGTGGTGACCCGGCACTGAACGGCATGACCCAGCAGGCGGATATCATCTTGTGCGGGAACGCCGGACGAAAGATCACCGATGCGGCCGCCTTGCGCGATGCGAATTTGGCTTTGGACGAGATCGATTCCCGTGACCCAGTCGGTCACCGTATGCTCGACCTGAATCCGCGGGTTCACTTCGATGAAATAGGTTTCACCCGTATCGGCATCCTGGAGGAACTCGACCGTGCCGGCATTCACGTAGCCGACGGCACGGGCGAGCTTCAGTGCTTTTTCGCAAAGCGCCAGGCGGGCACCGTCATCGAGATAGGGCGCCGGCGCGCGTTCGATGACTTTCTGGTGGCGCCGCTGAACCGTGCAGTCCCGTTCCCAGAGATGGACGATGTTGCCGTGGGCGTCGCCCATGACCTGGACTTCCACGTGACGGGCGTTTCGAACCAGCTTTTCCAGATAGACCTCGCCATTGCCGAATGCCGCCTGCGCCTCGCGGCTGGCGGCCCCGACGCTATCCAGGATATCGGCCTCGTCATCGACCACGCGCATGCCGCGCCCGCCGCCGCCCCAGGTCGCCTTGACCATCACCGGGTAGCCGATGCCGTTCGCCTGGCGCTCAATGTCGCCGGGATCGTCAAGGGGCAGGGGATCGGTCGCGGGCATGACCGGGACGCCGGCCTCTTCGGCCAGCGCGCGGGCGGCAATCTTGGAGCCCAGCTGCCGCATCGTGTCGCCCGAGGGACCGATAAAATAAATGCCCGCGGCGCGGCACGCGTCGGCAAAATCAGGATTTTCCGACAAGAACCCGTAACCGGGGTGAACGGCGTCGACCCCGGCCTCCAGGGCAATCCGGATTATGTCTTCTCCGTCCAGATAGGCCTCGATCGGACCCTTGCCGGCGCCGACCAGGTAGCTCTCGTCCGCCTTGTAGCGGTGCAGGGCAAACCGGTCTTCGGTCGAGTAAATGGCGACTGTCGAAATGCCCAACTCGGCGGCGGCGCGCATTACGCGGATCGCGATCTCCGAGCGGTTTGCAACCAGTAGTTTCTTGATTTTGCGTGTCCGGGTCGGCACGTCGGAACAATTCCCCCTTGGCTGTCGTCGGGGCATGTCTTAGCACGCACGACCCCTGCAAGCCATTGAGATATTTCGATAACTGCCATGCCATCCCATCCCATCGTTCCCATGGGTCGTGAGCGCATCGAATGCGGTCATCAAGTTGAGAGCGAGCCGGGATAAATTCGCAACGTGCATGAGCACCATAACGACTATCGATTTCGATCATCCTTGAATTTGCAGTAGATTAGCGGCAGAAATCGCCCGTCAACGGCGTGAAATTCGGGAATGGAGAGCCTCAGGATGTCGAAGGAAAAATTTCTTATCGAGCCCCACTTTCGGCTGCATGAATGGGTGGCGCACGAAAAGGGTTATTTCACCGCTGAAGGGCTCGATTACGAGTTCAAACTGGCTGCCACGAAGCAGGATGCACAGGCGCATAACATCGGCGACAAGCGGGGCGCCATGCAGACCTTCGAGGAAGGGCGGACGTGCAATGTGAGCTCGGCATGTCACTGGACCGTCAACATCGCCGCTTCCAAGGGGCACGGAAAAATTTATACCGGCGCCTACTCGGTGTCGCCTTGCGGCATATTTGTCCACCCGGACTCCGGGATTACCGGTCCGGACGACCTGGCCGGGGTTCCCATCGCCGTCGGATACCAATCGGGCACGCACTACTCCACGATTCAGGCCCTGGAGCAGTTTCTGAAGCCGGAAGACATCAATCTGGATTTTAGTCAGGGGATGCTGTGGGCCCGCATGGAAAGCCTGATCGACGGGAAGGTGCCCGCGGCGGCGCAATTCAGTGGCACCTATTACTTCCTCGATCAGTTGGGCTTCAGGAAGGTCGCCGAGACGACCTTTATGATGGCGGGCATGATCAACGGCGATCCCGATCCCGACGATATCGCCAAATTCTATCAGGCGTTGAAGCGGGCGCAGATGGATATCGATCTTCGGCCGGAACTCTACGTTCATTATTACAGGGAAGAGTTCCCGGAGCGGTTCCACGACATGATGGATCTTCGGTACTTCGGTCCCGGCGAGCGCATCGTATTCGAGAGTTACTCGCAGGAAATGTTCGACCGGTCGCGGGATTGGGTCGCGGAACGCGATTTATTCGACAACGGATTGGGTGACGGGGCCTACGAAGATTCCCGTTATACCGTGGCCGCCGAATAGGTCATGATTCAATGGCGGGTTGGGTCCGTGCGACGGGCCCGGCCGCCGCACCTTCACGGATTTTGGCGCGATACCTGTTTCAGGGTCCGGTGATCAGGCTGCGTGCCGTATGGTTTTCCGGCTTCAAGGGGGTGGCGAATGACTGCCAACACGGACATGCGGGCGATCGTCGTCGAGAAGGCCGGCGGTCCCGAGACATTTTCCTATAGGTCCTATCCCATACCGGAAGCGAAACCCGGTTGGGTTCTCGTGAGGGTCCGCGCCTTTGGCCTCAATCGGTCGGAGCAGATGACCCGCGACGGACACTCGCCAAATGTCGAGTTTCCCCGGGTGCTCGGTATCGAGGCGGTGGGCGAGGTCGTCGAGGATGGAACGGGAGAATTGAAACCCGGCCAGCGGGTCGCGTGCGTCATGGGAGAAATGGGCCGTGCGTTCGATGGCGGTTATGCCGAGTTCACCAGCGTTCCCGCTTCACAGGTATTGCCGCTGGAAACGGAATTGGCGTGGGAAATACTAGGGGCGTTACCCGAAACCTTCCTGACTGCCTGGAATTCCATCGTCGACGTCATGCGCTGCGGGCACGGGGAAACCCTGTTGGTGCGGGCCGCCAGCTCCTCTGTCGGCATGGCGGCGGTGACCATCGCCAAGGATTTGGGGCTGACGGTGATCGGCACGACGAGAAGCGAAGCGAAACGGCAGGCCCTCCTCGATCACGGCTGCGACGAGGTCATTGTCGCCGGCGACCGCCTCACTGAAACGCTGCGCGGCCTCCGACCGGACGGTGTGCAAAAAGTGCTCGATCTCGTGGGTCCCGAGGTTCTGCGCGACAGCCTTCAATGTGCCGCCAAAAACGGGGTGGTCTGCGTCACGGGTCTCCTCGGCGGCAGCTGGATGATGGAACAAGTTTCACCCATGGAGCTGATTCCCCATGGCGTCTATTTGACGAAGTCATCCACCCATAACGTGACCCGGGCGACCCATGGCGCCGTTATGCAGGCGATCTGCGACAAGGTCGGAGACGGAAGCTACCGCCACGGCCTGCACAAGGTGTTTCGGTTCGACGAAATTGCCGATGCGCACCGTTACATGGACGCCAATTTGACAATTGGGAAGTTGGTGGTGGTAACCGGCTAGGCGCAGCGGCGGCTTTCTTGTGATTGTAAATCCGGCAGCGGCGCTCTAAAGCTCTAACTGGCCGATTTTCAAGGGGGGTTAGGCAATCTCCATGCGCATCACCATGCTGGGAACAAGCGCCGCGGCTCCGGATCCGGAGCGGGCCGACTCCGCAATTCTGATCAGTGTAGAGGACCGGCATTACCTGTTCGATTGCGGCCATGGCGCCACCCGGCAAATGGTTGCCGCCAACATCGACCCCACCGAGGTGGATACCGTCTTCCTGTCGCATCTGCACTATGACCATATTGCCGACTTCGCCTATTTCCTGCTGACCACTTGGATTTGCGATCGTCCCGGCGCGCCCGTGGTCGTCGGTCCGCCCGGCACCCAGGCATTTGTCGACCATCTCTTCGAGGACGGTGCATACGCCAAGGATATCGAGGCCCGGCGCCAATATCCCCGGCGCCAGAACGTCGAAGTGTTGCGCCCCGATGTCCGGGAGTGTGAGCCGGGTTTGGTATTCGAGGATGACCTCGTGCGGGTGACCGCCTGCTACGTCGAGCATATTCCGAGGGAAATTTCGCCGTGCTTCGGCCTACGGCTGGATACGAAAAAAGACGGTAAGTCGGTCTCGTTTTCCGGCGATACCGCTCCCTGCGACGCCTTTGTCGAGCTGTCGAAAGATGTGGATCTCATGATCCACGAATGCACTTTTCCCGAGGAAGCCATCGAATTCCGCAAAAAGGCGCAGGTCGGAACCTGGTCCCATACCAGCCCAACCGAGCTCGGCGAGCTGGCGCAACGCTCCGGCGCCAAGCGTTTGGTGGCGACCCATTTCGGCTCCTATGATTCCGTCAATCCGGTGGTGCAGAAGATAATGAGCGTCCATATGCCGCGGGAGATCATGGGTCCCCATCAGCTCGACCTGGTGGCCCGGGACATCAAGGAGACCTACACCGGCGAGCTGCGCCTGGCCCACGACCTCATGCGGATTGATCTGTAGGGTGCTTTGAGCGGTTTCCGGCCGAATTGTTTCAATTTGGCCGGAAACTGCTTTAGGTAAACGTCACCCGGACCTCGCCGAACGGGTCGAATTTCGCCACGACGTCGGCGGGCCCGTCGAAGTGGTACTGCTTGGTGAAGGAACCGGACATCACCTGCATTCCTTCCTCCAAGGCCAGCCCGAACCGGGCGAGGTCGTTGGCCAGCCAGGCAATCGACGCAAGGGGGCCCGATTCCATTACCTCGCGGCCATAGGCAACCTCCCGGGACTCACCGTCGAGAATTACCTCGACCGACGCGGCGGCGAGATCGTGCGCATTGGGGTCGAACCGGGTCGATTCACCGACGACGAATGCCCGCTGCTGTCCATTGTCGGCGGCGCCCAGGGGAAACAATCCGGGACCAGGCTTGAAGCGCCGCTCGATGATTTCGAATGCCGGCTGCACCGCGGCGACGGCCGCCGCGGCATCGTCAATCGTTGCGTCCGGTCCGGAAAGCGTCGCGCCCATCGTCAGGCACAGCTCGTTTTCCCAGCCGGGGGTGATGAGATCCGCGGCGGGATGAGAGTGGCCGCTGGCCCATCGTCCCCGCTCATATAGGACCGCCCAGGAAGGATGATGCACGCCGGCCTGGGCCTGAATAGCCTTGGCCGTCAACCCGACCTTCCAGCCCACCTGAGGATTGCCGTCGGCGGCGTGGCGTTCCCGGAGCGCCAGGCAGACGCGAAAGCCGTCGTCGAATTCCAGATTTCCGGCATGGTGTTCGGGAAACGGCCCGCCATGCCGGAAGTTCCAAAAGTCCTCAACCGCCTGATCCAAATCCATATTTGTCCCCCGGAGATTTAAGCCTCTCGGGAGATGCTACCATGGCTTGCGGCTATGCGGCTTCCTTTATCTCCAGCAGCCGCGAGACGTCGTACCAGCTGTCGGCGCCGAAGGTCTTGAGGTCATTGGTCAGGTCTTCGGGGACCCAGTCGAGCAATTCGGCCTTGAAGCTCGGCCGCGACTTTATGCGTTCCCACCAATCCGTGACGTTGGGCAGCCGGCCGTTCTCCCACATTCCGGACATGGACATCATGTCCAGCCGGTTGACGTACGGGGTGAGCGCAATGTCGGCGAACGTAAAATTGCCGCCGGCGAGCCAGTCGCGGTCCTGGAGCGCTTCTTCCATCTTGAACAGATACCTGTCGTAAAGCCGGATCTTGTCCGGCGCACCCGGCGCATAGAACCCGTCTTTGACAATCTTCTTCTTCTCTTCGTGCCAATTGGCCGTGACCGAGAACGCAGGCGTCGAATTCAGGAATTCGGCAAGTTTTTCCGGTCCCAGTCGGCGGATGGTATGCCGGTGCGAGCAGACGAACGTGACAACCCCGCACGCCGGGTGGAGTTCCTCGTCGACGGCCTTGGTCCAGTACATGACCTGGGCCCGTTCCAGGGGATCGTCGGGCCGGAGCCGCGGCTCGGGGAACACGTCTTCGATGTACTCGCAGATGACAGTCGATTCGGTGATGATTTTGCCGTCGTGAACCAGGGCCGGCACCACCGCCTTGGGATTGACCTTCAAGAACTCTTCGGTGAATTGCTCACCTTTCAGGATGTCAATGTAGTGGCCTGTCCATTCCTGGCCCTTCTCGTGCAGGTACATGCGCACCTTGGCCGCGCATACCGACGATCCGTGATGATAAAGCTCCAACATGATGCTTCCCCTTTGGCTCCTTGGCTGGCGCCAATATAGGTCAGACCCGTCGGCTCACCAATTTGGCCGCGATCTTCGTCCGTTTCGTGGACAGGCGGTCAAGGCCGGCGGACCCTGGGCCGGTGCCGTTACACGGCTGTGACGCCGGCGTGATAATGTGGTGATATCCCGAGCCGACGGCATTGTACGGGATAACGGAGCAGGTGAGGAGCGAACATGGCGACATTCGTACTGGTGCCCGGCGCGTGGCACGGAGGCTGGTGCTACCGGCATGTGACGCGGGGGCTGCGGGCAGGCGGGCACGATGTTTACCCGCTTACGCTGACGGGGCTTGGTGACCGGCTTCATTTGGCGGCGCGGGAGGTCAACCTGGACACGCATGTACAGGATGTCGTGGCGGCGGTGATCTCCGAAGAGATCGAAGACGCTGTTTTGGTGGGACATTCCTACGGGGGGATGGTGATTACCGGCGTCGCCGAGAAATTGGCCGATCGCTTCCGCACCATTGTTTATCTGGATGCGTTCGTACCCGAAAGCGGCCACTCGTTGGCAAGTTCGGCGCCGCCGGAGCGCCACGAACAACGGGTGCGGACCGCGCGCAAGCAAGGCGACGGCTGGCGAATTCCGTGTCCCGAACCGGGCTTCTGGGGAATTGACGATCCCGACGTTGCGGCCTGGTTGAAAAGACGGCTCTGCGATCATCCCCTGGCGACGTTCGAACAGGTTCTCATCCATACCAACCCATGGGAGCGGATCGACAAACGCGTCTTCATCGTCGCGACCGAGAACGAGGGCGCCCCGTTCATCGGAATTGCCGAGAGACTGCGAAACGATCCATCGTGGGAGGTTCATGAGTTCGGGTGCGGCCACGAAATCATGATCGACATGCCGGGCGAACTTGTCGACCTGCTCGTTGCGCTCGCCGGCTAGCCCGCTTCCACCCCCGCCGGGTAGAGGCTCGCGACCCGGGCGCCGCCGAAGGTCTGCCAGGAGACCAGGTCGTTGGGGTCGTGAAGGTGGACCTCGAAGACCACGTCCTTGCCGCCTTGGCGCTTCATCTCCCTGAGCCGGGTCCAATAGGGAAAATCGCTTGGATGAAATTCCTCCCGGAGCCATTCGTTCCAGGTGAGATCGTCTATTTTGCACGTCCGGCTGAGCTGCTCCCGTATCGGCAAACACGTCGAATCGATAATGAACATATTGTCGTTGGGGAGTCGATGGGCGTCCCCCATGGCCCAGGAGATAACCCGCTCCGGATCATCATCGTCGCCTGATTTCCAGACCTCGGTTACGGTCATGTTCTCCTCGTCCACGTCATACTCGACGGCGCGGGCGAAGCACTCGTGGGGCGCGGCTTGCGGCTTGTACGGCTGAGTCCGGCAGATGCCGTTGTCATACATCAGGATCGTCCCGTCCACGGTCACCCGCGGGTTGTGACCGTGATAGTGCCAACGGAAATCGTGGGTCGGTTTCAGAAGCTTTTCCTTTTGCGGGCTCTTCCAGTTCTCGTGATCGCCGAGAATCCATTTGATCTCGCCGGAGGTCCTGTCGATCTTGATGATCGCGTCCTGGTGGCGGAGCGAGACGATCACGCTGTCGTCCCGCTCGTCATAGGTGATGCCGTTGCCGTGGGTCCAGTCCAGGTGCTTGGGAAAGCCCCGGTTATGCCAATAGACCTCCATCAGATGGTAAGACCAGCGGTAGACGTCCAAATGATCGAAGGTATTCCAGTTCCAGACGATGTCCCCGTCGGGCGTGAACTCGACGAAATTGTCGCCCACCACCGGCTGGGTGGCGCGGGGCGCGTCCGGGTCGGTCTCGCTGGTGTAGTAGTTCTCGATTTCCCGCGCATTCGCCGTCATGGCGAGGAAGTTTCCGTTGGGCATCTGGTGGGGCTGATGATGCAGGCTCGCCGCCTCGATGGGGATGGCGCCGTCCACCGGGCCTTGCGGCCGGCCGGAGGCATAAAACATGCGGACGACATTGCCGCACATGTCCATTTCCACCGTCCGGAAATCCACGTGATGAAAAAACAGATTGCCGTTGGCCAGTTGATGCACGCCGGCGATCCGGGCATCGGACGAGTAGTACCAGACGCACTCGCCCTCCTCATCGAGCACCATCAGCATACCCCAGCGCACCGTGAACCGGATTTGGGCGGGCGTCATGTACTGCTGACGCAGATTTACCCGCCGCCGAACGCTCAAAAGGGTATAGCCGGGCTGCATCCGGGACGTGTCGGCCGATTTGACCTCGATGGTGGGCCACTCGGCGCTGTCACCGGGTAGAGGCGGGGTCCGGTACTCGAGCTCGACCGCCGCGGCATCACCGGCGCGGACGGTGATGCAGTGGGACGTATCGGCCCGCATGCCGATGATCGGAAGGCCGTCGTCCGGCGCATGGCCGGCGCCGTATGCGACGGTCCGCGTTCGCCGGCCGTCGCTGATCTCCAGGGTCGTTTCGCAAGGACCATCCGCCTTGAAATAGACAAGCGCCACGAGTGGGACATTTGGATTGGGGTTCTTCTCGACCCGGGGATTTTCAACAAACGCTGTCACGGTCCGGCCTCCCTGTTCCGCGTCTTCGCCCGATCAAATCTCAACTTGACGGCACCCAAAAGTGCTGGTGGCCCCGGCGTCCGCTTCCCGGACGACCGGACCTGCTCTTCACCGTTCCTTAACTGCGTCTGGGGCGGAATTCCGCTCACGGCGGCCAAAAGACCGACCGGGCCAAATCCGGCTTACCGCGAACATCCGCAAATGATCCGGCGGGTCGCAGGCGGCGCCGGAAGTCGTTGGCTACGTCTATCGACTCAAGGGTAGAATGCCCAAAGCAGAGAACGTCCGCGTAGGAGCGGACGGAACTGCCGGCCCGGTGTTGGGGGCGGCTGAACAGGCAGGCCTTTGTGACTATTGCGGCGATGGATCGAATCGCGCAAACAGGGGGAATCGTGACCACATACCCCATCCAGTCTACCGAGCGTGACCGGTCTCCGGCGAATGGAGAGAAGGCCCGCTGGCCGCTCGCCGCAGGGGTCTTGCCTGCGTCGGCGGCGGTGATTTTCGTCGGCGTATTGTTGCTTGCCGGCGGGGGGCCGGCAATTGACGGACAGCGATTGCTCGCCGCGGTTTTGCTGATTGCGGGAGCCGTCGGGCTTGCCTTCGGCGGCTACCTCTTGGGCGGGTTCGTGGCCCGTCGAAGGGCGTTGGCAGGAATTCGGGGAACGCTGGCGGCCGACGACCTGATTGCATTCGTGTCCGAGCGCGACGGGCGCCTCCGGTTTCTCAACAGCCGGATGCACGAGCTGCTCGGCGAATTGGGCGGGGCGTCCCTTGCTTCGGAACCGGAAACGATCAATGAGCTGGTCGAACGGTTTGGTCCCGCGGCCGGTTCGCTGGAACTGTCCCGGCTGATCAAGGGGGCCGAGAGCGGACTACGGGACCGGGCCGAAATTGACCTCTCCGAGACCCTGGGCCGGCGCAAATGGTTCCGAATCTCGGCGGAACCGGTGCCTGGTCTCGACGACCTTACCCTTTGGTCGATGAGCGATATTACCGCGACCAAGGCAGCCGAGACGGCCACCCGGCGGGAGGAAAAGATCCTCTACGACCTGATTGATAATTTGCCCGTTGGTTTCTTTTCGGTGGACGGTTCGGGAAATCTCACCTACGCCAATCAAGCGCTCCGGCAATGGCTTGCGCCGCTCGAAGACGGGTGGGAGGCCGAGGATCGTCAGTTTGCCGATTTCGTCGTCGCCGGCGGCGAGCCCGATGGAATCGCCGAAGACGCATCCGGCATGCACGGCTCTATCGTCCTCAAGGCCTCGGATGGAACTGAGTTCGGCGCCTATCTCATTCAGTCGCAGCAGGTGAACGCCGATGGTGAGTTCGATTACTCCCGCTCGATCGTTCTCAGGGAGCCGTTCCTGCCGCTGCCCGACGACGGGTCGGGGGGCGCGTTGGTCAAACGCATTCCCTGGCTGTTTTCCGAAGCTCCCGTCGGCATTGTCCTGCTCGATCCCTATGGCAACGTCGTTGACTGCAACCGGGCATTTCTGAAGATGCTCGGTTTGCACCGGGACGCGGTTATCGGTCGGCCGCTGTCCGAACGGATCGGCAAGGAAGACCGGGACGATATTGCGGCGCAGTTGTCCAAGGTTGTGATGGGGACGCTGCCGGCGACGATGATCGAGGTTCGCATGCCGGCGGTTGGGGAGCGCGACCGCGCCGTTTCGCTTTACGCCGGCCGGGTCCAGGACGCCGAAGGGGAGGTTTCCGGCCTTGTGCTGCATGTCATCGATACGACCGAACAAAAAAATCTGGAAGTACAGTTCAACCAGTCGCAAAAAATGCAGGCAGTGGGTCAACTCGCTGGTGGCGTCGCCCATGACTTCAATAACCTGCTGACCGCGATGATCGGCTTCTGCGATCTCCTGCTGGCCCGCCACGATGCGGAGGATCCGAGCTTCGCCGACATCATGCAGATCAAGCAAAATGCCCTTCGAGCGGCCAATCTCATCCATCAGCTGTTGGCATTCTCCCGCCGACAAACCTTGCAGCCGAAAATCTTTGATGTGCGGGAGGCGCTTGGTCACCTCTCGAACCTGCTCCGGCGCCTGATCGGCGAAAATATCGCGCTCGATATCAGGCATGATCAGGAGGTCGATCTAATCCGAACCGATCCGGGGCAGTTTGATCAAGTGGTTATCAACCTCGCCGTCAACGCAAGTCATGCCATGCCGGGCGGCGGACAACTTACGATTGAAACGTCACGGGTTTCGATTGAAAGCACCCTTCAACCCGGACATGAGGTAATGCCCGCCGGCGAATACGTACTGATCAGGGTCACCGACACGGGCTCCGGCATCGCCAAGGAAGACATCGAGCACATATTTGAGCCCTTCTTTTCCACCAAGGGGGTCGGCGAGGGGACCGGCCTCGGTCTGTCCACCGTTTACGGCATCGTCCGGCAATCGGAAGGTTATGTATTTGTCGATTCCGCGTCCGGTGAGGGCACGACATTCAGCATCTACCTTCCGGCCTATACGGCAGCGGATGCCGCCGCCGCCGGGGAACCCATTCTTTCAGGTCCACATGCCTCCGAACCTATCCTGGCCGAGGATCTGACCGGTGGCGGGAACATTCTGCTGGTCGAGGATGAGGATGCGGTACGGCTTTTCGGCAGCCGCGCACTTCGCAACAAGGGCTACCGGGTTATCGAAGCCTCGGACGGCGAAGAGGCGCTGGATGTCCTGAGTGATTTCGACGAAGCCGTCGACCTGATTATTACCGACGTGGTAATGCCCGGCATGGACGGTCATACGCTCGTACGGCTGATTAAGGAAAAATTGCCGGAAATCAAAGTGATCTTGATTTCCGGCTATTCCGAGGAGGCCATACCCGGTGACATCGGCGCCGACATCCACTTTCTCTCCAAACCCTTCAGCCTTCAGGATTTGGCGGGCAAGGTGAAGGATGTCATCGCCGGGTAATCCATGCCTTCCAGAATGGCTCACGTGAGGAATTGCCCGGATTCGGTCTGCTGGCCCGAAATTCGGTCGTCTTTCCGGCCTCGCCGCCCGGGCCGAACCAGATGCTCCGTATCCGTGAACAAAAATGGAATACGTTCTATATTATCCAATAAAAACAACGAGTTAATTTTTTTCTTTGCGGATGAGAACAAAACATGTACAAGGGAGCTTCATTGCATCACCCAGGACCCTGTGAAATAAGGAGGGGAAACATGACCGAAGCGGCATTACGTCTCGTGGAATCAAACGATCCTGAAAAAAATAAAGCCCTGGAAGCGGCGCTCGGCCAGATCGAGCGAGCATTCGGCAAGGGGTCCATTATGAAGCTCGGCCAGCAGGAGAATGCGGTCGAGATCGAAGCCATCTCCTCCGGGTCGCTGGGACTGGATATCGGCCTCGGCATCGGCGGGTTGCCGCGCGGAAGAATTGTCGAGATTTACGGTCCCGAAAGCTCGGGCAAAACCACCTTGGCGCTTCATACGGTCGCCGAAGCTCAGAAGGCGGGCGGCACCTGTGCGTTCATTGATGCGGAGCACGCGCTGGATCCTGGTTACGCCCAGAAGCTCGGGGTCGATGTCGAAAATTTGCTGATTTCGCAGCCCGACGCGGGCGAGCAGGCGCTCGAAATCGCCGACACGTTGGTCCGTTCGGGCGCCATCGACATGCTGGTGATCGATTCGGTCGCGGCGTTGGTTCCGCGGGCGGAACTGGAAGGCGAAATGGGTGATACCCACGTGGGCCTCCAGGCGCGCCTCATGAGCCAGGCGCTGCGCAAGCTGACGGCGTCGGTCGCCCGTTCCAAATGCATGATCGTCTTCATCAACCAGATCCGAATGAAGATCGGCGTCATGTTCGGCAACCCCGAGACCACCACCGGCGGCAACGCCCTCAAATTCTACTCTTCGGTGCGCATGGAAATTCGGCGCATCGGCGCGATCAAGGACAAGGACGAGGTGGTCGGCAACCACACACGGGTCAAAGTGGTGAAGAACAAGATGGCGCCGCCGTTCAAGACCATCGAGTTCGACATTATGTACGGCGAGGGCATCTCCAAGGCCGGTGAGCTCATCGATCTCGGTGTCCAGGCGGGCATTGTGGAGAAATCGGGCTCCTGGTTCTCCTACGACAGCCAGCGGATAGGTCAGGGCCGGGAAAACGCCCGCCAGTTCCTGAAGGACAACGCCGACGTCGCCAATGCCATTGAGATGAAGATCCGGGAGAATGCCGGCATTCTATCGGGCTCGATGATGTCACCGCCGGAGGATACTTCGGCCGGTGACGACGAGGACGACGAGGAATTCGGCGCCAATCCTGCCGAATAACCGGCGCGGACATTCAATAAGCGGGGCGTGATCCGGAATCGCGCCCCGTTTTCTTTGTCGCATAAAAGCCTTCCCAACCGGGAATCGCGACCCTAAGTTTCGCTCCATGCAAACGACAAACGATATCCGGGCGGCGTTCCTCGACTATTTCGGCCGCCACGATCATGAGATCGTGGCGTCATCGCCGCTTGTGCCCCATAACGATCCGACCCTGCTATTCACCAATGCGGGCATGGTCCAGTTCAAGAACGTGTTCACCGGGCTCGAACAGCGGACCTATTCGCGCGCCACCACGTCGCAGAAATGCGTCCGCGCGGGCGGCAAGCACAATGATCTCGAGAATGTCGGCTATACGGCCCGGCACAATACGTTCTTCGAGATGCTGGGTAATTTTTCCTTCGGTGACTACTTCAAGGACCTCGCCATCGAACTTGCCTGGAATCTGGTGACCAGGGAATACGGCCTGCCCCGGGAGAAATTGCTGGTCACCGTATTCGCCGAGGACGATCAGGCGTTCGATCTGTGGAAGAAAATCGCCGGTCTCCCCGACGAGAAGATCATCCGAATTCCGACCAGCGACAATTTCTGGTCCATGGGCGACACGGGACCGTGCGGGCCGTGTTCGGAAATTTTCTACGATCACGGCGACCATATTCCCGGCGGCCCGCCGGGCAGCCCCGACGAGGACGGGGACCGGTTCGTGGAAATTTGGAACCTGGTGTTCATGCAGTTCGAGCAGGTCACGCCCGATGACCGTCGGGACCTGCCTCGACCATCCATTGACACCGGCATGGGGCTCGAGCGCATCTCGGCGGTGATGCAAGGCACCCATGACAGTTATGAAATTGACTTGTTCCAGGCGCTAATCCAGGCATCCGCCGATGCGGCGGACGTACCGGCCGACGGTGATCATGCCGTTTCTCACCGGGTGATCGCCGACCACCTCCGGGCGTCGAGTTTTCTCATCGCCGACGGCGTTTTGCCGTCGAACGAAGGCCGCGGCTATGTGCTCCGGCGGATCATGCGGCGCGCCATGCGCCACGCGCACATGATGGGCTGCGGGGAGCCGCTGCTCCACAAGCTGGTGCCGGCGCTGGTCGCACAGATGGGGCAGGCGTTTACCGAACTGGGCCGCGCCCAGGCGTTGATCACCGAAACCCTGGAATTGGAGGAAACCCGCTTCAAGCGGACGCTGGATAGGGGGCTCAAACTCCTCGATGACGAAACCGGCGGCATGAGCGAAGGCGATTCCCTCTCGGGCGAGGTCGCCTTCAAACTCTACGACACTTATGGATTCCCCATCGACCTGACCCAGGATGCGCTGCGGGCCCGCGGTCTGTCCGTCGACACCGCCGAATTCGAAGCCGCCATGGAACGGCAGCGGGAAGAAGCCCGCAAGGCCTGGACCGGGTCCGGCGAGGCAGCCACCGACGAGGTTTGGTTCGAAATCCGCGAGGAGGCGGGAGCAACCGAGTTTCTTGGCTACGAAACCGAGGTCGCGGAGGGCGTCGTCTATGCGCTGGTCGTGGACGGCCGACGGGTGGAAAGCGCCTCCGCCGGCCAGGACGTCGCCCTCGTGGTCAACCAAACGCCGTTTTACGGAGAGGCCGGCGGACAGCAGGGGGACCAGGGCGCTATTTCGTCGGATGGCGCCTCCATACTCGTCGATGATACCCAGAAGAAGTTGGGTGACCTCACCGTTCACATCGGCGCCGTCAAGGGCGGCGAATTCAAGGTCGGTGACGAGGTGCGGCTGAACGTCGACGGGAATCGCAGAACCTCTCTGAGGGCCCACCACTCGGCGACGCATCTGCTGCACGAAGCGCTGCGCCGCCGGCTCGGCGATCATGTGGCTCAAAAAGGCTCGCTGGTTGCCGCTGACCGGCTGCGGTTTGATATCTCCCACCCCCGCGCCGTCTCGGCGGGGGATTTGGCCGAGGTGGAGAATCAGGTCAATGATCAGGTCAGGGCGAATTCCGAGGTGGTCACCCGCCTGATGACCCCGGAGGAAGCCATCGAGGCCGGCGCCCTCGCCTTGTTCGGAGAAAAATACGGCGACGAGGTTCGCGTCGTCTCCATGGGTTCGGGCGAGAACCAGGCGTTTTCGACGGAGTTGTGCGGCGGCACGCATGTGGCGCGAACCGGTGATATCGGTTTGTTCAAAATCGTCGGCGAAAGCGCGGTCGCCGCCGGTGTTCGCCGCGTCGAGGCGGTGACCGGTCAGGCGGCTGAATCCTATGTGGCCGATCTGTCGCGCTCGCTTGCCGCAACCGCCGATCTGTTGAAAAGCTCGCCGGACCAGGTCCTGGATCGGGTGAACAAACTGATCGAGGAACGCCGGGACCTCGAGAAGCAGCTCGCCGATGCGCGCCGCGCGCTGGCAACCGGCGGCGGCGGAAACTCGGCGGACGTCAAGGAAATTTCGGGAATCAAGTTCGCCGGGAAATCGCTGGAGAATGTGCCGGCCAAGGACCTCAAGGGCCTGGCCGACGATCTCAAGAAGCAAGTGGGGTCCGGGGTCGTGGCGCTGATCAGCGTCAACGAAGGCAAGGCATCGCTGGTCGTCGGCGTTACGGACGACCTCACCGGCAGCCTCGATGCGGTAGAGCTGGTAAAGGCCGGTTCCGAAGCGGTCGGCGGCGGCGGCGGCGGCGGCCGGCCCGATATGGCGCAGGCGGGCGGCCCCGACGGCGGCAAAGCGGCTGACGCCCTGGCCGCGATTGAGGATATGATCGCCGGGTCTTGAGCGGAACGGAGACTGCCCAGCCCTGTTCGCATAATTGAACCGTCGAAGAGCGGGACACCCGGCCACGACCCTTTCGCCCGGCCACGGCGTTGAAAATTTTCTCTCCATGAACACTGGCCAGTTTCACCGAACGGTTCTAAGTTCCCGTCATGAGGCGCTCCCGATCGGCGAAAATTCTGTCCACCCTTGGTCCGGCCAGTGACACGGCCGAGACCATCGAGGCGCTGTTCTTGGCCGGCGCCGATGTATTTCGCCTGAATTTCAGCCACGGCTCTCACGAAGATCACGCAGCCAAGCTGGAGATCATCCGGGCCATGGCGCGCCGTCATCAGCGGCCGGTGGGTGTTGTGGCGGATATGCAGGGACCCAAGATTCGCGTTGGGGCGTTCGCCGACGGCGAAATCGAGTTGGTCATCGGTCAATCGTTTACGCTCGATCTGGATGAGTCACCCGGCACATCCAAGAGGGTCGGCGTATCGAACCCGGAAGTCATCGAAGCAGTGGATAGCGGTGACGAGCTTCTTTTGAATGACGGAAAAATCCGGCTCCGGATTACCAAGCGTCTCAAGGGCCGGCTCGAGACCGAGGTCGAGGTCGGGGGCGTGCTCTCGGACCACAAGGGTCTCAATGTTCCGGGAGTCTCGTTGCCCATATCGGCCTTGACCGACAAGGATCGGGCCGATCTCCGGGCGGCCCTGGATATGGGTGTCGATTGGATTGCCTTGTCGTTTGTTCAACAGCCCGAAGATGTGGCCGAAGCGCGCAAACTGATCAGCGGGCGTGCGGGCGTAATGGTCAAACTGGAAAAGCCGTTGGCGATGCTTCGGCTTCAGGAGATCGTCGAGTTGTCGGATGCGGTGATGGTGGCCCGCGGCGACCTCGGAGTGGAGGCGCCGCCCGAGGACGTTCCGGGCCTGCAAAAGAGGATCATCGATTGCGCCCGGCAAACGGGAAAACCCGTCGTTGTCGCCACACAGATGCTGGAGTCCATGATCCATGTGCCGCGTCCCACTCGGGCCGAGGCGTCCGATGTCGCAACCGCCATCTTCGATGGCGCGGATGCGGTCATGCTGTCGGCGGAGACGGCGGTCGGCGATTATCCCGTCGAGGCGGTCGAAATTATGGACCGCATTATCGCCAAGGCCGAGGAGGATCCGCACTACCGCAATCTGATCGAAGTGACTCGTGCGGTTCCCGAGGCCACTGACGCGGATGCCATTACCGCCGCGGCGCGCCAGGTCGCGGAAACTATATCCGCGGCCGCGATCGCCACATTTACCAGCACCGGTTCCACGACGTTTCGAGCCTCGCGGGAACGGCCGGGCGTGCCCATTCTCGGCCTGACGCCCAACGTCGATACGGCGCGGCGGCTTCAACTCGCCTGGGGTGTACACCCGGTCTTGACCCGCGACGTGACGGATTTCGGTGAAATGCTTACCCGTGCAAGCCAGACTGCGTCAGAAGAGGAGTTTGCCGAGACCGGGGATCGGCTGGTGGTGACCGCGGGTGTGCCGTTCGGCACGCCGGGGGCTACCAACATTCTTAGAATTATCTGGGTCGAGTAAACGCAGGCCGTCGCGCACCGGTGACCGAACTGTTTCCCATCATCGCGCCCGTGTTGCTTGGCGTCATTCTCGGATTTTTCTGGGGTAAGCGGGGGCTGCCCTATGATTCCGCCTTCATCTCGAACCTGGTGTTCAACCTCGGCGTCCCGTTCCTCGTGTTTGCGACGCTCACCCGCATCGAAATCGAAATCGGCGCGTTCGGAATTATGGCCGCCGCCGCATTGGTCGCGTTGGCCGGATTTCTCTTTGCCACTTTCCTTCTTTTGAAGATTTTCGGGCTCAAGCAGAAGACCTATCTGGCGACGGTGATGACGCCGAATACGGGCAATGTCGGTCTGCCGCTTTGTCTGTTGGCATTCGGCGACGAAGGGCTGGCGTTCGGCATCATCGTCTACTCCCTGGTTGCCACCACCCAATTTACATTCGGCCTGGGGATGGCGGCCGGCACCGCGTCGCCCCGCGAGTTCGCGCGCATCCCGCTGATTTACGCCCTTGCCGCGGCCTTGATTTTCGTCCTGACCGGCACCAAGCCTCCCTTATGGATTGCCAACAGCACCAAACTCATCGGCGAAATGGCAATTCCCCTGATGGTCATCACCCTCGGTGTCTCATTGGCCAAGCTCAAGTTCGTCAATGCATGGACCGGCTTGGGACTTTCCGTATTCCGCCTGGCAATGGGGTTTGGCGTTGGATTTGCGGTTGCCGAGCTGTTTGGCCTTGAGGGTGTCGCCCGGGGCGTTCTGATTTTGCAAAGCGCCATGCCGGCCGCCATTTTCAACTATATGCTTGCCATGCAGTTCGACAACGAGCCCGGGAACGTGGCCGGGGTTGTGTTCATCTCAACGGTGATATCCTTCCTGACCATGCCGTTCCTGTTGTCGTTCGTGTTGTAATCGCAGGCTCAGTCAGGCTATATCCGCGATCGGCATTACCTGGGGTTCCCATGTCAATCCTCGTCACCGGCGCCGCCGGATTTATCGGCTTTCACGTCTGCCAGGCGTTGCTGGATGCCGGCGAGGCGGTCGTCGGGATTGATAACCTCAAC
>JAJECC010000068.1 GCA_022822205.1 Rhodospirillales bacterium | reverse complement strand
AAATGTGGATGGCCGGGTCTGGGCCCGGCCATGACGCAATTCAATCGAGTCCGCGCCCCGGCCGCCTAGCCCCCGAACATCTTTTTCAAATTGTCGATCCCCGCCTGATAGACGTCCTGAACCGCCTTCGTCGCATCGGGGACGTCCTGGGCCGGTTCGAACTGGCCGGACCATTCCACATCGGCGCCGCCGCTTTCATTCGGCGTGACCTTCAGGGTTGCGGCGTAATTGATCACCGGCAGCGGCGAGGAAACGATGGAATAGGTGTAGGTCAGCTCCTCGTCGTCGCGGGCGACCAGTTTCTCGACGATTTCGCCGCCGCCCATCACCGTCAGCCGCCGGACCGTGCCGCCGTCCTCCAGCTCGCTGGATTCGATGGCGGGATGCCAGGAGGGCAAGGCATTGAAATTGCCGATTGCCTCCCAAACCTGTTTGGCATCCACCGGCAGCGACGTTTTCATACTGACATTTGCCATGGCTTGGCCTCCCCGAATCAGCCCGCGACCCGCCAGACCCCGGGCGCCGCGTCGAGCCGCTGTATCAAGGCCCGGCGCTGAGTTTCCATCTCGTCCGGAAGGGCGCCGTCGAAGCTGTCGAAGAGCTCTTTCTGCGCGTCCGCCTCGGCGCGGCCCGCCGCGGTATCGATGTCCATGATGCTGGCGAACGTATCGGCCCCGAAATCCAGGCCCGTCCAGTTCAAATCCTGGTGCCGCGGCATGAAGCCGAACGGGCTCTCCACCGCGTCCGCCTTGCCGTTTACCCGGCCGACGATCCACTGCATGACCCGCATGTTTTCGCCGAAGCCCGGCCAAACGAAGCCGCCGTTCTCGTCCCTGCGGAACCAGTTGACCCGGAAGATGGGCGGCGGGTTGGCGAGCTTGCCGCCGAGATCCAGCCAGTGCCGCCAGTAATCGGCCATGTTGTAGCCGCAGAACGGCAGCATCGCCATCGGGTCCCGGCGGACCGCCGCTTGATCGACGGCCGCGGCGGTCGCTTCCGACCCCATGGTCGCCGCCATGTACACGCCGTGCCGCCAGTCGGTCGACTGATAGACCAACGGGAAGGTGTGGCTCAGGCGTCCGCCGAAAATGAAAGCGCTGATCGGCACGCCGTCGGGGTTCTCCCAATCGTCCGAATAGGTCGGACATTGGGTGGTCGGGCAGGTGAAGCGGGCATTGGGGTGAGCCGCCTTGTCCCCGGACGCCGGCGTCCAGTCGTTGCCGCGCCAGTCGGTCAGATGATCCGGCGGCGGATCGTCATGACCCTCCCACCACACGTCGCCGTCGTCGGTCAGCGCGACATTGGTGAAAATGGTGTCCCGCTCCATCATCTTGACGGCATTGGGATTGGTCTTCGAGGACGTGCCGGGGACGACGCCGAAATATCCGGCTTCCGGATTGATGGCGTAGAGGCGGCCGTCTTCGCCGGGTTTGATCCACGCGATATCGTCGCCGACGGTCGAGACCTTCCAGCCGTCGAAACCGTCCGGCGGAATAATCATCGCCAGATTGGTCTTGCCGCAGGCGCTCGGGAAGGCGGCGGCGACATAGGTCTTTTCGCCTTCGGGATTCTCGAGGCCCAAAATCAGCATGTGTTCGGCGAGCCAGCCTTCGTCCCGCGCCATGACCGAGGCGATGCGGAGCGAGAAGCACTTCTTTCCGAGGAGGGCATTGCCGCCATAGCCGGACCCGTAGGACCAGATGGCCCGCTCTTCGGGAAACTGGACGATGTATTTGGTCTCGTTGCACGGCCAGGGCACGTCTTCCCGCCCGTCCTCGAGGGGCGCGCCGACGGAATGCATGCACGGTACGAACTCGCCGTCGCCGAGAACGTCCAGCGCCTCCCGACCCATCCGCGTCATGATCTTCATGCTCGCCGCGACATAGGGCGAATCGGTGAGCTGCACCCCGATATGCGAGATGTGGGAGCCGATGGGACCCATGGAGAAGGGGATGACATACATGGTCCGGCCGCGCATGGCGCCGTCGAAGAGACCGTTCATGGTCTCCTTCATCTCCGCCGGATCGACCCAATTGTTGGTCGGGCCCGCATCTTCCTGCTTCCTCGAGCAGACGAACGTCCGGTGCTCGACCCGCGCGACATCGTCCGGGTCGGACCGCGCCAGGTAGGAATTGGGCCGCTTCTCTTCGTTGAGTTTCATCAGCGTACCGGCGGCCAGCATCTGACCGATGAGCTGTTGGTACTCCTCCTCGGAGCCGTCACACCACTGAACCCGGTCGGGCCGGCAAAGCCCGGCCATCTCTTCGACCCAAGCCAAAAGTTTTGCGTTGGTGGTCCGGTTGGTGCCGGTAGCGGTCATATTTTTCTCCCGTTACGCCCTTTCGGGGCAGCCGCCTTTGGGCGGTCGATAGCGTCCTGAAGGTGGGTTGCCTGCTGATCCAATGCCGGTCGTTCGCAAAAAAACTGTAACCCCGCGCCTGGACACAAGCAACCGGTTCATGGCCGATGCAGGGGCCCCCGGCCGGATTTTTTCCGCGCCTCTTTTGCAAGCGCCACAAGGACCGCCCGGCATGTCTCGGCGCTATCCGCGGGCGCGTCGAAATCAAGGCGGTGGATGGTATGTCCGCACCTCAGGTCCAGCCCGTCCGGGTCGATCCCGATCATCGACCAGTGCTTTCCCCGCCGGCCCAGGAGCACCGTGCCGTAAAGCCGGAGCGCGTCCGGGTGATCGGCGTTCATGTGTTCGAGAATACCGGCCTCGGCCTTGGCGATGTCGCGCGCCGCTTTTCCGTTTGCCGTCAGCTTCCGTCCATCGGCCCAATAGGCGCGTGCGAACCCGCCGACGAAATGGGCGCGCTCGATGTCCAGCTGGAAGAAGCCGAAGTCGGCGAAGTCCGCATACGACGAAGCATCCGGATGATAGCGCAGATAGCGCGCGGCCTTGCGCGGATCATCTTCCTTGCGGAGCCGGCCGAACAAGGTAGCCCGGGCGCCGGTCTGGGGATTGCGGGCGCCGGCGGTTCCGTCGAGGAAAATCGAGGCCCGCTTATCGGCCCGGAGGTTCCGGGTGTGGGCCGACAGTTCGGACAGCAGGAGTATGGGCGCGCCGTCTCCGGCCGGCGCAATGCCGACCAGCGACGTCATCGGCCAGCCTTCGGGCTCCCGCGCGTTCGTGCCGAGGACGGCCTTGCGCCGCCGCCGCATCATGCCCCGGATTTCCCGGAGGGGTCCGGGGCCCGCTTTGGTCCGAATTGCCATAATTGCCGTGCCTTATCCCTCTGAAATCACGGGAGAAATTATGATAGACCTCCCGCCGTGCCATAATTGAACTATATTTTTGCCACAATTCCGCCGTCAATTGGACGCCGTTGTACGGTGGGCCGGGCCGCTTCCCGGATCTCCGTGCGTCCGATCAAGGGTAACTGGCGGGTAAGAGAACCGGCATGACTCAATCGATTGTTCTGGTCGATGACGACCGCAACATTCTGACCTCCGTGGCGATGGCGCTCGAGACCGAGGGGTTCGAGGTCAAATCCTACTCCGATCCGGTACAGGCGCTTCACGGGCTTAGAACGGCCCCGCCCGATCTGGTGGTGCTCGACATCAAGATGCCGCGCCTGGACGGCATGGAATTGCTGTCCAAGCTTCGCGAACGCTCCAGCGTGCCGGTCATTTTCCTCACCTCCAAGGAGGATGAGATCGACGAGGTGCTGGGTCTCCGCATGGGGGCCGACGACTATATCAAGAAGCCGTTCTCCCAACGCCTCCTGATCGAACGCATCCGCGCGCTGCTGCGCCGGCAGGAAGGGCCGGATGACGGGAACCCGCTTAAGCCCCAGGACGAGACGATCAAGCGCGGGGATCTTATCCTCGACGGCACGCGTCATCGATGCACCTGGCGCGGAATGCCGGTCGACCTGACGGTCACCGAGTTTCTGTTGCTTCAATCGCTGGCCGCCCGGCCGGGACACGTCAAGAACCGGGAACAGCTGATCGACGCGGCATATGGCGATCATATTTACGTCGACGACCGGACGATCGACAGCCACGTCAAACGGCTGCGGAAGAAGTTCCGGAAGATCGATGAAGACTTCTCGGCCATCGAAACGCTGTATGGTGTGGGGTATCGTTATAACAACGGCCGGGCCGCAAAGGAGTAGGCCAACACCACCAACTGGATCGGACGAGTGGATCGGGGGGCGCACCAAAACAATCATCGGCGGGGCCGCGCGCGGCCCAGGGGCCGGATTTCGCCCATCACCCGGCGAATCCTCGCGGTCAATGTCTTTGCGCTTGCCGTGCTGGTGAGCGGTTTGCTGTACGTGGGCCAGTATCGCGAAGGACTGATCCGAACCGAAATCGCCGCGCTGACGACCCAGGCCGATCTGATCGCCGCCGCGCTCGGCGAGGCGGCGGTGAGCGACGAAGACTCGGAAAACCAGGCTCTGGTCGAGGATGTGGCGAGACAAATCATCCGCCGTCTCGCCGCCACATCCCGGACACGGGCGCAACTGATCGATACCCGGGGACGGGTGATCGGCGACAGCCGGTTTCTTGTCGGACCCGGCGGCACCGTGCGGATCGATGAATTGCCGCCGCCGAGTGACGGGGAAGGGCTGGGCGGCCTCGTGCTGGGCGCCTATGAGCGGGCGTCGAGATGGTTCCGCGGCGCATCCGGACGGGGACCCGGTCCCGGCGATGCGGGCACCGGTTCCCGGCTTCCCGAAACGCGCCTGGCGCTCGCCGGCGAACACGGCAGCGGCGTCCAAATCGGCCCCGATGGCGAAATGATCATCAGCGTCGCGGCGCCGGTTCAGCGATACAAGCGGGTGTTGGGCGCACTCCTGCTGTTTCGGGATTCCCGGGAAATCGACGAGGCGGTGTTTCAGGTCAGGCTGGATATCCTGAAGGTGTTCGGCGTCGCCCTGTTGATTACGGTCCTGTTGTCGGTCTACCTGGCCGGCACCATCGCCCGGCCGTTGCGGCGGCTGTCGCTGGCCGCCGACCGGGTCCGGCATGGCCTCTCCCGGCAGTACCGCCTGCCCGATCTCTCCGGCCGCGACGACGAGATCGGCGATCTCGGCTGGGCCCTTCGGGAAATGACCGAAGCGCTGTGGAAGCGGATGGATGCCATCGAGGGTTTTGCCGCCGACGTGGCCCACGAAATAAAGAACCCGCTGACCTCGCTCAGGAGCGCGGTCGAAACGGCGTCCCGCGTCTCCGATCCGGAACAGCAGCGGAAGCTGATGGCGATCATCCAGGACGACGTGTCCAGGCTGGACCGGTTGATCACCGACATCTCCGACGCATCCCGCCTGGATGCGGAATTGTCCCGGGCCGAAATGGCGACCGTCGATATCGCCGGCCTCGTGGCGACCCTGAAGGATGCCTATGACGCAACCGCGGCGGAGCGGAAGATCGGTCTCGTCCTGGACGCCGGGGATGGTCTGCCCTGTTTGGTATCCGGTTTGGAGGATCGTCTCGTTCAGGTGTTTCGCAACCTGATCGGCAACGCCCTGAGCTTCAGTCCGGAGGGCGGCCGGATAACCCTTCGCATCAGGCGGCGCGACGGCGATGTCCGGGTGCTGGTCGAGGACCATGGACCCGGAATTCCCGAGGGGGCGGAGGAGCAGATCTTCGAGCGGTTCTATCAGGAACGGCCGGTAACCGAGAAGTTCGGGACTCACTCCGGTCTCGGGCTCAGCATTTCCAAGCAAATCGTCGAGGCGCACGGCGGCTCGATTCGCGCCGAAAACCATGAGGACTTTTCCACCGGATGCACCGGGGCGCGGTTCGTCGTCGAGTTGCCGCTCGGCCCCATTGACACGCCCAACCCCTGAGCATTTAGTCCCGCCATGGATCATATCCACGCCACTGCGGTTTCCATCGACGGTCACGGCGTTCTGATTACCGGACCGTCCGGCGCCGGAAAATCGGACCTCGCCCTGCGCCTGATCGGCCGCGGCGCCAGGCTGGTCGCCGACGATCGGGTCGTGGCCCGCGTGACTTCCGGCCGGGTGAGCCTGAGCGCGCCGGCCAATCTCGCCGGCCTGTTGGAAGTCCGCGGTATCGGGATCGTCAAGCTGGACCATGAGGCCCGGGCGCCGTTGAACCTTGTTGTCGAACTGGCCGGCCGCGATGCCGTCGAGCGGCTGCCCGAGGACCCGGCAACGGAGATCCTGGGACACCGAATCGCGCGCGTCCGCCTGCACGCATTCGATGCCGCCGCGGCGGAGAAGGTCGAGTTGGCGGTCGGGATAGCCTCGGGCGCCGCCGGCCGCCTCGACGAGCGGGCATTGCTTGCGCCCTCGAAGGCGCGGCCGTGACCGGGGCGCCGGCGAAACCCGCCTCGTCCGCCCGGCTGGTCCTGGTGACCGGAATGTCGGGCGCCGGAAAGACGTCCGTCCTGAAAGCCTTCGAAGATCTCGACTACGAAGCCGTCGACAATGTTCCGCTGCCGCTGCTGGGGAGCCTGGTTCTGTCGGCGCAGCCGGGACTGACGGGTTCCGGTTTTGACCGGCCGATCGCGGTCGGCGTCGATATCCGGACCCGCGGGTTCGGCGTGGATGCCTTCCTGACCCAATATGACGAACTGGCCGGCACGGGGTCCGTCGAGGTGGAAATCCTGTTTGTCGATTGCGACGACGAGGAACTCAGGCGCCGTTATGAGGTCACCCGGCACCGTCATCCGCTGGCCATGGACCGGCCGATTGCCGATGGCATCGCCCATGAAAGACGGGTCGTCTCGCGGCTTCGCGACCGGGCCCATCACGTCATCGATACCACCGGCATGGCGCCTGGTGAACTCAAGCATTTGCTCGAGGCTCATTTTTCGCCGGGCGGCGGCAGCGGCCTCAACATATTCGTGACGTCGTTTTCCTATCGGCGGGGTTTGCCCCGGGATGCCGATCTCGTCTTCGACGTGCGGTTTCTCGCAAACCCCCATTACGATCCCGAACTGCGGCGGCGGAGCGGGCGGGACGAGGCCGTTGGGGCGTACATTGCCGAGGATCCGGCATTCGGGAGTTTTTGGGACGGACTGACCAATCTGCTCCGGCCGCTCCTGCCGTCCTACAAGGCGGAGGGAAAAAGCTATTTGACCATCGGGATAGGCTGCACGGGCGGCCGGCACCGCTCCGTCTGCGTGGCGGAACGGCTGGGCGGGTGGTTTGACAGCCTGGGCGAGAAGGTTCAGGTTCGCCATCGTGATCTGGGGCCGGCTGATCCACCGGTTCCGGCAAGAGAGGATTCTCGATGATCGGATTGGTTTTGGTTACCCACGGCCATTTGGCCGACGAGCTCATCGGCGCATTGGAGCACGTCGTCGGACCTCAGCCGCAAGTCGCTTCGGTCTGCATAGGGCCGGACGACGACATGGAGCGCCGCCGCGCCGATATCGTGAACAGCGTTCAGGAGACGGACAGCGGGGACGGCGTCGTCGTTCTCACCGACATGTTCGGCGGCACGCCGTCGAATTTGGCTATTTCCATTATGGAGCGCGCAAACATCGAGGTGATCGCCGGGGTCAATCTGCCGATGCTGGTCAAGCTCGCCAGCGTCCGGGACGAGCTCGAACTCGGCGAGGCGGTGGCCAAGGCCCAGGAGGCGGGCCGGAAATACATCAACGTTGCTTCCCAATTGCTGGCCAAGGAGACCGACTAGCCCAATCCGGTAGGGCTCCAGCCGCCATGCCCCGATCGATCCTCACCATCTGCAACTCGCGCGGTCTGCACGCCCGGGCCGCGGCAAAGTTCGTCAAACTGGTCTCGGGGTTCGATGCCGAGGTCACCGTGTCCAAGGACGGGACGACGGTTCTCGGCACGTCAATCATGGGCCTGATGATGCTGGCGGCGGCGCCCGGCATGCGGATCGAGGTGACGGCCTCGGGTACGGAGGGAGACCGGGCCATGGCCGCCATCACCGAATTGGTCGAGGCCGGGTTCGAGGAAGAGGACGGATGATCCCCGGCTGATCCGGGGCCGTTGAAACCGCCGCACCGGCCCCTGCGCCGGGCGGAGTGGGACGAGTGGGACGGAAGCGGGGTTATTCCTTGCCCGGCCAAATGGCTGCTGCTATCCCTGCCGCCCTTGACTTACGGACTCCCCGGAGAAGATGGATGAGCGCCGCGAACGATTACAAAGTTGCCGACATGGACCTGGCCGAATGGGGCCGCAAGGAAATCGCCATCGCCGAGACGGAAATGCCCGGTCTGATGGCGGTCCGCGAGGAATATGCCGGCAAGAAGCCGCTGGCGGGCGCCCGCATCGCCGGATGCCTCCACATGACCATTCAGACGGCCGTGCTGATTGAAACGCTGATCGACCTCGGCGCGGAAATCCGCTGGAGTTCGTGCAACATCTTCTCCACCCAGGATCAGGCCGCCGCGGCCATCGCCGCCGAGAATATTCCGGTCTTCGCCTGGAAGGGGGAGACCGAGGAGGAGTTCTGGTGGTGCATCGATCAAACCATCGAGGGGCCCGATGGCTGGGCGCCCAACATGATACTGGATGACGGCGGCGACCTCACGGCGGTCATGCACGAGACGCACAAGGACAAGATGGCCGGCGTCAAGGGACTGTCCGAGGAAACCACCACCGGCGTTCACCGCCTCTACGAGATGGAGAAGGAGGGCTCGCTGATGGTGCCGGCCTTCAACGTCAACGATTCGGTGACCAAGTCGAAATTCGACAATCTCTATGGCTGCCGGGAGAGCCTGGTCGACGGCATCAAGCGGGCAACCGATGTGATGCTGGCCGGCAAGATCGCCGTGGTCGCCGGATATGGCGACGTGGGCAAGGGCTCGGCCGCCAGCCTTCGGGGCCAGGGCGCCCGGGTTCTGGTGACCGAAATCGACCCCATCTGCGCGCTTCAGGCGTCCATGGAAGGCTATGAAGTGGTCACGATGGACGAGGCGGCGCCCATCGGCGACGTCTTCGTGACCACCACCGGCAACATCGACGTCATCACCCTCGACCACATGCGGGAGATGAAGGACCGGGCCATCGTTTCCAACATCGGCCACTTCGATTCCGAAATTCAGATCGAAGCCCTGCGCAACTACAAATGGCACAACGTGAAGCCCCAGGTGGATGAGGTGGAGTTTCCGGACGGCAAGCGGATCATCGTGCTGGCCGAGGGCCGATTGGTGAACTTGGGTTGCGCCACCGGTCATCCGAGCTTCGTCATGAGCGCCAGCTTCACCAACCAGGTGCTGGCCCAGATCGAGCTTTGGAGCAACGCCGGCAGTTACGAGAACAAGGTCTATGTCCTGCCCAAGGATTTGGACGAGAAGGTGGCGCGCCTGCATCTCGGCAAGCTGGGGGCCAAACTCACCGAGCTCACGCCGGCGCAGGCCGAGTATATCGGCGTCGGGCAGGCCGGGCCCTACAAGCCCGACTATTACCGCTATTAGCATCCGGACTCGATTGAGCCGCCATAGGCGTGTTGCGGCGGTGAGGACGGCGGACGGGAAGGTGTCGGCGCGTTTGCCTTAACGTGTGGCGATTCACCTCCACCCCAACCCTCCCCCGTCAAGGGGGAGGGGGATTTTTTTTAGCCCTCTCCCCTGGAGGGAGAGGGTTGCGGAGGCTTGGCGAAGCGCAGCGAGCCTAGCCGTAGCTGGGTGAGGGGGAAAGCTTGAACCGCAAAACCGCGAAAACGGGATTCCCCTAATTGATACCGCTACTAGCGTTCAGCCTATTGCTGGCCGATGGGCCCCGGCCTAAGATTCGCCGGTGCCCACACTTCACGCGTCCGACCGGCATCCTGGGATCGATACCGCCCTCCTCGAGGCGTTGCCGCTCGCCGTTTGCCTGATCGCCCGCGACGGCCGGGTGCAGGCGTTCAATCCCGTATTCGCCGCCCTGTTCGATCTCGACGCGGAGTGGCTGGACCGCCGGCCCACGTTCGGCGATCTGCTGGATCGCATGCGGGCGGGCCGCAAACTGCCCGAACAGGCCGATTTCCAAGCCTATCGGGAGGCCCAGTCGCGGCTCCTGGCCGGACTGCGGGAAGTCCACGAGGAAGTGTTCCATCTGCCTGACGGCGCGACGCTCCGGCGAATCGCGGCGCCGCTCGGAAAGGGAGCGGCGATGCTGGCCTTCGAGGATCTCAGCAGGCGCATGTCGGCCGAGCGGCAGGCGCGCGAGGCGCAGGCGGTGCAGCGGTCCACCCTCGACAATCTATCCGAGGCCATCGGCGTTTTCGGCGGCGATGGAAGGCTTCGGTTGGCCAACCCGGCTTTTGCCGAAATGTGGGAGGTTCCCGTCGAACTCCCGGAGCTGCATTTGAGCGACTTCGTTCGTCAGACCCGCTGTCTGCACGGGCCGTCGGAGGATTGGGAGGCCGAGGCCGTGCGGCTGGCGGCCCGTTACTTTGCCCGCAGCCCGGAGGCATCGGAGCTTCGCCATGAAGACGGGCGGGTTTTCGAATTCGTCCGCCGTCCGCTTCCCGACGGGTCGATGCTGTTTCGATATACCGATGTCACCCGGACGGTCCGGGAAGGCGAGGCCCTTCAGACCAAGGCCGAGTCGATGGCGGCCCTCGACCGGCTCAAGACCGAATTTCTCGCCAATCTGTCTTTCGAACTCAGGACGCCCCTCAACACGGTCAAGGGATTCGCCGAGCTTCTCGGCGGCGGCTACGTCGGAGAACTGAACCGCCGCCAGCAGGAGTATGCGGAGGGGATCGCCTCGACGGCCGCGGCCATGGCGTCGACCATCGACCAGGTGATGGATCTTGCGAATCTCGAGGCGGGACTGCTCGGTCTCGATCTCGAAAGTCTCGATCTCCATGTCCTGTTGACCGATCTTCTGGGCCTGGTCCGGGAGCGCGCCCGGTCGGACAGGATACGGCTGGCGTTCGACTGTCCGCCCGAGATCGGATGGATCACCGCCGACGGCCGCCTTTTGCGCCAGGCATTGCTCCATTTGCTGAGCAACGCGCTGGCATTTACCGAGCCCGGCGGGACGGTAACGCTCGGTGCGGCGCGTGGCCGGGACGAGATCGAGATATTCGTCAAGGACACGGGGGTCGGGATTCCCCGGTCCGAAATCGACTTGGTTTTCAAGGGTTTCGCCCGGGGAGCGGATGCCGGCCATGAAGGTGTCGGCCTCGGCCTGACGCTGGTCAAAAGCTTCATCGAGCTTCACGGCGGCGCCGTTGATCTGGTCTCGCGCCTCAACCGGGGCACCACCGTCACCTGCCGTATCCCGCAAAGTCCGGCTTAGTAGAGCAATCCGCTTTCGCTTCAATCGCCACCCCTTTAAAAGATTGCCATTCGACCTGCGTTTCGTGATCGGCGAGCGAGAAGGATGGATCGTTTCCGCCTGAACTACGACCTCGACACTCTGCGCGGCGACGTGTTCGGCGGCGTCACCTCGATGGTGGTGGCGCTGCCCGTTTCCCTCGGCTTCGGCATCGCCTCGGGGATGGGCGCGGCCGCCGGGCTCTATGGCGCCATCGCGGTCGGTTTCTTCGCATCGGTGTTCGGCGGCACGCGCTCGCAGATATCGGGTCCGACGGCGCCGATGACCGTCGCCATGGCGGTCGTCCTGACCAGCCATGCGGACAGCCTTACCGAAGCCCTGACGGTCGTGGTTTTGGCGGGCCTGCTGCAGGTGCTTCTGGGCGTCTCCAAAATCGGCCGCTTCGTCGCCTACACGCCCCACGTGGTGGTGTCGGGCTTCATGTCGGGCATCGGCATCATCATCATGCTGATGCAGTCACTGCCCCTGCTCGGCGCCTCGGGTGCGACGGGGGGGCCGATGGGCGCCGCGCGGGCGCTTCCGGCGGCGGTGAGCGGCATCGACGCGGGCGCCTTCGCCATCGGCGCGGTCACGCTGGCCGCGGGATTTCTCTGGCCGCGGCGGTTCTCGCGTTTCGCGCCCGGCCCCCTCGTGGCGCTGGCCGCCGGAACGGCGCTGGGCATCCTCTGGTTCAGCGGAGCGCCGACGATAGGCGCGATCCCGGCCGGCCTGCCGGCCCTGCAATTCGAACTGCCGCCGGCCGGATTCCTGCTGCATGCGCTGCAGCCGGCGATCATCCTCGCCCTGCTCGGCTCGGTCGACAGCCTGCTGACCTCCCTGGTGGCCGATTCGATGACCGGCAACCGTCACAATCCGGACAGGGAACTGGTCGGTCAGGGCATCGGCAACATCGTTGCCGGGCTGTTCGGAGCGCTGCCCGGCGCCGGGGCGACCATGGGCACCGTCATCAACATCCGCTCCGGGGGATCGACGCCGGTGTCGGGTGCGCTGCGCGCGCTGCTCCTGCTCGCCCTGGTGCTGGGCCTTGGGCGCTTCGTCGAGCCGATCCCGCTTGCCGCCCTGGCCGGGGTGCTGATCAAGGTGGGATGGGACATCGTCGACTGGCGCATGCTCGCCCGGGCTCACCGCCTCAGGCGCGAGCACCTGCTGGTGATGCTGACGACGCTTTGCCTCACGGTGTTCGTCGACCTGATCACCGCCGTCGCCATCGGGCTGATCGCCGGCGGCATGGTGCACGCCAGGCGGCTCGAACGGCTGGAGCTCGACGGCGTGATGTCGGTGCCCTTGCTGGATGCGACTTTCTTCGCGGATCAAGAGCCTTCGACGCATGGCGATCCGCACGCGGCCCGGGTGGGCATGGTGGCCCTCAGGGGCACGTTGAGCGTCGCTTCGTCCCACAAGCTGGTCAGCGTGATCGGTCTGGACATCAGGGAGCACGAGGTCGTCATCTTCGACTTCTCGGACACAGTCTATATCGACGACAGCGCCGCCATGACGATCGGCCAGCTGTTGGAGATCGCCGCAGAGTCCGGGACCGAGTGCATCGTCATGGGCCTCGGCGACGATGTGGCCGCGACCCTGCGCAGCCTCGACGTCCTCGGTGCGGTGCAGGCCGGCCGGGTTGTCGAAACGCTGGACGAGGCCCGGCGGATGGCGAGGGAGGCGCTCGAAGCCGATGGCGCTTCCCGAAGCGAACAATGACCGGGATGCCGGCCACGTTTTCAATTCGTGAACCACAGAGGCGGTGAGACAGTGAGAAGCACCGGGATCGAAATCTCGCCTCCCGACCTCCGTGTCTCAGTGGTGAATTTCCTGGATGCCCCGAACAAGTCGGGGCATGACGGGTCGGTCAATTCGGACGAATTGACCTTATTTGACATGGTGCACCGCCAAAGCGTCATGGCCGGGCCCGGACCATGGTACAGCAATCCGCTTTCGCTTCAATCGCCGCCCCTTTAAAAGAGTGCCATGAGCATGCCCGAGCCGCGCCGGCTGACCTTGGATGGAGAGGAAGCGACAGCCGAATTGGCCGCCGAAATCGCCTCGCTCGCCGAAGATGGAGACGTCATCGCGCTCTCCGGCGAACTCGGAACCGGCAAGACCACGTTTGCCCGGGCGTTTCTGAGGGAGTGGGGTGTCCGGGAGGAAATTCCCAGCCCCACCTTTACGTTGGTTCAGACCTACGAACTCGAGGCGGGAACCGTCTGGCACTTCGACCTCTACCGCCTGGAAAATCCCGACGATGCACTGGAGCTGGATATCGAAGATGCGTTCACCGACGGCATTTCGCTCATCGAATGGCCGGAGAGGCTGGGCGCCTACCTTCCCTGGGAGCGGCTCGACCTGCGTTTCGCGATCGGCGAGCGGGCGGATGTGCGGCGGGTCGAGATCGAAGGCACCGACGAATGGGCGGGCCGGTTGAAGGAACTTGAAGACTTTGTCTGACCGGTCGGACCATATGGATTCGTTCATCGAAGCGGCCGGCTGGCGGGGCGCCCGGCGCCGGCCGCTTGCCGGCGATGCGTCCTTCCGGCGCTATGAACGGATTACCCTGGGCGGCGAAACGGCCGTGATCATGGATGCGCCGCCGCCCCGGGAAGATGTGCGGCCGTTTGTCCGTATGACAGGCCATCTGCTCGACCTGGGTTACAGCGCGCCGAGGATATACGCCGAGGACCGGGAGACGGGATTGCTTCTTCTGGAGGATCTTGGCGACGATCTCTACACGGCGGCCATCGCCAAGGGCGCCGGCGAGCGGGAGCTCTATGAGCGGGCCGTCGATCTGCTGATAGACCTGCACGGCCGGCCTCCCGCGGTTTCCGTCCCTGATGGCCTCGCCGAATACGGCGAGGAAATGCTTCTCGACGAAGCGGCGCTGTTCACCGACTGGTATATGCCCAATACGCTCCGCGCGCCGACCCCGCCCCGCACCCGAACGGCTTTTGTGGATATTTGGCGGCGGTACCTGCCGATGCTCGAAGAGGTGCCGGAGACCCTTACGCTCCGGGATTACCACGCCGACAACCTCATCTGGCTTCCCGGGCGCGAAGGGGTCGCCGCCGTCGGGCTGTTGGACTACCAGGATGCGGTGATCGGCCGCACACCCTACGATCTCATGTCCTTGCTCGAGGATGCCCGCCGCGACCTGCCCCCGGGCCTTGCCGGACTCATGCTCGAGCGCTACCTCGGCGCGTTCCCCGGTCAGGACCGGCGGACATTCGAGGCGGCCTACGCCATTCTTGCCGCTCAAAGGCACTGCAAGGTCATCGGCATTTTCACCCGGCTCGCCTATCGGGACGGCAAATTCGCCTACCTTCGGCACATCCCGCGGGTTTGGCGGCTACTGACGGGCGCCTGCCGCCATCCCGTTCTGGGCCCGCTCCGCGACTGGCTGGATGCGGCGGTTCCGCCCTCGTCACGGACGGTTCCCGCGCGGCAAAGGCGGGCTGACCATGGCTGACGCCGGCCGGCATCCGCTTCGCACCGCGATGCTGCTTGCCGCGGGGCTTGGTCTGCGCCTGCGTCCGATCACCGAGAAGACGCCGAAGCCGCTCGTCCGGGTGGCGGGACGCGCGCTGATCGATATGTGCCTGGACCGCGTGGCCGCATCGGGAATCGGGAGGGCGGTGGTGAATACCCACTATCTGGCCGATCAGGTCGAAGCCCATTTGAGGCGCCGCTCGGACATGGACATTGTCATATCCCACGAGCCGGAGCTTCTGGACACCGGCGGCGGGGTCGCCAATGCCCTGCCGCACCTCGGAGACGAGCCTTTTCTGGTTGTGAACACCGATTCGCTCTGGCTTGATGGTCCTTCCCCGGCGATTGAACGGTTGGCGCTGAATTTCGACGAATCGATGATGGATGCCCTGTTGCTCATGCACTCGACCGTCGAAGCCTACGGCTATGAAGGGGCCGGTGATTTCGTCATCGATCCGGACGGGCTCCTCGGCCGCCGGCCGGAACGGGAGCAGGTTCCCTATGCCTACACGGGCGTGATGGTGGTGCATCCGCGGCTGCTTGCCGGCGCCCCCGGCGGCGCGTTTTCGTTCAACCTCCTCTACGACCGGGCGATCGAGGCCCAACGGCTGTACGGTATCGTCCACGATGGGGAATGGTTCCACGTCGGGACGGCCGACGGCCTGGATCAGGTTGAAGACTATATGTCCGAGCGTTTCCCCGGCATCCGGCACCGATGACGGAGAGCCCGCGGACTTCCTCGATCTTTTCCATCCCGCCGGGGGTGCCGTTCGTCGACGCGCTCGCCGCCGGCATTCTGAAGGAGACCGGCGGCGATGCCGGGGTGCTGGCGGGATACCGGATATTCCTGCCGACACGGCGCGCCGTCCGCAGCTTGCGCGACGCGTTTCTGCGCCAATCCGGCGGGTCGGCGCTGCTTCTTCCCCGGCTGCTGCCGCTTGGCGATCTCGACGAAGATGCGCTGGCGATTGCCGGCTGGGAGGAAATCCCGGACGCCGGCGCCGCGGCAATTCCGCCGGCGATCCCGGGAATCCGCCGTCTTCTGATCCTCACCCGCCTCGTCCAGCGGTTCGAAGGGGGAGAGATCACGCCGGACCAGGCCGCGTGTCTGGCCCGGGAGCTGGCGCGGCTGATCGATCAAATTCAGACCGAGCGGCTTTCGTATGACGGTCTTGCCGATCTGGTGCCCGAGGAGTTCGCGGCGCATTGGCAGGAGACGCTGACATTCCTGCAAATCGTCACCGATCAATGGCCCGAAATTCTCGCCGGGGAAAACGCCATCGATCCGGCCGAGCGCCGCAACAGGCTGCTTAAGGCCCAGGCCGATTGGTGGAGGCAGAATCCGACCGATCAGCCCGTTATCGCCGCGGGTTCGACGGGGTCGGTGCCGGCGACGGCCGACCTGTTGGCGGTGATCGCGGATCTGCCGAACGGCCGGGTCGTCCTGCCCGGACTGGACGCGTCTCTGGACGAGGAGGCGGTCCGGGTTCTCGACGATGCGCATCCGCAGTCGGGAATGGTTCGGCTTCTGGGGCGGCTCGATGTCGGAATTTCCGACGTGAGTGTTTGGCCCTGGGATGCGGACGGCGCGGGGCGGAAAGCCGGAGAGCGCCACCGCGCGCGGGCCCGGCTCGTGTCCCGGGCTTTGTTGCCGGCGCCCCTGACCGACCGGTGGCATGCCGAGGAGGAGATGCCGGCCGAGGCCCTCGGCGGCATGTCCCGGGCCGAGTTCGGCGGCCCCGAGGAGGAGGCCCGGGCGATCGCCCGGATGATGCGGGGCGCGATCGAGGTCGAGGGCAGGACCGCCGCCCTGGTGACCCCGGACCGGCAGCTCGCACGCCGGGTCGCCGGAGAACTGCGCCGGTGGAACATCGAAATCGACGACTCGGCGGGGCTCCCTCTCGGCCGGACCGCCGTCGGCGCGTTCCTGAGCCTGGTCGCCCAGGCGGTCGCCGAGGGGTTCGCGCCGGTGCCTCTGTTGGCGTTGTTGAAGCATCCGCTTGCGGCGAATGGCGCCGATCCCGCGGCCTTTCGCCGTCAGGCCCGATTCCTGGAACGGCACTGTCTCCGGGGCGCCCGGCCGGCGCCGGGGTTGGAGCCGCTGGCCGAGGGGCTGGGCGGCAAGCACCCGGAGACCGCGGAATGGATCGGCGAGTTTCATGCGTCGGTCGCCGGGTTGGCCGCACTCCATCGACTTCCCGCCGTTCCGCCCTCGCGGCTCCTTGAGGCTCACGTTTCGGCGGCGGAGGCGCTGGCCGCGACCGATGAACTCACCGGCGCGGAGCGTCTTTGGGCCGGCGAGGAGGGTGACGCCGCCGCCGGTTTCATTTCGGAATTGTCGGCCGCGATCGGGACGCTGGAGGCCATCGCGCCCGGTGATTACCCGTCTCTCTTCGCCACCTTGATGGAGGGGGCCGTCGTTCGGTCCCAATGGGGCACCCACCCGCGTCTGTTCATCTGGGGATTGCTGGAGGCGCGGCTGCAGCATGCGGATTTGATGATATTGGGCGGGCTCAACGAGGGCACCTGGCCCCCGGAAGCGGACGCCGACCCCTGGATGAGCCGGCCGATGCGGGCGGCGTTCGGGCTGCCCTCGCCCGAGAGGCGGGTTGGTCTGACGGCCCACGATTTCGTCCAGGCCTGCGGCGCGCCCGAGGTCGTGCTGACGCGCGCGGCGAGGATCGACGGCACGCCGGCCGTTCCGTCCCGCTGGCTGCTCCGGCTGGACACCATGCTGGCGCGGCACGGCGGGTCCGAAAACCGGCTCGTCGTGCACGATTGGAACCATTGGCAGTCGATGCTCGACCGCCCGGCCGCACCGGACCCGATCGTGCGTCCCGCGCCCAGGCCCCCGGTGTCGGCCCGGCCGCGCCGGCTTTCGGTAACCCAGGTGGAGACCTGGATGCGCGATCCCTATGCCGTTTATGCGCGCCATGTCCTGGGCCTGTCGGCTCTGGACCCCATCGAGATGCCGCCCAGCGCCGCCGAATACGGAACCATCATCCATGAGGCCTTGAGCGCTTTCGTCAAAAAATACCCCGGCGACCTGCCCCCCGATCCCAAGGCGGCATTGCTGGCGATAGGCCGCGACGAATTCGCCGATCGTCTGCGGATGCCGGGGGTGTGGACGTTCTGGTGGCCGAGGTTCGAACGCATCGCGGACTGGTTCGTCGCCGGGGAGGAACGCCGCCGCAAGGCGATTGCCGGCTCACACAGCGAAGTCGGCGGCCGGATTGAATTGGAAGGTCCCGCCGGTCCCTTCTTGCTGACGGCCAAGGCCGATCGAATCGATATCCTGGATGACGGTTCCCTCTGCATCGTGGACTACAAGACGGGCGGCTTGCCGTCCGGCAAGGAAGTCGCGGCCGGGTTTGCGCCGCAATTGCCGCTGGAAGCGGTGATCGCGGAAAGCGGCGGTTTCGAGGGCATCGATGCGGGGCCGGTCTCGGCGCTCGACTATTGGCGTCTTCGAGGGACCGCGCCGGCTGGCGAGATACGAACCGCCGCCAAGGATACCGGCCGGCTGGCCGAAGAGGCGCGCAAGGGTCTTTCCGGCCTGATTTCCGTTTTCGACCGGGAGGAAACGGTCTACGAAGCCCGGCCCCGGCCCGAAAATGCTCCGAAATACTCGGACTATGAGCACCTCGCCCGGGTCAAGGAGTGGGCGTCGGCGGCGGATGGGGGCGAGTCGTGACCAGCGCCGGCAAAGGGCCGGCGGCCGATCTCGCCGCCACCAGGCAAAGAGACGCCGCCCGGCCGGACTGCTCCGTCTGGGTATCGGCGTCGGCCGGCACGGGCAAGACCAAGGTGCTGACCGACCGGGTGCTGAGCCTGCTGCTCGAAGGGACGCCGCCGGAGCGCCTGTTGTGTTTGACGTTCACCCGGGCGGCGGCGGCCGAAATGGCCGGCCGGATCGCCGAACAGCTCGGTCAATGGACCATGCTGCCGGACGAAAAACTCAAGGACGCGCTGACGTCGCTGACCGGTGGAGAACCCGACGAGGATGCCTGCCGCCGGGCCCGGCGTCTGTTCGCGGCGGTCCTGGATACGCCCGGGGGGATGCGCATCGAGACCATACACGCCTTCTGCCAATCGCTGCTGCGCCGGTTTCCGATCGAGGCGCAGATCGCACCCCATTTTTCGCTGATGGACGAGCGCGATGCGGAGGAAACCCTCGCCCTTGCCGAGGCGCATATTCTTCGCGAAGCGCAACAGGCCCGGGACCCCGAACTGACCGATGCCCTCGCCGAAATAACCAAACATGTCTACGAGTTCGAATTTCCGGATCTGATTTCGACGCTGGCCGGACAGCGGGGCCGGCTGCGGCGGATGCTGGATCGGGCGGGCGGGCCCGCACCCTTGAACGGTATGGTCCGCGATACGCTCGGTCTGGCGCCCGGCGACACCATATGGAGCCTGACCGAACAGGCGGTCGGCGACGCGGCTTTCGATCAGCTCGGTCTGCGAATGGCGGCGGAGGCGCTCCGGCAGGGTACGAAGTCCGAAGCCGGGAACGGCGAGATGCTTTCCGGCTGGCTGGATGCGGACCGGGCCGGACGGATCGACGGGCTGACGCCGTACCTCGACTATTTCCTGACCCGGGATCACCGAGAAGATGAGGTGCGCCCCCGCAAGCGGCTGATCAACAATCCGACCGCGGCGGCCGCGCCCGGCGCCGAGGATATCCTCGTGACCGAGGCCGAACGGCTGGCGCGGTTTGTGCTCAAGCGCCGGGCGGCGGCGGCGGCAGACGCAACCCGGGCGCTGACGGTGATTTCACGGACCCTCATCGATACGTATCAGCGGGAAAAGCGGTCCCGGGCGCTCCTCGACTATGAAGATTTGATTCTCGATGCCGGGCGGCTTTTCGCGCGTTCCGGCATCGCGTCCTGGGTCCTCTACAAGCTCGACGGCGGTCTCGATCATGTCCTGATCGACGAGGCCCAGGACACCAGCCCGGATCAGTGGTCCGTCGTCGATGCGATTATCGACGAATTCTTTGCCGGCGAGGGGGCCCGCGAGCCAAACCGCACCATGTTCGCGGTCGGTGACGTCAAGCAGTCGATTTACAGTTTCCAGGGCGCCCGGCCGGAAAGCTTCACCGCGGTGCGGGATCGGCTGGCCGGGAAGATCCCCGGCTCCGGCGGCCGATGGTCGGACGTGGATCTGAATATTTCCTTCCGGTCCGTCGAGCCGGTCCTTCGCGCCGTGGACGCCGTGTTCGAACAGGTTCCGGCCCGGGACGGCGTGGCGCTGGATGACCGCCCGATCGTGCACCAGGCGTCCCGCGAGGGAGATGGCGGTCTCGTGGAACTGTGGCCGCCCGTTCCGCCGCTGGACTCGGATGAGGCCGAGAGCTGGAAACCGCCGGTCGAGGGGATCAGGGGCGGAACGCCGCAGGCCCGGCTTGCGGCCATCATCGCCGCCCGTATTTCCCGGATGATCGGCGACGGCGAGATGCTCGAATCCCGGGGCCGTCCCATCGCCGCCGGCGACATCATGGTTCTGGTCAGGCGCCGCGGCGCTTTCGTGGACGATCTGGTGCGCGCGCTCAAGGCATTGGACATCGACGTCGCGGGAGTCGACCGATTGGTGCTCACCGAGCACATCGCGGTCATGGATCTGTTGGCGCTGGGCCGGTTTCTGCTGTTTCCCGAGGACGACCTCACCCTGGCGGCGGTCTTCAAGAGCCCGCTCGTCGGCCTGACCGAAGAGGAACTGTTCGAACTCGCTTATGACCGGGAAGGAAGCCTGTGGTCGGAACTCCAGTCCCGCCGGGAGTCCAATTCGAGATTCGCCGCGGCTCATGAATTTCTGCGGGACGCGCTTGCCGCCGCCGATCACCTGCCCCCTTATGAGCTGTTTGCCGGCATCCTCGGCGCGCGGGGCGGACGCCGCCGTTTCCTTGCCCGGCTGGGGCCCGAGGCGATCGATCCTCTTACCGAATTTCTCAACCTGGCGCTGGCTTTCGAACGAAGTCACACCCCGTCGCTTCAGGGGTTCCTGCAATGGATGGAGGCCGGCGCGGTCGAGGTAAAGCGGGATTTGGACCAGGGCCGCGGCGGCGCGGTTCGGGTCATGACGATTCACGGCGCCAAGGGCCTGCAGGCGCCGATCGTATTCCTGCCGGATACCATGCAGGTGCCGCGCGAGGCGGGCGGTCTGCTATGGGGCGGCCGGGACGGGGACGGCCAGGAGTTTCTGTTATGGCCGCCGCGCCGGGCATTTCGCGAGACCGTCGGCGACCGGCTGGCTGAAGAGGCCCGCGTTGCCCAGCAGCGGGAATATCGGCGGCTGCTCTACGTCGCCATGACCCGGGCGGAAGACCGGCTCTACATCTGCGGCTGGGAGACGAAGACCAAGGCGCCCGAGGGCAATTGGTACGAGTTGATCGCTCAAGCGCTCGAGCCCCTTGCCGAGACGGTCGACGATCCGATTCTCGCCGAATGGGACGGTGAGCCGGCCGGGAAGATTCTTCGACTTGCGGCGCCTCAAACGAAGGAAGTCGGGAAGACCCCGGAGCCGCAGGAGCCCGATCCGATACCGCTGCCGAGCTGGGCCGACGAGCCGCCGGCGCCGGAGGCCCCGCTGCCGCGGCCGCTCAGCCCGTCGCGGCCGGCGGATGACGACCCGCCGGTCCGGTCGCCGCTCGGGCAGGATACCTCGGAGCGGTTTCGCCGCGGGTTGCTGATCCACAACCTTCTTCAGACGCTGCCGGACCTTCCCGGGGACTCGTGGCCCGGCGCCGCGGCGGCGTATTTGTCCGGTGCCGCGCGGGACCTCGGGCCGGCGGAGCGGGAACGGATTGCCCGCGAGACCCTGGCGGTCATGGACGATCCGGCCGCGGCCCCGCTGTTCGGGGAAGGATCGCGGGCCGAGGTGCCGATTGTCGGCCTCGTGGGCGACCGGGCCGTCTCCGGTCAGATCGACCGGATCCTGGTCGGCGACGAAAAGGTCACCATCGTCGACTACAAGACCAATCGGCCGCCGCCCCGGTCGCCGGAGGATGTGCCCCCGGTCTATATGCGGCAGTTGGCGATCTACCGTTCCGTGGTCGCCGATATCTATCCGGACCGCGAAATCGCCTGCGTCCTGCTTTGGACCGACGGCCCGATCGTCATGGAAATCCCCGGGGAACTTTCGGACCGGTACGTCCCTTGACGGGCATTGGGGCCGCACATAGATTGGCTTCATCATTCATGGCATCCCTCGCGAGCGGCATCGCTGTGCGGCGTTTGAAAGGAAACAGGTTATGGCCAAGGAAGTAAGCGATTCGTCGTTCGACTCGGATGTGCTTCAGGCATCCGGCCCCGTGCTGGTGGATTTCTGGGCCGAGTGGTGCGGTCCCTGTAAACAGATCGCCCCGTCCCTCGACGAAATCGGCACCGAACTCGGCGACAAACTCACCATCGCCAAGGTGAATATCGACGACAATCCGGAGACGCCCTCCAAATACGGCGTACGCGGAATTCCGACGTTGATGCTTTTCAAGGACGGTGAGGTCGCTTCCATGAAAGTCGGCGCGCTGCCCAAGAGCAAGCTCATGGAATGGGTTGAATCGGTCATCTGACGCCGATTGCGCCCGCCGTTCATCGAGACCCCGTCTTAGGGTCCGGCTTCGCCGGCCCGGGAACAAGCCGCGACCAGGCCACATTTTCAATTCTTGAACCACGGAGACGGTGAGACAGTGAGGCGCACCGGGATCGAAGCCTCTCCTCCCGACCTCTGTGTCTCCGTGTCTCCGTGGTGAATATCCTGGATGCCCCGAACAAGTCGGGGCATGACGGGTTTGGCATCGCGCACCGCCAAAGCGTCATGGCCGGGCCCGGACCCTGCCATCCACGTGGATCACCGGGTCGGTCAATTCGGACGAATTGACCTTATTTGACATGGCGATGACGGCGGCGGGATGCGCCGGCGTCGGACGAGCAGTGGGTGCGGAAAACACCGCCTTCGGAGCGGCGCCGGATATCGGTCGTCGGGCCGAACGCGCGTCTCTCTAGCCGAGCCCGAAGTCATCCCGGAAACGGTCGATCCGGTGCATTCGCTCGTGCAGGATCGTCACGATCCCCATGTCGCCATCCGAGAGATGCCGCCAATAAACGACGTGGTGTTCATACCGAAAGAAGAACCCGTCGACTCCGAATTCCGCCGGGATGGGTTTGGAGGCGACACCGCGGTCCTCGATCCTGTCGAAGGCGGCGAACAGGCCAGTGATGTATTTCTCCGCCTGGTCCTCGCCCCACCTGTCCCTTGTGTAGCGGTAGATGTCGTCGAGGCGGCTGGAGGCCGCCTCGTGGATGCGAATGGCGGTCACGCGTGTCAGGAGCGGTTCCGCGCGATCACATCGTCCGCCGTCAGGGGCCGATAGCTCTGCTCCGGTGCGGCAAAGGCGTGGGTCAGTTCCGCTTTCAGCCGGTCGAAGGCTTCCGCCTCCACACGTTCCTTGTCGCGGCGGATCAAATCCCGGATGTATTCGCTGACGTAACCGTTCGGGTTCCGGGGGATGAGGAGGTGCTTGCCCGCACCCGGCCGCGCCCGGGTGTGATTTTACCGATTGAGGGTGCGCCGCCAATCTTTTCGGAGCGGGCGGAGCCAGATGTCCTTTTTCGGCTGGGCTCGTT
>JAJECC010000099.1 GCA_022822205.1 Rhodospirillales bacterium | reverse complement strand
GGCCACGGCACCGATGACTTCGAGGTATGGACGGCCCACGGCCAGTTGCTGGCCGAACGCGGCATCGATGCCCGCATCCCTTACACGGTCGGCCCCGACGGCCGGTTCACCAGGGAAGCCCCGGGCTTCGAAGGCAAACAGGTGATCACCGAAAAGGGCGACAAGGGCGATGCCAACGGCGCGGTGATCGAAGGACTTATCGAGACCGGCGCGCTCATCGGCCGCGGACGGCTGACCCACCAATATCCCCATAGCTGGCGGTCCAAAAAGCCGCTGATATTCCGCAACACGCCCCAATGGTTCATCGGTATGGATGCGGGCTATGGCGAGCACGGCAGGTCGTTGCGCGACGTGGCTCTCGGCGCCATCCGGGAAACCGACTTCTTCCCGGCGTCGGGGCGCAACCGCCTCTACGCCATGATCGAGAACCGCCCGGACTGGGTGATCTCCCGCCAGCGCGCCTGGGGCGTGCCGATCGCCGTCTTCGTCCACAAGAAGACCGGTGAAATCCTCCGCGACGAGGCGGTGCTTGATCGGGTGGTCGAAGCGGTCGAAGCCGAGGGCGCCGATGCCTGGTTTTCGTCGGACGCCGGCCGTTTTCTGGGCAACGCCTACGACGCGGACGAGTACGAGCAGATCTTCGACATTCTTGATGTGTGGTTCGAATCCGGCGCGACGCACAGTTTTGTCCTCGAAGAACGGGACGATCTCAATTGGCCCGCCGATCTTTATCTCGAAGGGACGGACCAGCATCGCGGCTGGTTCCATTCCTCGCTGCTCGAGAGCTGCGGGACGCGGGACCGGGCGCCCTACGACCAGGTGCTCACCCACGGCTTCGTCATGGGCGAGGACGGCTACAAGATGTCCAAGTCGCTGGGCAATATCGTCTCGCCCCAGGATGTGGTGAACACCAACGGCGCCGACATCCTGCGTCTCTGGGTGGTGGCGTCCGACTATTCCGAGGACCTGCGCATCGGTCCGGAGATCATCAAACACCACACGGACATTTACCGCCGGCTGCGCAACACGCTGCGGTTCCTGCTCGGCAACCTGAACGGATTCCATGAGAGCGAACGCCTGCCCGAGGCGGAGATGCCTGAGCTCGACCGCTGGGTCCTTCACCGGCTGCGGGAATTGGACGGCGCGCTTCGAGAGGCCTGTGCGAATTACGAATTTCATGACTTCTTCACCGAGCTGCATAATTTCTGCACCGTCGATCTGTCGGCCTTCTATTTCGATATCCGCAAGGACGCGCTTTATTGCGACCGGGCTGATGCGATCAATCGCCGCGCCGCCCGCACGGTGCTCGACCGCCTGTTTTCGTGCCTGACAGCCTGGTTGGCGCCGTTCATCTGCTTCACCGCCGAAGAGGCGTGGCTTGCGCGCTTCCCGGGCGAGGAGGAAAGCGTCCACCTCCGCACCTTCCCCGGCGTGCCCGACGCCTGGCGGGACGACGAATTGGCCGCCAAGTGGCGCAAGATCCGCGACCTGCGCCGGGTCGTCACCGGCGCCCTGGAGATCGAACGGGGCGAAAAGCGCATCGGCTCCAGCCTGCAGTCGGCGCCCAAAATCTATGCGGATGCCGAACACCTGGCGGCCGTCGACGGCATGGACGTGGCGGAGATCGCGATCACGTCCGATGTCGAGCTGATCATGGGCGCGCCCCCCGCGAACGCGTTCACGCTCGACGACGTCGCCGGTGTCGGGGTCGTGCACACCTTGGCCGAGGGCGAGAAATGCGTCCGCTGCTACAAGGTGCTGCCGGAAGTCGGAACGGTTGCCGGACATCCCGGAATCTGCAATCGCTGCGCCGACGCGGTGGAGCACTTCCCCGCCGCCGCCGAATAGCCGTGGCGCGCCGGCACACGATCGGCATCGCCCTGGGCCTCGCGGTCATTGCCGCGGATCAGCTGACCAAATGGTGGATCGCCGCTTGGGTCATGCAGCCGCCGCGCCGCATTCCGGTGCTGCCGTTTTTCGATTTGGTGTTGGCGTGGAATCGGGGCATCAGTTTCGGCATGTTCGATGCCGGCAGCGTTTGGGGTCCGTGGCTGTTGTCGGGAATTGCCCTGGTGATCGTCGGCTTTCTCGGGGTCTGGTTTCGCCGCGCAGAAATGCTGTCGACGACCCTCGCCCTCGGGTTGATCATGGGGGGGGCGCTGGGCAATGTGATCGACCGGGTGCGGCTCGGCGCGGTGATCGATTTCATCGATTTGCACGCAGGCGGTTATCACTGGCCGGCCTTCAACGTGGCCGATGCCGCCATTACCGTCGGCGCTGTATTGTTAATCGTTGAAACGCTATTTTCCCCGGCGCGAAAGAAGCGTAATATCGAGGATACGTAAAATTCGAGGTCCGTCATGAACCGGCAGTTTCTGGGAGTTGGGGTAGGCCTACTGGCCATGGCCGCCCTAACCGCCTGTGAACAGACCAAACAGGCTCTTGGCCAGACCAAGCGGTCTCCGGACGAGTTCGCCGTCTATACGCGCGCGCCGCTGAGCACGCCGCCGGACTTCCAGCTCCGTCCGCCGACCCCGGGCGCGCAGCGACCCCAGGCCGTCAACCCGCGTGACCGGGTGGCGCGGACCATCGTCAACAGTGCGGGCGGGACAGCCCGCCGTCCGGTCGACACCGAGCGGCCGGTGGCCGGCGCCAGCGCCGGGGAAACCGCCGTCCTGCGAGCCGCCGGCGCCCTGAACACGAACCCGGGTATCCGTCTTCAGGTCGACAATGAGACCCGCCAAATCGTCGCCGAATCCGACGATTTCGGGGCCAAGCTGGTATTTTGGCGTGACCCGCCCGACCCCTCGGTCGCCGTCGATCCGGTCGCGGAATCAAAGCGTATCCGAGATGCTCAAGCGCTCGGCAAGCCCATCAACGAGGGCGATGTGCCGGTCATCGAGCGAAAGAAGAAAGCGATTCTGGAAGGCCTGTTCTAGAGCCGCCGGATTACATAATCGTAATATCACATTGGTGCGAGGCTGGTTTGCCCGGACCATCCGCGGGCTATACTTTCGGCACCGATTTGCTCAACGGAAAACGGCAGGCAGCCCGTTAAACTCATGATGTTCAGACGCACGCTCCTCACCGCCGCGGTCGCGGCGGCGGCTTGGCTCTCCGTCCTTCCGGCGGCCGCCGAGGTGTTTAACCCGAAAACCTTCACCCTGGACAACGGGATGCAGGTGGTGGTGATTTCCAATCACCGGGCACCGATCGTCACCCATATGGTCTGGTACAAGGTGGGGTCCGCCGACGAGCCCCGCGGCAAATCGGGAATCGCCCATTTCGTCGAACATCTGATGTTCAAGACGACCAAGAACCTGAAGTCCGGCGAGTTTTCGCGCACCGTCGCGCGTAACGGCGGGCGCGACAATGGATTCACGTCCTACGACTACACCGGCTATTACCAGAGTGTCGCCGCCGACCGGCTCGGCATCGTCATGCAGCTTGAAGCCGATCGGATGCGCAATCTGATCATCGATCCCAGGGAGGTGGAACCCGAGCGCCTGGTGGTGCTTGAGGAACGGCGGTCCCGGACCGACAACTCACCCGGCGCCAAGCTGTTCGAACAGGTGAATGCGGCGCTCTATCTGAATTACCCCTACCGCAATCCGATTATCGGCTGGGAACACGAGATCAGACGGATAACGGCGGAAGATCTGCGGGCCTTCTACGACAAATGGTACTGGCCCAATAATGCGGTGCTGGTGGTTGCCGGCGACGTTACCGTCGATCAGGTCCGCCCCCTTGCCGAGAAGTATTACGGTGTCATCCCGCAGGGACCCGGCATCAAGCGGGAACGGGCCGCGGAACCGCCCCACAACGCGGCACGCCGCGTGATCCTTCGAGACCGGCGGGTGCGGCAGCCGAGCGTCCGCAAACGCTATATGGCGCCGAGCCACGGCTACGGCGATAAGCAGCATATTTACGCGCTGCAGGTGCTGAGCGAGATCATCGGCGGCAATACGGGCGCACTCTCCAAGTCGCTGGTGCGAGAGCAGAAACTCGCGGTCTCGGCGGGTGCGTACTACAACTCCGACGGAATCGGTCCCAGCGCGTTCACCTACTTCGCGTCCCCCGCACCCGGCGTTTCCATGGACAAACTGGAGGCGGCGCTCCAGGTGGAGATCGACGAATTGCTCAAATCGGGTGTAACCGCCGAAGAGGTGGCGCGAGCCAAATCGCGCATGTCGGCCAGCGCCATCTATGCGCGGGATTCCGCCGGTCGCGGGGCGCGGGTATTGGGCGCCGCGCTGGCCATGGGGCAGACCATCGAGGACGTGGAATCGTGGCCCGAACGCATCGAGGCGGTCACCCTGGAACAGATCAATGAAGCAGCCAAGGCGGTGATGATCGAAAGCAACTCGGTCACCGGCCTGCTGCTGGCCAAACGGCGGAGTTAGAGGATGAATCCATGAGCAGAGCACGCCTCGCCGGCATGAGTGCCGCTGTCTTCGTCGCCCTTATATTGACCACGCCATTGGCCCGCGCCGCCGTCAAGGTTCAAGAAGTGGTCAGCGCCAAGGGAATCACCGCCTGGCTGGTCGAGGACCACACCAACCCGATCATCTCGGTCAATTTCACCTTTCGCGGCGGCAGCGCGCTCGACCCGGACGGCAAGGACGGTGTTGCCAATCTGGTTTCGGCGACCCTCGATGAAGGCGCCGGCGACATGGACAGCGAAACTTTCCAGCGGCGCCTTGAAGACCTCTCGGTCTCGCTCAGCTTCTCCGCCCGGCTCGATACGTTTTCGGGCCGGATGCGCACCCTCACCCGTAACCGGGACGACGCGTTCGGCCTGCTGAAATTGGCGATCACCCGGCCGCGCTTCGATCCCGAAGCCGTCGAGCGAATTCGCTCCCAGGTCCTGGCCGGCCTCCGCCGGGCGTCGGAAAACCCGCGGCGGCTCGCCAATCGGGCCATGTTCCAAACCATGTTCCCGGACCATCCCTACGGCCGCCACACGGACGGGACCTTCGAGACGGTTCCGGTTATCAAGATCGCCGATCTGAAGGCCTTCGTCGCCCGGCGACTGGCCCGCGACAACCTCGTCGTCGGGGTGGTCGGCGATATCACGGTGGCGGAATTGAAAACCCTGCTCGATACCACCTTCGGCGAACTTCCCGCGACGGCCGAGCCCTGGGAAGTCCCGGATGTCACCGCGGCCGCCACCGGCAAGCAGGTGGTGATCGAGAAGCCGATTCCCCAAAGCGTCATCCGGTTCGGTCATGGGGGGATCAAACGCGAGGATCCCGATTTTTACGCCGCCTATGTGATGAACTACGTTCTCGGCGGCGGCGGGTTCGAATCCCGGCTCTATGAGGAGGTGCGGGAGAAACGCGGCCTTGCCTATTCCGCCTTCAGCTACCTTTCGCCCCTGGATCATTCCGCGCTGATTATCGGCGGCGCGGGAACGGCGAACGCGCAGGCCTCCCAGACCATAGATATCGTGCGCGCCGAGTGGAAGCGCATGGCCGAACAGGGACTGTCCGAGCTCGAACTCAAGGACGCCAAAACATATCTGACCGGATCATACGCCCTGCGATTCGGCTCCAGCCCGCGAATCGCGGCCATGTTGACCGGCCTTCAGCTTGAAAATTTGGGCCGCGACTATTTCGACATCCGCAACTCGCTGATCGAAAAAGTGAGCCTCGACGACGTCAATCGGGTTGCGAAGAGCCTGTTGCGCCCGGAAAACCTGACGCTCGTCGTGGTCGGCCAACCGGAAAACGTCTCCGCCAACTGACCGGCCGCGGCCGGCCGAGCTACCCCAAGGGGACGCGCTGGCTGGCCATCGTCCCAAGTGCTAGTGTGAGTCGCCCTTTGGACCCGATTGGAACTGATCGCCGGTGGCGTACTACATCCACGACGTCGATGCTTGTTTGAGCCCCGTGATCGGTCCGGACGGCCTTGAGCCGGATGTCTTTGGCGCTTGGGTGGGCCGCACCGCTTCGGCTCTCGAAACTCTCAGATCCTGGCACGCGGAAGACAGGCTGCCCCTGTTGCGGCTGCCGGAACGAAACGACGACGTAGCGGCACTCGAGCCGGTCGCCGAGCGACTCCGCGAAAACTTCAGGGACATCATCGTTCTGGGAACCGGCGGTTCCAGCCTCGGCGGCAAAAGTCTGTCCGCGCTCGCCGATCCGGGATCGCCGCTCCCGGATGGCGGGCAGCCCGATAGCCTGCGGCTGCATTTCATGGACAATATCGACCCGATCAGTTTCGATCGCCTGTTCGCCCGCACCGATCCGGCGGCCACTGCCATCATCGTGATCTCAAAGTCCGGCGGCACCGCCGAGACGCTGACCCAGTTCCTCTACTGCCTGGACGTTTTTCGAAAGGCCCTGCCCGCCGGGACACTGAGCCGGCACTTCCTTGTCATAACCGAGCCCCGGGACAACCCCCTACGCCGGTTGGCCGAGGAACACGGCTTCGAGACCCTCGATCATGACCCGGGTATCGGCGGCCGGTACTCGGTGCTTTCCGTCGTCGGCTTGCTGCCGGCGATGATCGCCGGCCTGGATGGGGAGGCGGTGCGCCGGGGGGCGGCCTCGGTGCTGACGCCCATTCTCGGGCACGCGGAACCGGAGGAAACGCCGGCGGCGGTCGGCGCCGCGTTGGCGGTCGCCCTCTCCAAGGAACGGGCCATATCGCAGCTTGTCGTAATGCCGTATGTCGACCGCCTTTATGATTTCGCCTTCTGGTACCGCCAGTTATGGGCCGAGAGTCTAGGCAAGAACGGTGAGGGAACCACCCCGGTCAGCGCGCTCGGCACCGTCGATCAGCACAGCCAGTTGCAGCTCTACCTGGCAGGCCCCAAGGACAAGGCCTACACCGTCATTTTCGGCCCGTCCGCCGGCACCGGAGGCCGGGTGCCCGAGGACCTCGCCGGCAACGGCGATCTGTCATATCTTGCGGGACGCAGAATGGGCGACCTCATGGACGCGGAGCAGCGGGCGACCGCCGATACGCTGATCGCCAACCAACGGCCGACGCGCAAGATCACCCTGCCCGAGGTTGATGAGGAGAGCATCGGGGCCTTGATGATGCATTTCATGCTGGAGACGATAATCGCCGCGCAACTGTTGAACGTGGACGCCTTTGATCAGCCGGCCGTTGAACAAGGCAAGGTCCTCGCGCGCGAATATCTGGGCCAAGGCGCGGGATAGGGAGGCATCCAATGACCATCCGCATTCTCGGTCCCAATCTGATCAACCAGATCGCCGCCGGCGAGGTGGTCGAGCGGCCGGCTTCCGCGGTCAAGGAGCTGGTCGAGAACAGCATCGACGCGGATGCCCGGCGTATCGACATCGTGGTGACCGATGGCGGGCGGGTAGCCCTGTCGGTCGCCGATGACGGCCACGGAATGGACGCCGGCGACCTGGCGCTTGCGGTTCAGCGCCACGCGACCTCCAAATTGCCGGGCGACGACCTGGAGAATATCCATACCTTGGGGTTCCGGGGCGAGGCACTGCCATCCATCGGCTCCGTCGCCCGATTGACCGTCACCAGCCGCACCGCCGACGCCGACAGCGCCTGGAAAATCAACGTCGAAGGCGGAGCGGTCTCGGGGCCGGAGCCGGCGGCCCATCCGCCGGGCACCCGGGTCGAGGTTCGCGATCTTTTCTATGCGACGCCGGCGCGTCTCAAGTTTCTCAAGGCCCCGCAGACCGAGCGCAACCACGTGGTTGACGCCGTGCGGCGTCTGGCCATGGCGCATCCCGGGATCGCCTTTTCCCTGTCGGAGGGTGAGCGCCAGATTCTCAAACTGCCGCCGGCGCAGGGGGATCTCCTTTCGGCGCGTCTCGACCGCCTGGATGCCATCATGGGCAACGACTTCGGCGCCAACGCCCTGCCCATCGAGGCGGCGCGGGAGGGCATAAAGCTGACCGGTCATATCGGCCTGCCGACGCTGAATCGGGGCAACGCCCAGATGCAGTTCCTGTTCGTCAATGGCCGGCCGGTGCGGGACAAGCTGCTGCAAGGCGCGGTTCGCGCCGCCTACCGGGATTTTCTCGCCCACGACCGGCACCCCCTGCTGGCGCTGTTCCTGGAAATCCCGCCCCAAGCGGTCGACGTCAATTCCCATCCGGCAAAGACCGAGGTGAGGTTCCGCGATCCGGGTCTGGTCCGGGGACTGATTGTCGGCGCCCTCAAGCATGCGCTCGCCGAAGCCGGGCATCGGGCCTCCACCACGGTCGGTTCGGCGGCCCTCGGCGCCATGCGGCCGGCCGATATGCCGCGCACCGGGTTTCTGCCCCGTCAGCCCGCCGGCAGCGGCGTGCCGCCGTCGATGGCGGGGAACACGGCGCTGGCGGGGAACACGGCGCTGGCGGAGACCGCTCATGGGTTCCATCGGCCGCTGGATCAAGCGGATCATGGGAGCCATGTCACAACGCCGTCCGCACCCGAAGCGGCGTACCAGGCGGACGACGACGGGCATTATCCGCTCGGGGCCGCCCGGGCTCAGCTTCACGAGACCTATATCGTTGCTCAAACGGATGAAGGGATCGTCATTGTCGATCAGCACGCCGCACATGAACGGCTTGTCTACGAGGACATGAAGAAGGCGCTCGCCGGCGGCGGCATCCAACGGCAAGCGTTGCTGATCCCGGAAGTGGTGGAGTTGGATGAGGCCGCGGCGGAGAGAATTCTTGCACGCACGCAAGAGCTGACCGAACTGGGATTGGCGGTCGAGGCATTCGGCACCGGCGCGGTGGTGGTGCGCGAAACCCCGGCGCTGCTGGGCGAGATCGATGCCGCCGGCCTGATCCGAGATCTTGCCGACGATCTCGCCGAGTACGACACCACCCTTTCACTCGAGTCCCGGCTGGCCGACGTATGCTCGACCATGGCCTGTCACGGCAGCGTACGCGCCGGCCGCCGGCTGAACGCGCCGGAAATGAACGCGTTGCTGCGCCAGATGGAGGCGACCCCGCACTCGGGACAGTGCAATCACGGCCGTCCCACCTACGTGGAATTGCGGCTCGCCGATATCGAACGCCTGTTCGGCCGCCGCTGATTAGAGCAGTTTCCCGGCGCGCCGCAGGAACGAAATCCGTGCCTGCCCATAGGTGCGCTGGTCCTGGGTGGCGTAGCCGACGGGCGCCTCGAATTCGCGTTTGCTCCGGGTTTCGACGACGCACACCGCGTGCTCGTCCAACAAATCGGCCGATGCCAGGGTTGCCAGTGCCGCCGCCTCCAGACCCTCATCGTAGGGCGGATCCAGAAACACCAAATCGAATGGCCCCGAAATATCGGCTCCATTGGTCAAGCGGGCCGCATCCGCCCGCACGACCCGGGCCCGGTCCGCCACCTCGAGATTCTCGACATTCCGTCGGATAGCCTCGAGGGACGGGGCGGCATTGTCGATCAGCACCACCGACGCGGCCCCGCGCGACAGTGCTTCCAGGCCATAGGCGCCCGTCCCGGCAAACAGATCGAGAACCCGGGCGCCGTCGAGGCCGACCCCCATCCCGTGAGCGAGGACATTGAACACCGCTTCCCGTGCCCGGTCGGAGGTTGGACGCACCGGCCGGCCGGGAGGCACCGCGATGCGCCGCCCCCTAAGACTGCCGCCGACGATCCTCATTGCCGATGAAGTTTCCCAGTTGTTCGCGAAGCACCTTGGGCCTGACCTCCTCGACGTCCCCCTTGGGCAGCGATCCCAGCTGAAACGGGCCGTAAGCCGTTCGAATCAAACGGTTCACCGGCCATCCCAAGTACTCCATGAGTTTCCGAATTTCCTTGTTCTTGCCTTCGCGGAGAGAGACTGTCAGCCAGGCATTGGCGCCTTGTTGCCGGTCAAGCGACGCATCGACGCCTCGATAGGCGACGCCGTCCACCTCGATACCCCCGGCGAGACCGGCCAACCGGGAATCATCGACCCGGCCGTGGACCCGCACCCGATAGCGCCGCACCCATCCCGTCGACGGCAACTCCAGGTGCCGCGCGACGTCGCCATCGTTGGTCAGCAGCAACAGGCCCTCCGAGTTCAGATCGAGGCGTCCGACCGAAATGACCCGCGGCATATGATCGGGCAGACGCTCGAAGACGGTCGGGCGCCCCTGCGGGTCATTGTGGGTGGTCAGCACGCCGCTGACTTTGTGATGACGCCACAGGCGGATGGGCGCCTGGCCGCCGACGGTTTCGCCGTCGACGGTGATGAGATTTCCGCCGGTGACGTTGCGGGCCGGTGAGCGCAGCACTTCCCCGTCGACCGCGACCCGGCCCTGACCGATAAGTCTCTCGGCCTGGCGGCGGGAGCAGATGCCGGCGCGGGCCAGCACCTTGGCGATACGCTCGCCGGGATGGGGCCCCGGCCGGTCTCCGGCGGCCTTAGCCATGACGGGCGGCATCGACGAAAGCGGCGAAAATCCGGATATCGGCCGCGTCGACCTCGAACTCCGGGTGCCACTGGACGCCGATGCAGAATTTTTCGCGCGGGGCCTCGATCCCCTCGATCACGCCGTCCTCGGCGGCCGCATTGACCACGGCGTCGCCAGGCAGGTCCTTGACCGCCTGATGGTGGGCGGAATTGACCGACATGCGGGCCACGCCGACGATCTCCCGCAACTTGGTGCCGTCGACAATTTGGACATCATGCCCCGCCTCGTGCCGGGGATTGGGCTGCTCGTGCGCCAGCGCCGCCGGGACCGCATCGGGAATATGCTGGATCAGGGTGCCGCCGAGCGCGACGGCCAGCAACTGCTGGCCGCCGCAGATACCGAGGACGGGCGTGTCCCGCGCCAGGGCGCCCTTGGTGACCGCCAATTCGAAATCCGTGCGCCGTTCCTTCAGGATGACCGTATCGTGGCGTTCGGTCTCGCCGTACAGGCCGGGATCCACATCGAAGTGGCCCCCGGTCACCAGCAGCCCGTCGATCCGGCGGAGATAGTCCCCGGCAAGACCCGGCTCGTTGGGCAGCAGCAAGGGCAGGCCGCCCGCCTTCACCACGGCGTCGGCATAATTCCGGCGCAGCGCATACCACGGATATTTGGAGTACGCGCCGCTCTCCTCGGCATCGACGGTAATGCCGATGACCGGCGTTTCCAGGGTCTCGGTCATGGCCGCACTTTAGGCCCGCCGGGAATTGCGTGCAATCTCGCGGCGGCCGGGGCCCCGGCTTGACGTGGCGCGGGCCGGGCGACACTGTCTCGGCATGACGCAGGACAAACAAGCCGCCGCCGCCGGTCCCCATATGGCGGCGGCCCTCAAAGAGGCGGAAGACGCGCGATCGGCGGGCGAGGTCCCGGTCGGCGCGGTAATCGTCCGGGGCGGCAAAATCGTCGCCCGCGCCCACAACCGGGTCGAGCGTGACAATGATCCGACCGCCCATGCCGAGATGCTGGCCATTCGCGAAGCCTGCGGCGTAACCGGGGCGGCACGTCTCCCGGACTGCGATCTCTACGTCACCCTGGAGCCGTGCCCCATGTGCGCGCAGGCCATCTCATTCGCCCGCATCCGCAACCTCTACTTCGGGGCGTTTGACCCCAAAGGCGGCGGCGTCGATCATGGTCCGCGCATTTTCCAACAGCCGGGCTGTCGTCATGCGCCGGAGGTCTACGGCGGTATCGCCGAACGGGAGGCGGCTGCATTATTGAAGGATTTCTTTGCCGAGAGGCGATAACCTCTCGCGAAACGACAATAGCTTGCTACCAGGAAGGATACGGTGATGGCCAAGGGATATATCGGCGACAGCATTACATTTGTCGATGGCGACTGGCACGACGGTTCGCCCAAGGTCCTGGGCCCTGACAGCAACGCCATGTGGCTGTCGTCGATCGTGTTCGACGGCGCCCGGGCCATGCTCGGCGGCGCACCGGACCTGGAACCCCATTGCGCGCGGGTTGCCCGGTCCGCCGAGGCGCTGGGGATGGTCTCGCCCGTTCCGGCGGAAGAGTTCGTCGCCCTTGCCCGCGAAGGCATCGGCAAGTTCGAAGACGATGCCGAGCTTTATATCTGCCCCATGATCTGGGCGGAGGAGGGATTTGTCGTCCCCGATCCGGAGTCCACCAAATTCCTGGTCTCCATCTATCGCGCCCCCCTGCCCGAACCGGCCGGCCTCACCGCCTGCCGGACCGCCATCCGCCGCCCGGCGCAGGACCAGGCGCCGACCGACGCCAAGGCTTCCTGCCTTTACCCCAATGTGGCCCGTGCCGTCCGCGAGGCCCGTGACAAAGGGTACAACACGGGCGTGGTCCTCGACCCGTCGGGCAATGTCGCCGAGTTCGCCTACACCAATCTGTTCATGGTCTCCGATGGGGTCGTTCATACGCCTGCCCCCAACGGCACCTTCCTGAACGGGCTCACCCGCCAGCGGATCGTACGGCTATTGCGGGATGACGGCGTGGAAGTGATCGAGCGGGCCATCGGCTATGACGAACTCGCCAAGGCGGACGAGCTGTTCTCCACCGGCAACTATTCCAAGGTGCTGCCCTGCATCAGGCTCGATGATCGGGACCTGCAGCCGGGACCCGTCTTCCGCCGCGCCCGCGAACTGTACTGGGAGTTTGCCCGCAACGCCCGCTAATCCGCGGGCGCCATCGGGACGTAGCCGGGCCGGCCGCGGACGCTTTCCAGCCATCGGTTGACCGCATCGTATTTGCCGAGATCGAACCCGCCTTCGTCCGCCACATGGGTGTAGGCATAGAGGGCGATGTCGGCGATGGAATACCGGCCGGCGGCAAAAAACTCATGGGATTTCAAGTGCCCGTCCATCACATCCAACGCGGCGTAACCGCGCTCCTGCTTCTCGGCCAAAACCGCCGGGTCCGGCGGATCGGGCTGATGAAGCATGAACCGGGCGACGGCGACATAGGGCTCATGGCTGTATTGTTCGAAGTTCATCCACCTGAGGACATCGGCCTGGCCATAGAGATCGTCCGGCCATAGCGGCGAACCGCTGGCGAGGTAGTAGAGGATGGCATTGGATTCGGACAGCGCCCGCCCGTCGTCCAGCAACAGGGTCGGGATCTTGCCGTTGGGGTTGAGCCGGAGAAACTTCGGCGTCCGGGTCTCGCCCTTGAGGATATCGACCTCGATCAGTTCGCAGTCGACACCCAACTGGGCCATGGCGAGGCGCACCTTGTAGCCGTTTCCGGATATCGGGTCGTCGTAGAGGATCATCGGGACATTACTCCATGTTGAGATCTTCGCCCGCCAGCGCCTTCCCGATCAGCGTCCGGGTCTCCTCGATCCCATAGAGCGCGATGAACGAACCCATGCGCGGGCCGGTGGACTGGCCGAGGAGGGTCTCGTAGAGGCTCCGGAACCAGCTCTTGAGGTCTTCGAAATCATGCCGTTTGCCGACCTCGTATATTTCGGTCTGGATGGTTTCGGCGTCCGCGTCCGCCGCCATCCCGGCGAGGGTCTCCGAGAGATCGCTCAACGCATCACGCTCCATCTCCGTCGGCGCCCGGTAGGACTTCTCGGGCTTCACGAAATCCTGGAAATAGTTGATGGCGTACTCGACCAGCTTATCCAGGATCGGGGCCGTCTCCGGCGTCGCGCCGGGGCGATAGCGGGAGATGAAATGCCACAGCACCGACTTGTCCTCGGTGTTGCACACCGCCGCCAGGTTCAAAAGAACATTGAACCGGATGTGAGCCCGTTCGGCCGGCGGCTTGCCGCCGTGGATGTGCCAGGCGGGATTGTCCAGCTGCCTCTCCGGCGGCATATTGAGAAGGCTGTCGACATTGCCCAAATATTCGTCGACCGCTCGCGGGATGACGTCGAAGTACAACCGTTTGGCCTTCGTCGGCTTCTGATACATGAACTGGCTCAGGCTCTCGGGCGGCGCATAACGCAGCCACTCGTCGATGGTCATTCCGTTGCCCCGGGACTTGGAGATTTTTTCCCCGATATCGTCGAGGAACAGCTCGTACGTAAAACCGGTGGGTGGCATCGCACCGAGGATGCGGGCGATCTTGCCCGACAGCCTGACGGAATCGATCAGGTCCTTGCCCGACATTTCGTAGTCGACATCGAGCGCCACCCAGCGCATGGCCCAGTCGGCCTTCCATTGCAGTTTGCAGTGGCCGCCGGTGACCGGCACTTCGACCCTGCTTCCGTTCTCGTCCTCGTAGATGACAGTGCCCGCCTCCTCGTCCCATTCAACGATCGGCACCTGCAGAACCACGCCGGTCTTCGGACAGACCGGCAGGAAGGGGCTGTAGGTGGCGCGCCGCTCCGGACCCAAGGTCGGCAAAATGACATTGATGACCTTTTCGTAATTCGACAGCACCTTGAGGAGGGTCTCGTCGAACTGTCCCGACTCGTAACATTCGGTGGAACTCTTGAACTCGTAGTCGAATTCGAACTCGTCGAGAAATGCCCGGAGCCGGGCGTTGTTGTGGGCGCCGAAACTCTCGTGAGTCCCGAACGGGTCGGGAATATCCGTCAGCGGCTTCCCAAGATGCGGCTCGATGGTTTCCGGATTGGGGATGTTGTCCGGTATCTTTCGGAGGCCATCCATATCGTCCGAGAAAGTGATCAGATGGGTTTCGAAGCCGGTCAGTTCCTCAAAGGCATGGCGAACCATTGTGGTCCTGGCCACCTCTCCAAAGGTCCCGATATGGGGCAGGCCCGAAGGACCGAAACCGGTCTCGAACAGCACATGGCCCTTGTCCGGCAGCTTGCCGTCCAGGCGCTTCTGCAGGCTCCGCGCCTCGGCGAACGGCCAGGCGTTGGATTGGTGCGCAAATTCGCGAAACTCGCTCATCGGTTCCGGGTTTCCCGTTGTCTCCAGCGGCGTCAGAGCGCGGAACCTAAGCGCCGCCGCGTCATCCGTCAACACGGGCGACAGGCCGGAACGCGAGACCGTATATCCGGGGATTCTTAGCGATGCAGCGGCCCGGTTGGGCGGGTATAGTGGCTGCTCCATGCCCGATGAAACCTCCTCGACGCCGCTGAAACTGCCGCTCGCGCCCGTTCTGGTCGCAAACCACGCCGGCGCCGTGTGGCTCACCCCCGATGGCGAAATCGAAACGCTGTCGAGCCGGGACGCGGCAGCGAACGCGTTTAGGACCATGCCGGTCGTGTGCCATGCCAAAGCGACGTCGGCCCATTTGAGCAGCGAACCCTTCCCCGCCCTCGATGTCCTGGAACTGCTGGCCTTCGTGCACCCGGCGAAGTTCTGTACCCCGACCCCGCTGGGCATTGCGCGATTTCTCGGCCTGCCGGAGCCGGCAGGTCTGGAAGACCAGGCCGCGACCCTCATCCAAGCGGTCGAACACCTGCACCGCGGATTGTCCGGCGCCTCCGCCGATGCCGAAGGCATCGCCTGGTCCATGGGCCGGGCCGGCTGGCCGTGGGCAGCCTCGGTGCTGGCGGCGCTCGGCGGCGGGAACGGCGATGCCAAACACCGGGCGGCAAACCCGGCCGATGCCTTCCGGGCCTGGCGGGACCTGCCCGAATGGTCCGAGCACGCGCCGCCGCCGCAGCCCGGCCATCTTCCGGTGAGCCCGGATGAAGCCGAAGCACAATTGACGACGGCGCTTGGCGCCCGGGCGGAGGCGCGTCCCCAACAGGTCCTGTTCACCCGTGAGATCACCCGCGCGTTCGACCCCGTCGACCAAGCGGACCACCCCCGGACGGTGCTCGCCCAGGCGGGCACCGGGGTCGGCAAGACGCTGGGCTATCTGGCGCCGGCCAGTCTGTGGGCGGACAGGAACGACGGGACCGTGTGGGTCAGCACCTATACCCGGAACCTGCAGCGCCAGCTGGATGGCGAACTCGACCGGGTCTATCCGAACCCGACGGAGAAACCGCTGCGGGCGGTGATCCGGAAAGGCCGGGAGAACTACCTGTGCCTGCTGAACTTCGAAGAAGCCGTGAGCCGGCTATCGGCCGACACCGGGTCCGCCATCGGCATGGGTCTATTGGCGAGATGGATCGGCGCGACCCGTGACGGCGACATGATCGGCGGAGATTTTCCGTCCTGGCTGCCGGATCTCCTTGGCTTTCCCGCCGCCATGGGGCTCACCGACCGGCGCGGCGAGTGCATCTATTCCGCCTGCTCGCATTTCTCCAAATGCTTCATCGAACGGACCGTGCGCCGCGCCCGCCGGGCCAAAATCGTCGTCGCCAACCATGCGCTGGTGATGGTCCAGGCCGCCCTCGGCGGCGATGAGGCCTACCGGCCGGCCCGGTACGTCTTCGACGAGGGACATCACATATTCGATGCCGCCGATTCCGCGTTTTCGGCGCATCTGAGCGGCGGGGAAACCGCCGAACTCCGGCGCTGGTTTCTGGGCGCCGAAGGCCGCCGGAGCTCCCGCTCCCGCGGCCTGAAAGCCCGGATCGAGGATCTGATCGGCGAGGACGAGGCCGCCCTCGCGGCCCTCGGGGAACTGCTTCAAGCGGCGCGGACCCTGCCGGGCCCCGGCTGGATGACCCGGCTGACCGAGGGCAATCCGGTCGGGCCGGCGGAGAACTTTCTCCGGCTGGTCCGCCAGCAGGTCTACGCCCGGGACAGGAATGCGGACAGTCCCTACGGCCTGGAGACCGATGCCGCGCCGCCCGTCGACGGCATGGCCGGCGCGGCCCTCGAACTGCTCGACGCACTTAAGGAAATCGAGCGCCCGGCCCGGGTGCTGATCGGCTGTTTGGCGCGGCAGCTCGACCACCAGGCCGACGATCTCGACACCGCGACCCGGCAGCGGGTGGAGGCGGTCGCCCGGTCCCTGGAGCGCCGCGGCGTCGTTCAGGTGGGCGCCTGGCGCGACATGCTGACCTCCCTCGGCCGGGAAATTCCCGAAGGCTTCGTCGATTGGATGAGCGTCGAGCGGATCAGCGGCCGGGATTTCGACATCGGCCTTCACCGCAACTGGGTGGATCCTACCCAGCCGTTCGCCGAGACGGTGATCGCGCCGTCGGACGGCGCGTTGATTACCTCGGCCACGCTGCGGGACGGGCGCGGCGACGAGGCGGAGACCTGGGCGCGGGCGCGGCTGCGTACCGGGCTCGACAAGGTGGGCGACGAGACTCTCACCCTCGACGTCGCCTCGCCGTTCGACTACCCGTCCCGGACCCGGGTCTTCGTCGTCTCGGATGTGGACAAGAACGACGCCGGCCAGGTCGCCGCCGCATACCGGGAGCTCATTCTCGCCGCCGGAGGCGGCGTCCTCGGCCTCTTTACGTCCATCGCCCGGCTGCGGAACGTTCACGCCCGCCTGGTCGAGGCGTCCGCGCTCAACGACGTCACCATGCTGGCGCAGCATGTGGACCCGCTCGATATCGGCACGCTCATCGACATATTCCGCTCCGACGAGGACTCGTGCCTGCTCGGAACGGATGCGGCGCGGGACGGGATCGACGTGCCCGGCCGGTCGCTCCGGATGGTGATCTATGACCGGGTTCCATGGCCGCGGCCGACGATCCTGCACCGGGAGCGCAAGAAGGCCTTCGGCGGCAGCCGGTACGACGACTCCATCACCCGCCTGCGCCTGAAACAGGCCTATGGCCGGCTAATCCGGCAGGCGGCGGATCAGGGCGTGCTGGTGATGCTGGACCGGGCCATGCCGTCGCGGCTGCTCGATGCCTTTCCCGCCGGCGTCGACGTACGACGGGTGGGCCTCGCCCGGGCAATCGGTGATACCGCTATGTTCTTGGACCGGACCGGCGGAGACGGCTAGAACCTGTGCCGCGGCGGATAAGGCCACTCGGCATCAATCCTCCAATCCGTCCCCCTGCGGGCAAGCAGGTACGACCGGTCGCCGGCCAGCTCGAGATCGAAGAAGCGCCGCACCTCATCGGTTACCGAATGGAGGACAATGTGGGTTATCCGCGGCCGGCTCAGTGACCGGGTCAACGCATCCTCGGAAATCCTGTGAACAGCCGCGAGATAGCCAACGGACCGCCGTGCAGGCCACAGGCTGAAATTGGTAATGACATGCGATTCCCCTGTACCGCGCGGGTCCAGGACAAAATAGCGCGCGCCGCCTGGAATGGCGTCCGCCAACGCCGCGGCGACCGCCCGGAAATGCGGTTTCGGCGGTTCGAGATCGAACCTGATCTTTTGTACAAGCACGATGGGCAGGACAAGGATCAGAACGATGGACAATCGTTTCAGCCATAGACCAAAGACCGGCGCCGGATTCAAACGGTGCCAGAGAATGGCAACGGCCATCGACAGAAAGACCAGCCCGATCAGACCCATATGGGTGTTATACCGCCAATAGGATGCCGTCCGCAGCGCGTCCGACTGCCCGAAGGATGCGACATAGGCAAACAGCAGAAACACATTGAAACCCAGGAAGACGCCGCTCGCGATTACGGCGAAGCGGTCCAGCTCGGTGCGGCAGCGAATGATGCCCCGAATGCCGAAACCGAGGACGATCAGCATCAGAGCGAAAAAGACGCCCTTCTTCGACGCGACAAGCGCCATGCCGGCAAGGATGTCGGGAATAAGACCAATGAACCAGGTTTCGACCGGCCGGATCGTCAGCTCCGCGCCGGGCAGTTCCGTCGCAACGTGGAGCCGCCAGGAACCATAGACGATCATCGCCGGCACCGCCGCCGCCGCGAGAACCATGACCGCACGGGGGAAGGCAATCTTCCCGTCCCGCCCTGAAATGAGCAGCCATGCCAGCACGAAAATCGCGAAAAAGATGATGTTCGTGGCCCGGGTGTTTACCAGCACGATGAGCGTCAGCGCCCACTGCCATACCAGCGCACCATCGGCCCGTTCTTGGTCGGCGAGCTGGTTCAGCAGCATCCAGGCAAGCACACCGGCAACGCCGACGGATACCATGGTCGACGTTTCCGAATACGAGGTCAGGACGAGCTTCTGCACAAAGGTCGGATTGAGGACGGTAACGGCCAGCGCCGCGAGGGCGAGGGCGGGCCAACCGAATGCAGCGCCGGAAATTCCCGGTACCGTGCGCCGGACGACGTCCAAAATCACCACGCCGAAGCCGAGAAGCATCATCAGGTTGAGCAGGGGTCCGACATTTTCGATCGCAGGTCCGGCAAGCACGGCGCCGAGGTAAATCAGCAACGGCCAACCATATGGATAAGCGGGGAAGCTGGCTCCGGTCTCCGCGGCATCCATCCCCGGAAATCCATCATGGAACAACAGGAATTTGGCGCTTGGCAGCCAATGGGAAAACTCATCCCATTGCGACGCGCCCATTGCGGATACCAGGATAAGCAACGGCAGAGCAAGCGCCCCCAGCATTGCCGGCGCCTGCAGCGGGGCAATCCCCTCGCGTCGAAGCACAACGACGGAACAGCCGGCAGCCAAAGCCGCCAGAATGGCCGCCAGGACGGTGAAAGAGATTCCCGTCCAGACCCCAAACAGCGTGAAGACCGCATTTGCCACGCCCCACCCGAATACCGGCGCGGCCACCGACAGCCCCCGCGGCGCAACAACGCGTCCGATGGCGGCCAAGCCGAGCCAAACCAAGGATGCGGAGAACAACCCCGCCAATTGGGGCAGACCGCCATAGAAATAGGAGAGGAACTGAGACATGGCGCCTTGTAGCAAGCCCGGATTCGTTCGCCAATCAAATCTCCGCGGCGGAGTAAAAAAAGGGCCGCATCCGAAAGATGCGGCCCCTCTTTGTAACGATCAGGCGGCTTACATCATGCCGCCCATGCCGCCCATGTCCGGCGGCATCGCCGGAGCCGCCGGCTTGTCGTCCGGCTTCTCGGCGACCATCGCCTCGGTGGTGACCAACAGACCGGCGATCGACGCCGCATCGGTGATCTCGGCCCGGACAACCTTGGTCGGGTCAACGATGCCCGCCGACACCAGATCGGTGTATTCCAGGGTCTGGGCGTCGAAACCGAAATTGTCCTTCGAGTTCTCGAGCAGCTTGCCGGCAACCACGGCGCCGTCGACGCCGGCATTTTCGGCGATCTGACGGACCGGCGCCTGCAGGGCGCGGCGGACGATGTCCACCCCGACCCGCTGGTCGTCGTTCTCGGGCTTGGTCTTATCGAGGGCCTTGGTGGCGCGCAGCAGCGCTACGCCGCCGCCGGCCACGATGCCTTCCTCGACCGCGGCGCGGGTGGCGTTCAGGGCGTCGTCGACGCGGTCCTTACGCTCCTTCACCTCGACCTCGGTGGCGCCGCCGATGTTGAGAACCGCAACACCGCCGGCCAGCTTGGCGAGGCGTTCCTGCAGCTTCTCGCGATCATAGTCGGACGTGGTCTCCTCGATCTGCTGGCGGATCTGGTTGCAGCGGCCTTCGATGTCGGCCTTCTTGCCAACCCCCTCGACGATCGTGGTTTCCTCCTTGGTGATGACGATCCGCTTGGCGGAACCCATCATGTCGAGGGCCACGTTCTCCAGCTTGATGCCGAGATCCTCGGAGATCACCTGACCCTTGGTGAGGATCGCGATGTCTTCGAGCATGGCCTTGCGGCGATCGCCGAAGCCGGGGGCCTTGACGGCGGCAACCTTGAGACCGCCGCGCAGCTTGTTGACCACCAGGGTGGCCAGGGCCTCGCCCTCGATGTCCTCGGCGATGATCAGCAGCGGACGGCCGCTCTGAACCACGGCCTCCAGGACCGGCAGCATCGGCTGCAGGCTGGAAAGCTTCTTCTCGTGGATCAGGATGTACGGGCTCTCGAGCTCGCAGATCATCTTCTCGGCGTTGGTCACGAAGTACGGCGAGGTGTAACCCCGGTCGAACTGCATGCCCTCGACCACCTCGAGGGTGCTCTGGAGGCTCTTGGCTTCCTCGACGGTGATGACACCCTCGTTGCCGACCTTGCCCATGGCGTCGGCGATCATGTTGCCGATCTCGCTTTCGCCGTTGGCGGAGATGGTGCCGACCTGAGCAATCTCCTCGGAGGTCGAAACCTTCTTCGAGCGCTTCTTAAGATCCTCGATCACCGAAACGACGGCGAGGTCGATACCGCGCTTGAGGTCCATCGGGTTCATACCGGCGGACACCGCCTTGACGCCCTCGCGGACGATGGACTGCGCCAGCACGGTCGCCGTGGTGGTGCCGTCACCGGCTTCGTCGTTGGTCTTGGACGCGACTTCGCGGACCATCTGCGCGCCCATGTTCTCGAACTTGTCGGAAAGCTCGATCTCCTTGGCGACGGTCACGCCGTCCTTGGTGATGCGCGGTGCGCCGAAGGACTTCTCCAGCACGACGTTGCGGCCCTTGGGACCCAGGGTCACCTTCACCGCATCGGCGAGGACATCGACGCCGGCCAGCATGCGCTGGCGGGCATCGGCCTCGAATTTGACTTCTTTGGCTGCCATTTTTCTTGATCTCCTTGAAACAGATTGGCGCTTAAGCGGCCTTCTTGGCCTTGGCCTTGGTGGTCAGAATGCCGAGAACGTCGCTCTCACGCATGATGAGCAGTTCCTCGCCATCGATGTTCACTTCGGTCCCGCCGTACTTCGAGAACAGGACCCGGTCACCGACCTTCACATCCAGGGGCGTGATCTTGCCGTCTTCGGCCTTGGCGCCGGAACCGGCGGCCACGATCTCACCCTCGGAAGGCTTCTCCTTTGCGGTATCGGGAATGATGATCCCCCCCGCGGTTTTTTCGTCTTCTTCGAGACGCCGGACCAAAATCCGGTCATGCAATGGCTGAAAGCCCATTGTATTCCTCCATTTTCCACTGAAATCCACGCCGAATTAGCACTCTCGGCCTCGGACTGCCAGGGAATTTAGTTCAATGTTTTCAATCGTCAAGGCCTTGTCGGCATTTTTTTTTCGAGCATTTTGCCGGCCCGCGGCACGGATTGGCAGCACTCTCCCAGGATCGGTGCCAATCCCTTGATTTAGAACGATTTTTGTTGATTCGGATCGCCGGACTGCTCCACACTTTTGTCGTGGCGTGCTTGTGACGGAGAAAATCATGAGACATCGCGATTTCGAGAAACAACTGAACGGCTACCGCCTGACCACCGCCGAAATCCTTTACCACCTGCCGGACCATCCGGAGCTGTTGCAGACCTTCATCTGGCAGACCATGGACCTGGCGCCCAATTTCCCCGCCATCCGCAAATTCCTGAAATACTGGCAGGAAAGCCTGGACGGCAAACTCCACTCGGTGAAGATCGCCTCCAGGGAACTGATCAAACCGGCCGAATACAGGATCATAGACAGTTCAATGCATTTGCATTGAGGGGGGCACGGCCCGAGCCCGCGCCAACTACGCCGTCGGATTATCTTCGGCCCGGGCCTCATCGGCCTCGACCGCTTCATCGACGGCGCGGTCGAAGGTGTGGCCGTGCCGGAACCGCCGGAAGAGATAAATCCCGAGCCCGGCGGAAACAAAGAACAACACGACGCTGCCGGAAATCCGCAATGCCGGATCGAGATTGATGCCGCTGCCCAGAAGCGCGAACACCACCATCTGCGGGATGTAGCCGATGGCCGAGCCGGCCAGGAACAAAGGAAACCTGGCGCTTGACACACCGGCGGCCAGATTGGTCAGGAAGTTGCTGCCGGCGGGCAGCAGCCGGATCAGCAGGGTCATGGAAAATGTATGTTCGAGAAAGAAGGCGTCGGCCTTCCGGATGCGCGCGGGCAGGTGCCGGGATACCCAGTCCCGGGCCACCCAGCGGGCGAACATGAAGGTCAGCGCACAGCCCAACGCGGCGCCCGCGACCGCGAGCAGCGTCCCTTCGGCCAGGCCGAAGGCGTAGCCGCCCAGAAACGCCACCAACTGCCGGGGGAGCGCAAAGGCCGTCGCCAGACCGGCGGCCAGGACAAACAGCGCCTCGCCGGTAAGGCCCTGATCCCGGACCCACCTGTCGATCAGTTCGGCGCCGGATTCCTGATCGACGCCGAGAACGCGCAAGCCCATGCCCAGCAGCACCAGGGCGACAATGACGGCGAGGCCGCGGATGACGAATTTGGGGTTGAGCATGCTCAGCCGCCGATGCGCCGGTCGATATCGTGGCGGGTCGGCCGCCGGATCAGCCACAGCAGACCGGCGAGATCGACGATCCCCACCCACAGCCTGTCCCACACCCCGTATTTGGAGACCCCCCGTTGCCGCGGCCGGTGCCCCACATCCACGGACGTCACCGCCCCGCCGGCGCGGATCATCAGGGCCGGCATGAAGCGGTGCAGATGATCGAAGGCGGGAAGGCCCAGGAAATCGTCCCGGGCGAAGACCTTGAGTCCGCAGCCCGTGTCCGGGGTTTTGTCCCGGAGCAGCCCGCCCCGGACAGTGTTGGCGATGCGGGAGGCGAACCGCCGCCGGCCCGTGTCCTTGCGGCTCGCCCGGTTGCCGCAGACCATGAGTTTGGAGCCCGCGTCCCGGCCTTCGTATTCGGACAGAAGCTTCGGGATATCGGCCGGGTCATTCTGCCCATCTCCGTCGAGGGTGGCGATGACCGGGGATTTGGCCTGGCGGACGCCGGTGATAATGGCCGAGCTCTGCCCCGACCGCGCGGCATGACGCACGGCGCGGAGTTCGGGCCGGCTGGCGGCGGCGCTTTCCAACGCCGCCCAGGTGCCGTCGGTGGAGCCGTCATCCACATAAACGATCTCGTAGGCGAGCTTGCCGCCGAGCGCGCCGGCGATCTCGCTCACCAGGGGCTCGATATTGTCGGCTTCATTGTGCACCGGCACCACCACGGACAGGGCCGCGGTCCGGGTGCCTCCGGAACTACCTGGATCTGCCATTCGGGACGGTTGCCGGCGGTTGCTGGGCCACGAAAATTGGGATCATGGGGCGGTATTACACCCTCAATGACTCTCCCGCCAAGGGGTTTTGCCGCCTATTGCCTCCAGGGGAGCCCGGCGGCCTTCCAGCCGCCCACCGTCGCCCGGTGGCCGGCATCGTCCTTGTCGCCCTCGAAGCCCTCCAAAACGTTGTAGGCCCGACCGTACCCGGCCTCGGTCAGCGCCTTGGCGGCGCCGATGGAGCGCACGCCCGAGCGGCAGAGGAACAGCACCCGCTGATCGGGGCCGATCCCCGCCGCCCTGACCTGATCGACGAAGTTCGGGTTCCGCTCGTTGGCGGGAAAATCCACCCACTCGACGGTGACGGTCGCCTTGCCCAGCCCGGTGAGGTCGGGGAGGCCCACATAATTCCATTCGGCCGCCGTGCGGCAGTCCACCAGCACCGTATCGGCATCGCCCTCGAGCCAGTCCCATGCGTCCCCGGGCGAAACGTCTCCTGCATATCCGTCAGCCATGCCCGCCTCCCTACGCGCTCAGCGCCTGTTCGATGTCTTCGATCAGATCCAGCGGATCCTCGAGGCCCACCGAGAGGCGCACCATGTTTTCGTGAATGCCCAGCGTCGCGCGTTCCTCTTCGCTCATCCGCTGGTGGGTGGTGGTGGTCGGGTGGGTGACCATGCTTTTGGCGTCGCCCAGATTGTTGGAGATGTCGATGACCTGGAGCGCGTTCATGAATTTGAACGTCCGGGCCTGGTCGCCGTCGAGTTCGAACACCACCATGGTGCCGGGGCCGCTCATCTGCTTCCTGATCAGGTCCGCCTGGGGATGGCTGTCGTGGCCGGGGAAGATCACCTTGGTGATCCGTTTTTGATCCAAGAGCCAGTCGGCGATCCGGGTCGCGTTGGCGGCCTGCTGGCGGACCCGCATGTCGAGGGTCTCCAGGGACTTGGTCAGCACCCAGGCGTTGAACGGGCTCAAGGTCGGGCCGGTATGGCGGATATACATGCGGAGATAGTCTTCGTAATAATCCTCGTCATTGGTGAGGATCGCCCCGCCGAGGGTCCGTCCCTGACCGTCGATGTGTTTGGTGGTCGAGTACATGACGATGTCGGCGCCGAACTCCAGGGGCTTCTGGAAGACGGGTGTGGCGAACACGTTATCGACGATCAGCCGGGCGCCCGCCTTGTGGGCCAGATCGGCGATCCCCGGAATATCCAGCACCTGGGTCATGGGGTTGGACGGGCTTTCCAGGAACACCGCATTGGTCGGCTCCGACAGCGCCCGCTCCCACTCGTCCAGGTCGGACGACGCCACGGTCACCGTCTCCACCCCGTAGCGGGGCAGCAGCACCGTACAGACGTAGTCGCACGACCCGAACAAAGCCTTGGAAGCCACCAGCCGGTCGCCGGCCTTCAACATGCAGGCCAGGGAGCCGAACATGGCGCCCATGCCGGAGGCGGTGGACTGGCAGATCCGGGCGCCCTCCATCTGCCCGAGGCGCTCCTCGAACAACGTGACGGTCGGGTTGCCGTAACGGGAATAGAGATAATGGTCTTCCTCGCCCTTGAAGGCCCGCTGCGCCTGCTCCGCGGATTCATAGGCGTAGCTGGAGCTCAGATACATGGCCTCCGAGAGCTCGTCGAAGTGGGAGCGGTCGAGCCCGCCCCGCACCAGATTGGTTTGTGGACGGTATTTCCTGCCGTCCGCGCTGTCCTTGGGCATAACGCACACCTCCCTTTTGGCTCCTCATGCCTCTTTTCCGGCGGCCCGGGCGTTCGCGAAAAAGCAAAAACCCCGGCCGGTGACGGTCGGGGCTTCCTCAGCGCCGACCTTTTAGCTCGTTTGTTTAACGTGGCCGCAAGCCGGTCGAACAAATCACCACGTGGCGTTGAGCATAATAATTGCGGTGCGGCGGTCAAGAGAATTTGGGATTCGTTGGGTCCCGAAACCGTCCCTTCGCCCAAACCAAAATTACAATTCCACCCCTTGATTTCTCAATTCTTAGAAATAAATTATGGTTAATTCAATGCAATCTGGGCGAAATCCATGAGTATTTTCTTTCCACTGAACACGTCGTTCGGCAAAGGCATGCTGGACGATCCCGACGACGCCAATCTGGTGGACCGGGCCTTGCGGCGCCTCGGCGTGATGCGGAAGCCGGTTTTCGGGTCCACCAATCCGGTAAGTGACATTTACGCCGGACTGGAACGCTTCCAGCGGGGCAATCACCTCGCCGTCGACGGCTTCATGCGCACCCGGGGTCCGACGGCGGCCAAACTGGCCGAGCGGCTGAACATGTCGCTGGCCGGGCCCACGCCGACATCGGCGGGCAACCCCTGGCCGTGGGGCGCCATCGGCCAAGCAACCACGCAGACGAAACCGGCGGCATCGACCCGTCCACCAAACAGGCAAAGGCCAGTCACATTGGGAACGCTGGATCATGCAGGCAATACCCTTCCTCAACCACCGCGGCCCAGGATCAAACCGCCGCCACCACCGTCCGTTCCGGGCCCCATCGGCCGGGACGAGCCGCATCGGATCAATCAAGCCACGGACGCGCTGACGCAGTTCCGTGCATCGGGTTCGGCGATACCCGTGCCGGGGAGGAAACCAACGCCCCCACCTACTCAACCAAGTGACGCAGATTTACTGTTCCTTAAATATCGGGAACGCCTACGACCGCGCGAGGGTGGCTTCGCAGACAGATCGAAATCCGAGGACCCCGGTGGCCCGACCCAGAAGGGGATGTCACAAGAGGCCCTCGACGCGCTGAGGGCGAAAAAGCCTGAATATCGTTATCTGCCGGAGAGGTCTCGCGACCTGTCAGACTCTCAGATCACAGAAATATTCCGGAAAGAGTACTTTCTTCTGCCTCAGGTGGATAAATTGGCGGCAGTTCCGGGTCTACAGGAAGCGGCACCCCAACTCGCCGAGCAAATATTTGACTCCAATATCCTTCATGGGGCCGACAATGCAGGTGTATGGCTTCAAGAGGCATTGGATGAAGTCCTTGGTACGGATTTGACCGAGCCTGATCCCAATTGGGGAGTATCCAACTATGATGGAATCATCGGTTCCAAGACGCGGACGGCAGTGGCTAGGGCTGTGCGTGAAGGCCTCATTGTAGAAATCAACGATCGGGTTGTCGGGAAAAGGATGGAGTACATGAGGCGGCAACCAGAGTTCGGGGACAACCCAGGTTGGCTGCCACGCGCACGGTCATACCTGATTCGCAACGGAGCGGAGTAGGGAATTGGCATTGCCCCTACGAATTGAAAAACGGAGACTTAGTATCGGTAACGATTTCTCTTCTCGATTACATCTTTGAGGATTCCCTCGTAGAGCTTTGCTAACTCCCAGTTATGGGTAACATTGTTCTCGGTACCGCAAAATGGATCGCATCCGCGATTGTTCGTATTGAGGTCCCAATAAAATCGGCCGTACAGAAATCGAAGATCCAAGAACTTCTTCTTCAGATTTTCAGCGGTGTATTCCGGGCCGCGCAGTATTTGGCTGGCGTTCGCGACGATGGCTTTTTCCAGGCAAAGGGCAGTCTCCAAATGCCCCGCCCGGTGGCGCTGTGTATTGCCCGACGAGCGGTCTTCCAGCGAAATCGCCCAGCATTGGTCAATGATTTTCTGGGCATCGATCAATTCGGTCCGCAACCCCTTCTTCTGCGCGTTCGCCGGGGCCGCGATAACAGCAATCAGCGCGAGCAGAATAGGAACGACTATTCTCATAGGCGGCAGTCTACGCCCGCAATTGCGGCGGCTTCAAGGCGGGGACCCGTAATCGGAAATTCACGGATCAGCGCTTTCGCGAGGCCGCCCGCGGGCTATATGATGGGGTGAACGATCGCGCACACGCCAATCCCATATATTTTCCGGGGGAACGCACCATGTCCGATATCGCCGCCGCCGAAGAGCTGTTCTTTACCCGCACCGGCCTCGACCGGGCCCGGGTCGACGGGATCGTCGGCGATGCGCTGAACGGCGCCGATGACGGGGAGCTGTTTCTGGAATACGCCCAGTCCGAGAGCTTCGTCTTCGATGACGGACAGCTGAAGAACGCCAGCTATGACACCACCCAGGGCTTCGGCCTTCGGGCGGTGGCGGGCGAGACCGCCGGCTACTCCCATTCGAATGAACTCTCCGAGGCGGCTTTGAAGCGCGCCGCCGATACGGTGCAGGCGGTCCATGCGGGGCACGGCGGCGCCCTCGCCGACGGACCGGCGGGCACCAACCAGGCCCTCTACGGGGACGTGAACCCCCTCTCGCTCACCCCCTTCGAGACCAAGGTGAAGCTCCTGACCGATATCGATGCCTACGCGCGGTCCAAGGACGACCGGGTGAAGCAGGTCTCGGTCTCCCTGATGGGCGAGTGGCAGGCGGTCGAGATCATCCGCGCCGACGGTTCCCGCGCCGCCGATATCCGGCCCCTGGTGCGCTTGAACGTCTCCTGCGTGGTCGGCGACGGCGACCGGATGGAGCAGGGCTCCTACGGCGCCGGCGGCCGCACGGCCTACGACCGGTACCTCGCGCAGGATACCTGGCGCGCGGCGGTCGACGAGGCTTACCGCCAGGCATGCGTGAACCTGGACTCGGTTGCGGCGCCCGCCGGCGAGATGCCGGTGGTGCTGGGACCGGGCTGGCCCGCCATCCTGCTCCACGAGGCCATCGGCCATGGATTGGAAGGCGACTTCAACCGCAAGAAGACGTCGGCCTTCTCCGGGCTCATGGGCGAGCGGGTCGCGGCAAAGGGGGTCACGGTGGTCGATGACGGCACCCTCACCGACCGGCGGGGGTCGCTGACCATCGACGATGAAGGCACGCCGACCCAAAAGACGACGCTGATCGAGGACGGCATCCTGACGTGCTACATGCAGGACCGGATGAACGCGCGGCTCATGGGGGTCGCCGCCACCGGCAACGGACGCCGCGAGAGCTACGCCCACGCGCCCATGCCGAGGATGACCAACACCATCATGCTCAACGGCGGGCAGGACCCGGAAGAGATCCTCGCCTCGGTGGATGACGGGCTCTACGCGGTCAATTTCGGCGGCGGCCAGGTGGACATCACCTCCGGCAAGTTCGTCTTCACCTGCACCGAGGCCTACAAGATCGAGGGCGGTCGCGTGGGCCCGGCGGTCAAGGGCGCGACCCTGATCGGCAACGGTCCCGACGCGCTGACCCGCGTCTCCATGATCGGCAACGACATGGCCCTCGATCCCGGCGTCGGCACCTGCGGCAAGGACGGCCAGGGCGTGCCGGTGGGCGTCGGCCAGCCGACCCTGAAGCTCGACAGCCTCACCGTCGGCGGGACCGAGGTGTAATCCTCTTGCCCGGTCCCATCGGACGTTAGCCGGACTCCGCCTTGATGGGGTCGCCTTCCATGCCGCCATGAAGAGCGCCTTCCCCTTCGGGGATGCGCATCTCGAAGATGCTTTCGATGGAGGTGTAGTCGTAGTAGCCGAGCCGGGCGATGGGCCGGGCCTTCAAAACGTCGATCTTGCCGTCCGGGGTAATGAACTCGTCGTCGACGTGGATGCCGATCACCTCGCCGATCACGATATCGGCCGTGCCCATGGTGCCGTTGCCGGGAAGCCGCAGCGTGGTGTGGTAGCGGCATTCGAAATGGACCGGAGAGCCATGAACCCGGGGGGCCTTAACCAGTCTTGAGGGAAGCTTCTGCAACCCGGCCCGCTCAAATTCGTCTTCGCCGGGCGGCAGCGCCATGCCGGAGATGTTCACCGCTTCACGCAGGTCATATGTCGCCATGTTCCAGACGAACTCGCCGGTGGCTTCCGCGTTGGAAACCGTGTCCTTGCGCCGTCCCAATTCGTTTTGGTTGGCGGATATCATGATGTAGGGCGGATCGAATGTGAGGTTCTGGAACTGGCTGAACGGCGCGAGGTTGGCCCGCCCCCCGGCATCCAGACTCGATATCCAGCCGATGGGCCGGGGAATGCAACAGGATTTGAACGGGTTGTAGGGAAGTCCGTGATCGTTGTTCTTCGGCTCATAAAACATGGGGAGATCATTCGCCGGCGGCGGAGACCTGCCCGGCTTCCTCCAGATAGGACTGGAACTTGAATACCGGATCGACCTTGCCGCCCCACTCGGTGTCGTAGAGCTCCAACAGCTCCTCCGCGGGGGACTTGCCCGATCTGGCGATCCTGATCAGCGGCTGGAGGAAGTGGGTCTCGTCCTGGCCCGAGCGGTCGAGGCGCGCCCGGGCGCGCAATCCGTCATGGGCGATGTCCAGTGCCCTGAGGGCCGGGTCCTGTAGCGTACCGCCGCGGAACCGGGTGTGCAGCGCTTCCCTGGGCACATGGCGGCGGAGCGCCTGCATCTCCTCGATGGTCCAGTCCGCGATCAGGTCCTCGGCCGCCGCCAGCGCATCGTCGTCGTACAACAGCCCGACCCAGAAGGCGGGCAGCGCGCAGAGGTAGCCCCACGGTCCGCCGTCGGCGCCCCGCATTTCGAGGAACCTTTTCAGCCGCACCTCGGGGAACGCGGTGGTCATGTGATCGACCCAGTCCGACATGACCGGGATTTCGCCCGGCAGGGCCGGCAGCCCGCCGTTCATGAAATCCCGGAACGACTGTCCGGACGCATCGATGTATTTGCCGTTCCGGTAAACGAAATACATGGGCACATCGAGCATGTAGTCCACGTAGCGCTCGAACCCGAAGCCGTCTTCGAAGACGAAGGGCAGCATGCCGGTGCGGTCCGGGTCGGTGTCGGTCCAGATGTGGGAGCGGTAGCTTAAGTATCCGTTCTTCCTGCCCTCCTTGAAGGGCGAGTTGGCCCACAGCGCCGTGGCGATGGGCTGGAGCGCCAACGCGGCGCGGAACATGCGCACCATGCGGGCTTCGGAGGAGAAATCCAAATTCACCTGAACGGTACAGGTGGCGAGCATCATGTCGTGGCCCATGGAGCCCACCTTGGGCATGTATTCCCGCATGATCTTGTAGCGTCCCTTGGGCATCCACGGCACCTGATCCAGGCGCGCCTTGGCCAGGTAGCCGAGACCCATGAACCCGACGCCCAGCTCTTCGGCAACTTCCTTTACCTGTTTCAGGTGATCCCCCAGCTCGCCGCAGGTCTGGTGAATGGTCTCCAGGGGCGCGCCCGAAAGCTCCACCTGGCCGCCCGGCTCGAGGGTGACCGACGATTGGTCCGGTTTGGTCAGCGCGATGGGGTTTCCGTTTTCCAGCACCGGCTCCCAGCCGAAGCGGGTCAGTCCTTCGAGTACGGCGCGAATCCCCTTCTCGCCCTCGTAGGGGAGCGGGATGAAGGTATGGGGATCATAGGCGAATTTTTCGTGCTCGGTGCCGATCCGCCACTGATCCGGGGGCGTACAGCCCTCCTCCATATAGGCGATAAGCTGCGCCTTGTTTTCAAGGGGCGCCGATGTGCTGGTGTCCTCGGCCATCGCCTGTTCTTTCGCCTCCCCTGAACAACCCACTCAGGCTGCCATTCACCCTATCGCCAGTCTCCGGCAAGTGCCTGCCAACAAGCGAGTGCCGCCAGCGCCGCCGTCTCCGCACGAAGGATTCGGGAACCCAGGCTGATGGATTTAGAATTCGGGAGATTCCCTAATAAATCAAGCTCGGATGGCGAAAATCCGCCTTCCGGACCGGTAAGCAGCGCACCAATCGCGCCGGGCGCCATAACCTCCGAAATGGCCCGGCCGCCGCCGGTTTCGTCCATATGATAAAGCGTCCGGCCGGCGGGCAGTTCCGAAATCGCGGCCGCCAGCGGCTTCAACCCGCCAATCTCGGGCAGCGTCAGGCGCCCGCATTGCTCGGCGGCTTCGATGGCGATGGCGCGGAGCCGTTCCGGCTTGATACGGGCGGTGTTGGTGTACTCGGTGGTAACGGGCTGCAAGCGCCCCACGCCGAGTTCGGTGGCCTTCTCGACGATCAGGTCGGTGCCGTTGCGCTTCACCGGCGCGAACAGCAGCCACGGGCCCGCCTCGTCGGTTTGGCCGCGCTCCCTGTGCCGGACCGCGAACCGGCAGGACTTGCGGGTCGCCTCGGTGATTTCGGCCCGCCATTCCCCGTCCCGGCCGTTGAACAGCATGACGCCGTCGCCGGGGGCCAGGCGCATGACGCCGGCGAGATAATGCATCTGGTCGGGCGTGGCCTCGAAGGACGCGCCGCCGGCGAGATCGTGCTCCACGTACAAGCGGACTTTTGCGGTGCTCATCCCCGACCTATAGAGCAGTTTCCGTCCGAATTGAACCATTTGACCGGAAACCGCCCTGGCACGGATAATGCGACGATGAGCGACGCCGCCGCCCGCAATACCGAATACAGCGACATTCCCAAACAGGGATGGGTCGACCGCTTCGTGCCGCCGCCCGCGCGGCCCTATATCCGCCTGGCCAGATTCGACCGGCCCATCGGCACCTGGCTGCTGCTGTTTCCCTGCTGGTGGTCCATCGCGCTGGCGACACCGGGCTGGCCGTCATTACTGCTCGTCGTCCTGTTCGGCCTCGGCGCCATGATCATGCGGGGCGCGGGATGCTGCTTCAACGACATCACCGACCGCCATTACGATGCGCAGGTGGCGCGCACCGCCGACCGGCCCCTGCCGTCGGGCCAGATGACGGTCGGGCAGGCGGTGATCTGGATGGGGGTGCTGTGCCTTCTGGGCCTCGTCATTCTGCTTCAGTTCAATCCGTTCGCCATCGGGGTCGGGGCCGCGTCCTTGGCATTGGTGTTCACCTACCCTCTGTTCAAGCGTTTCACCCACTGGCCCCAGGCCATGCTCGGCCTGACGTTCAACTGGGGGGCGCTGTTGGGCTGGGCAGCGGTGCGCGGCGACATCCAGACGCCCGCCCTGGCGCTCTATGCGGCCGGGTTCTTCTGGACGCTGGGCTACGACACCATCTATGCCCACCAGGACAAGGAAGACGACGCGCTGATCGGGGTGAAGTCGACCGCCGTCCTTCTGTGGGGCGGGACCCGGCCGTGGCTGTGGATCTTCCACGCCGTCGCCATCGCGCTGATCGGCGTTTCCGGGTGGCTGGTCGGGCTCGCCTGGCCGTTCTGGGCGGCGCTCGCCCTGGGCGCGCTGCAGTTGGCCTGGCAGTCCCGGGACGTCAAGCTCGACGATCCCCACGACTGCCTCCGCAAGTTCAAATCCAACCGGCTGTTCGGCTGGCTGCTGTTCGGCGGGATCATTCTGGGTCAGGTGGTTTAGCGCTCTTTCTTCGATTTCCTTTTCGACTGCGTCGGCGCCTGTTTGGGCTGGAAGCGCTTGCCGTCCACGAGGCTCAACAGGTCGAAGGAACTGATCAGCCCGACCACCTTCTTGTTATCGGTCACCACCACATGGTGGATCTTGTTCTTACGCATGATCCGGGCGGCCACCGAGACGTCGTTGTAGGCCGGCACCGCGTGAATGCCGTCGCTCATGATCCGGCTCACCGGCGTTTCGTCCTTCAGGCGCCGGGCGAGGTCGGTGGCGGTAACGATGCCGAGGGCCTCCCTGTCCGGACCAACCACGGGCAGCGCGCCGATGCGGTTCCGCCCCATGACGTCCCGCGCATGGCCGACGGTGTGGTGCTTCTCGGCGACGATGACCCGCTTGGCCATGATGTCGGCAATCTTGATGTTCATGTGGCTTTCCCCTGGTTGAGTTACGAAGAGTTTAGGGCGCGCTCATTGGTCCGGCCCTGACAGGGATCAATCGGCGAAGGCGAACCCGTCATAGAGCCAAGCGAGGCAGCGGTAGCTGTCCTCGACCGAGCGCTCGCGGAATTGCTGGAAGGCGACCTCCCGCTCGACGCCGTCGCCATGATAGTTTTCCCAGATCGCCCGGCTCTCCAGGGTGACGCGCGCCGTGCGGACCACCCGGTCGGCGGCGAAGGCGGTGAAGACCTCCTCGTGACCGCCCCCCCGATCGATCAGTGCCGCCAGATGAAGCCCGTCCTCGATGGCCATGCAGGCGCCTTGAGCCAAGGTCTGGAGGGTCGGGTGCGCGGCATCGCCCAACAGGCAGACCCGGCCGTCATGCCACTTGCGGATCGGGTGACGGTCGCCGACGACGAAACGGCGCTCCAAATCCATCACCTGGATCAAATCGCGGAGGCATCGGTGGGCGCCCGAATAGGTCTGCTGCAATTCCGCCCGGTAAGCCTCCACATCCCCCCGGGGGGCCTCGTTGGCCGACCGGAAGACGGCAACGATGTTGAACAGCGCCCCATGCCGCAGCGGATAGGTAACGATGTGAAAGCCGGGGCCGCCCCACAGCACCACCACGTCGGTCGGAACGTCCGCCTTCAGCTCCTCCATCGGGATGATGGTCCGGTGGGCCACATAACCGTTGGGGAGCGGCCCGCCATCGTCGAGCATCCGTGCGCGCAGCGTCGAGCCGATCCCGTCGGCGCCGATCACCAGCGCGCCTTCGTGCGTCTCACCGCCCTCGGTGGCGATCTCGGCGAAAGTGCCGCGGTTGGCGTAGCCGGTGATCCGGGCATCGGCGATCAGCTCGATATGATCGTCCGCCCGGCAGGCGTCGATCATGACGTTATGAAGATCGATGCGGTGGATGATCAGATAGGGGTACTTGAACCGCGCCTTGAACCCGGCATCGGTCGGGATGCGCACGAGTTCCTCGTCGCTCAAGCCGTCCCGCATCGTCACCGCCGACGGCTCGTCGCCGACGGCCATCACCCGCTCCATCAGCCCAAGCCGGTCAAAGACATGAAACACGTTGGGGCCGAACTGGATGCCGTAGCCGATGGCGCCGAACGCCGGCGCCCCCTCGAACACGCGGACCGCCCGTCCCCGCCGCGCCAAGGCCAGCGCCGCGGTGAGCCCGCCGAGGCCGCCGCCGACGATTAGAATGGGTAGGTCCGGCAATTCGGGACTCCTCGAGAATAATCTTGCACCCGGCTAGCTTTGCAGGAGAGTCCAAGCCATGGCAACAGCGGACCGTCGTGATCGGGGGAATTGAATATGCGAGCGGCCTATTATGAGGAACTGGGTGCGGCCCGGGATGTGTTGAAACTGGGTGAGATGGAGACGCCCGAGCCGGGTCCCGGCGAGGTGCGGGTCAAGCTGGCGGCCTCGGGCGTCAATCCTTCGGACTGGAAGGCGCGGCTGCGCGGCCGCTTCGGGAAGCTGCCGTTCCGCAGGATCATTCCCCATAGCGACGGGGCCGGTGTGGTGGACGCCATCGGGGACGGCATCAATGCCGGGCTGGCGGGTCAGCGGGTGTGGACCCTGAACGGCCAGTGGAAACGGCCCTTCGGCACCGCCGCCGAATACATCGTCCTGCCCCGGCGCTATGTGGTGCCGACCTCGGAGCATGCCGGGAACGAAGAGGCAGCCTGCTTCGGGATCCCGTTCCTCACCGCCCACCGGGCGGTGTTGTTCGACGGACCCGTCGACGGGCAGACCGTTCCGGTGCAAGGGGGCGCCGGCGCGGTCGGACATCAGGCGATCCAGATCGCCAAGCATGCCGGCGCGCGGGTGATCACCACCGTCTCCAGCGCCGAGAAGGCCGACTACGTGAAAGCGGCCGGCGCCGATGAGGTGATCAACTACCGGGACGAAGATGTGCCCGAGCGGGTCGAGGCGCTGACCGGCGGCGTGGGCGCCGACCGCATCGTCGAGGTGGATATCGCCGCCAACGGCCTCCTTTACGGCCGCATTCTGGCGCCGGGCGGCACGTCGATCATTTACGGCACGGGCCGGCCAACCGCCGACGTGCCCTCTCAGGACTTCATCATGCGGGCCGCGGCGCTCAAGTGGTTCATCGTCTATGAGCTCACGGAAGCGGAAATCGCCGAAGGGGTCAGTTATCTCAACGAGATGCTGGCCGCCGGCGCACTCACCACCACCATCGCCGCCCGCTTCCCGCTGGACGATATCGCCGCCGCCCACGACATGGTCGAGGCCGCGAAGCACATGGGCAATGTCATCGTGGAGATAGATTGAACCGGGCGTGATCCGTTTCCCGGTAGGCGGCGCCTGCTATTGCCGCTACCATCGAATTACGGCGTGCCGCCGGGAGACGTCTCGGGAGAATAAATATTGGAACTGATGTTCGACATGGCGGTGAAAGCCGCCGTCGCGCTGAGCGACCCGCTACGCCTGGGCTTTCTGGCTCTCGGCGTCTTCATCGGGCTGATCCTCGGCGTGATTCCCGGACTGGGCGGTTTGGTCGGCCTGTCCCTGCTGCTGCCCTTCACCTTTTCCATGGATCCGTTCACGGCGCTGGCGTTCCTGATGGGTCTGTCCGCGGTCTCGGCGACCTCGGATACCATTCCGGCGGTCTTGTTCGGCGTACCGGGCACCGTCGCTTCGGCGGCCACCATCCTTGACGGATTTCCCATGGCGCGGCGAGGCGAGGCGGGCCGAGCCTTCGGCGCCGCGTTTACCGCCTCGGTGATCGGCGGGCTGTTCGGCGCGGTCCTGCTGGGCATCAGCCTGCCCATCCTGCGCCCAGTGATGCTGGCCATCGCCTCGCCGGAATTGCTGGCCATCTGTATCTTCGGCCTGTCCCTCGCCGCGGTGCTGGCCGGCGGCTCGCCGATGAAAGGCCTGGTCGCCGTGTGTCTCGGCCTGATTTTCGCCGGCACCGGCGAGGATCCCGGCGGCACGCTGCGCTGGACCTTCGATACCCTCTATCTCTATGACGGCTTCCGGATCGTGCCCATCGCGCTTGGTCTGTTCGCCATCCCGGAGATCGCCGACATGGTGATCCAACGGTCCGCCATCCAGGTCGACAGCAAGGCCAGGATTACCCGCCGCGACCAGTGGCTGGGCGTCAAGGACGCGGTCCGGCACTGGTTCCTCGTCCTCCGGTGCTCGTCCATCGGCGCCGGCCTCGGCGCGGTGCCCGGCATCGGCGCGCCGATCCTCGACTGGGTGGCTTACGGCCACGCGGCACGGACGGAAAAGGGCGCCCAGGAATCCTTCGGCACCGGTGACGTCCGGGGCGTTATCGCGTCGGAAAGCTCGAACAACGCCAAGGAAGGCGGCTCCCTGGTGCCGACCATCGCGTTCGGCGTGCCCGGCACCGCCTCCATGGCGCTGATCCTGGGTGCGTTCATTATCCATGGCCTGGTCCCGGGCCCGGATATGCTGTCCAAGAACCTCGACGTCACCTACACCCTGGTGTGGAGCATCGCGCTCGCCAACATCATCGGCGCCGGGGTCTGCTTCCTGTTCGCCAACCAGTTCGCCAAGGTGGCGGTGATCCGCATCGGCATTCTGGCGCCGGTGGTCCTGGCGATTATTTTCCTCGGCGCATTCCAGGGCAAGAACGCCTGGGGCGACATCTATACGCTTCTCTGCTTCGGCCTTCTGGGCTTCGCCATGAAGCGGCTCAAATGGCCGCGCCCGCCGCTGCTGCTCGGTTTCGTGCTCGGCGGACTGATCGAGAGCTATCTCTTCATCTCGGCCAACGTCTATTCCTGGGCGTGGATGTGGCGCCCGGTGACCTTGGTCATCCTGCTGATCACCCTCTACGGATTGTTGCGCCCGCTGATCAACTATTACGTCACCAGGCGAAGACGGGACGGGCCCCGCGTGCCGTTCAGCTTCCGGCTTCAGACGGACAAGCTGGACACCAATGCGATCCTCGGCCTGATCGCGCTGGCCATCTTCGGCGGCGCCATCTGGGCGTCCCAGGACTGGGATTTCCGTTCCTTCCTGTTCCCCCGCGCCATCGGCGCCGTCGGCATCGCCTTCACCCTGATCATGCTGACCTTCCATCTATTCCTCAGCCCCAGATACATTCAGGCGCTGAAAGGCATCAGCCCGCGGGACCGGGTTCAGGCCGAACGGGCCGCGCAGACGGGCGGCGGCTCCGGCGGCGGCGAAACCGGGGATCCGACCGGCGGCCGCCATCTGGACCTGGTGACCGACTTCGGCGATCTGGACAAGGGAACCATCCGGGCCCGGGCCGCGGCCTATTTCCTCTGGTGCTTCGGCTATTTCGCCGGTGCCGCGGTCATTGGCCTGATGCCGGCGATGCTGGTGTTCATGATCGCCTATATCCGCCTTGTCGGCCGAGAGAGTTGGCGAATGACCCTGGGCGTCTCCGCCGGTACGTGGCTCGCCGCCTACGGTCTGTTTCACCAGGTCTTGCACGTGCCCTGGCCGCAGACCGTAATCGGCAACCTGTGGCCCGTTTTGCGCACCAATCCCACGTTCAATTTCTTTTAGGTCCGATTCCGCTTGGATAAGTTCGACCGCGTCCCTACGATTAATGATCACGATCCGTTTAATTGAGAAGACAGACTGGAGAGGCACTTGATGAAGTATCTGACCACACTCTGCCTAGTAGCGGTTGCGGGACTCATGGCGTTTGGCGCGTTCGGCGTCACGGTTCAACCCGCGTCCGCGCAAGGCTTCTACGCCGGCAAGCAGATCACCCTGGTGGTCGGCGCGTCCAACCGCGGCACCTACGCCGCTTATTCCCGTCTGCTCGCCAACCACATGGGCAAACACATTCCAGGCAACCCGAAGATCGTCCTGCAAATCAAGGGCGGATCGTCGGGCGGCATGGTCGCGGCCAATTTCATCCACAACGCGGTGCCGAAAGACGGCACGGTGATGGGCATCACCCAGCAATCGATCCCGGTCAGCCAGTTCCTCCGTCCGGGTGCGGGCCGGTATGACGCGACCAAGTGGGGCTGGATCGGCAACGTCTCTCCGATCGTCAATATGGTGGCCCTGTGGCACACCGCGGGCGCCAAGAGCATCAAGGAAGCCAAGGGCAAGGAAATCAAGATCGGCGCGACGGGCAAGTCCTCGCCGACCTACATCTATCCGAGCCTGCTGAACGCCTATTTCGGCACCAAGTTCAAGATGATCACCGGCTATAACGGCATTGGCGGCCTCAACAAGGCCATGGAGCAGAAGGAGACCGAGGGCCGCGGCGCGTCGTGGCTCAGCGTCTTGACCCGTTCGCCCCAGTACATCGCCGAGAGCAAGCTGTTCCCGATCGTCCAGGACGGCCTGAAGCGGGACCCTGCCCTGCCCGACACGCCGACCTTTCTCGAGCTTGCCAAGGGCGACACCCAGAAGGGCATTTTCGAGGTGATCGCCATCGGCTCGACCTTCGGACGGTCCTACTTCGTGCCGGACGGCGTTCCCGCCGAACGGTTGGCGCTGTTGCGCCGCGCCTTCCAGGCGACCATGAAGGACGAAGCCTTCCTCGCCGACATGAAAAAGGCCAAGCTGCCGGTCAACCCGATGACCGGTGAAGAGCTTGAAGGTCTGATCAAGCGGGTGCTGGCGGTGCCGAAGCCGATTTATGCGGCCGCCGCCAAGTCCATGGGCTTCGCCAAGTAAGCCGGGCAAAAAAACCTGAGCATCAAAAGGGCGGCTCCCGGGGGCCGCCCTTTCCTTTCGGCTCAAGAATGACTTTTGATCCGGCCTGTTCTATACTGAGCATGTCATGGCAGAGGACACCGCTCTTTCGGATGCGGCCTCGGCGTCGGTCTCGTACCGGGTCCGCACCATAAGCCTCGAGGACCTGCGCCAGTCGGTCATCAAGGGCCTCGCAGACTTCAACGCACGCCCTACTCACGCCATATTCATCATCTTCCTTATCCCGCTGATTATGCTCATCGCCTTTTGGGTGGGTACCGACCAGCGGCTGATCCCGTTGGTGTTTCCGATCCTCACCGGGTTTGCGCTCCTCGGGCCATTCCTGGCCTTGGGGCTCTACGAATTGAGCCGGCGGCGGGAGATGGGCCAGAACATCACCTTTCGTCAGGCGTTCAACATCTTTCGCCACAAGGCGGTGGGTTCGCTGGTTACCCTGGGGGTGATCCTGACGATTTTGTTCGGCTTCTGGCTCTCGGTGGCGATGACCATTTACCAGGCGACCCTCGGCTTTCCGGCGCCGCCGACCTTCGGTGAGTTCGCGGCCGAGATTCTGACCACCGGTCCGGGCTGGGTGCTGATCGTGTTCGGCAACGGCATCGGCCTTCTGTTCGCGATGATCGCCCTGGCCATCAGCGTGGTGTCGTTTCCGCTGATCATCGACCGCCACGTGACGACCGGCACGGCGATCATGGTTTCGGTCGACGTGGTGGTTCACAACCCGGTGGTCATGGCGGTCTGGGGGTTTGTCGTCGCGATGGCGCTGTTGCTCGGCACCCTGCCGGCCCTCGCCGGGCTGGTGATCGTGTTCCCGGTCCTCGGCCACGCCACCTGGCATCTCTATCGGCGCGTCGTCGAATAGCAGAACGGCCCCGCCGGTCGCCCGGCGAGGCCGCTCCTAATCAGATATCCTCTGTCATCTCCGAAGAGATCCCTGGGGAACTCTGATCGGACCCTTCCGCTTCCGCTTCACTCGCGATCCACAGCCGCTTCTTGATCCGTCTTTAGGCTAACGCGGTGTTGGTTTGACGAACAACCCCTTTTCTATCCACACCCCTGTGGAACCTGGGGAGAAGTATATTTTTTTCGGCCCGCAGCCGGTGGATAACCATTTTGCGCTGCACCAGGGCGATTTAGACCTCCGATTCCGCGTCGGATCGGAGCCCCCGGCGATAGAGTTTGCCGGTCGGTCCCGTCGGCAGGTCCGCGCGTATGTGGATGGCCTTGGGCAACAGGTGCCGGGGCAGCAATCCGTCCGCTTCGATCTCCCGGAGAAGTGTTTCCTCGCCGCAATCCGCCGCCAGAACCACGTGCGCCTCTATGCGCTCCCCCCATTGCGGGTCGGGCTCGCCGACGACGCCGGCGAGGCGGATCAACGGGTGGCGCATCAACGCGGCCTCGATTTCCTCCGCGCCGACCTTTACCCCGCCGGTATTGATCTGGTTGTCCAGCCGGCCCCGGATGGAGAGCACGCCGGCATTGTCGACGACGCCCAGGTCGCCGCTCCGCCACCAGCCGTCGACGAATTTCGCCTGCGTCAGTGCCGGATCATCAAGATAGCCGGCCGCCAGCGAACCGCCCCGGAGGCAAATCTCTCCCGGCTCCCCCGCCGGCAGCGCCCGGCCGGCGGCGCCTTCCGGGGAAACAATGCGAAGCGCCGCCCCCGGCACCGGCCGGCCGGCCGCCGACGGCATCTCCGTTAAAATATCCATACCGGCGGCCACCCCCGCACCGTTGCCGCCCTCCGAGGCGAGATAGGCGGTCATCACGTTGGGGCAGATATTACGGGCCAGTTCCTCGACCAGGGACGCGGAGCCGGGCTCGCCGGAATAGAACGCCGTTCGCAGCGGCGACAGATCGAACGCCTCGGGATTCCCGGCGAGCACCATCCGCCAGGCGGTGGGCACCAGGGCCGCGACGGTGATCTTCTCCTCGGCCAGCGCGCTCAGGAACCGGCGGGGCTCGAACCGGCCGTCAAAATAGAGCCGCCCCCGCATCCGGACGAACGGCAACACTGTGTGAATCCACGCCGCGAAGGACGGCGCCATGACGACGATGGCGCTGTCGTCGGGGGACGAGACGCCATAGATGTGCTGTCCCTGGGCCGCGGTGACCGCGAGCGTCCGCTGGGTGTGCATCACGCATTTGGGCGTCCCGGTAGTGCCGGACGACATCAGGACCAGCGCCGGATCGTCCGGCGACCGGTCGGGCAGGCCGGGCGGCGGCCCCTCATACAAGGAACCTTCGTCGAGACCGATCGGCGCGCGGGCCCCGGCGATTTGTCCGGCGAGTTCCCGATGAGCGCCGTCGAACAGGATCGCCTTGGCGTTGATGAACCCGGCCGTGCGCCGGAGCCGTTCCGGTGTATCCCGGACATGGAGGCAACAGGGCATGATCCCGGCCCGGAGACAGCCGAAGAAGGCCACGGCCTGACGCACCGAGCTGCCGGCGAGAAGCGCCACCCGATCCCCCGGCGCCAGCCCGCGCGCAAGCAGCGCATTGGCGAACGACGAACTCTCCCGCCCCGCTTCGCCGCCGGAAAGCCGTTCCACCGGATCGGCAAGAAATTCGCCGGCTCCCTTGTCGCGGCAGGCCTCGGCGATCACATGAGCGATGGTATTCGGCGGGGTCATGGCGCCATCGGGCCTACAGGTCCCGGGAAATGATGTACTTCATCACCTCGTTGGTGCCGGCGTAGATCCGGTGCACCCGGGCGTCCGCCCAGGCCCTCGCGATGGGGAACTCCCACATGTAGCCGTACCCGCCGTGGAGTTGCAGGCAATCATCCAGCACCCGGTCGGCCAATTCGGTGGTAACCAGCTTGGCCTTGGCCGCCAATTGCGGGCTCACCTGCCCCGCCACGTGAGCCTCGATGCATTTGTCGGCGAACGGCCGGGCGGCCTCCACCTCGGCGATCATCTCGGCCAGCTTGAATTGGGTGTTCTGAAAGTCGAACACGGTCTGGCCAAAGGCCTTGCGCTCCTTGGTGTAGGCGATGGTCTGATCGATGGCGGCCTCGGCCAGCACCATGGAGCGCACCGCGACCACCAGACGCTCCCGGACCAGCCCATCCATGAGAATACGCCAGCCGTCGTTTTCGCCGCCCAATCGCGCATCCGCCGGCACCTTCACCCCGTCGAAAAACAGCTCGGCGGTATCCTGGGCCTTGTTGCCGATCTTTTGCAGGTTGCGGCCGCGGGACACCCCGTCGCCGTCGAGGTCGACCCAGAACAGGGACACCCCCTTGGCGCCCAGCGACGGATCGGTCTTGGCCGCCAGCAGGATGCGGTTGGCGATGTGGCCGTTGGTGATGAAGGTCTTGGCGCCGTCGATGACATAGCCCTTGCCGCCGGGCCTGGCCGTCGTCTTGAGCTCCTTCAAATCGCTGCCGCCGCCCGGCTCGGTCAGGCCGATGGCCGAAATGAATTCGCCCGACGCCATCTTGGGCAGCCAGTCCCGCTTCTGCGCTTCGGTGCCGTGATCAATCAAAAAAGGCGTGATGATGTAGGCGTGCATATCCCACGCAGGCGCGGCCACCGAATAACGGCCCAATTCCTCGATGACGATGGCGTCATGGAGGAAATCGCCGCCCATGCCGCCGTAGGCTTCGGGGATCGAGGTGCCGAGCAGTCCCAACTCACCGGCCCGGCGCCAGATCTCCGGCGGCGTCCGCCCCGCCTCTTCCCACGACGCGTAGTCGGGCAGCACCTCTTCCTTGAGAAACCGGGCGACGCTGGACCGGAATATCTCATGCTCTTCGGCGTAGAGGGTGCGGGGAATCTCGAAGTTCATTTTCTTGACCGCATCCAGGGTATCGGCGAAAGCTTGCGACTTCAATAAGCGCACCCTTTCGGCGCTCCAAGGGTAAACCACTGGACGCTCGGACATATTCCCTACCCTCCACCCGCCGGGTGCAAATTCCCGCGAGAAACCGGACGTTTGCCTTGACCAAAGGCTCGCCTTCCAGTGTGGTTGGCTCCGCCAACGGGCAGTGTGGTTGGCTCCGCCGGCGGGCAGCGTGTCCGGCCGGCAACCGGGAAGACGTACATGGCGTACAAGAGCCTCAGGGATTTCATCGCCCGTCTCGAGCGGGGGGGCCGGCTGAACCGGGTTTCCGCGCCCGTGTCGCCGGCGTTCGAAATCACCGAAATTCAGACCCGCCTGATGGCCGAGGGCGGGCCCGCCGTGCTGTTCGAGAACGTCGTCGGCGCGAGCGGCGGGAAATACCCCATGCCGGTGCTCGCCAATCTGTTCGGCACCGTCGAGCGGGTCGCCTGGGGCATGGGCCGGGAGCCCGGGAACCTTCGCGCGTTCGGTGAAACCCTGGCCTTCCTGCGCCAGCCCGAGCCCCCCGGCGGCTGGCGCGAAGCCATCGACATGCTGCCGCTGGTGAAGACCGCCATGGCCATGAAGCCCAGGACGGTGTCGGGCGGCGCCTGTCAGGAGGTTGTCCTGCAGGGCGGCGACATCGACCTCGGCAGGCTGCCCATCCAGAGCTGCTGGCCCGGCGAGCCCGCGCCCCTGATCACCTGGCCGGCGGTCGTCACCCGGGCGCCCGGCTCCGACAGCGACGACGATTTCAATCTGGGCGTCTACCGCCTGCAGGTGACCGGCAGGGACACCACGCTGATGCGGTGGCTCAAACATCGGGGCGGCGCCCAACACCACGCCGATGCGGAAGGCGGGACCGAAATGCCGGCCGCCGCGGTCATCGGCGCCGATCCGGCCACCATCCTCGCCGCCGTCGCCCCGGTGCCGGACACCCTGTCCGAATATCAGTTCGCCGGGCTGCTCCGGAACGAAAAGGTCGAACTGGTGAACTGCAAGACGGTGCCCCTCAAGGTCCCGGCGGAGGCCGAGATCGTTCTCGAAGGCCACGTCTCGCTCACCGAGTACGGCGACGAAGGGCCCTACGGCGATCACACGGGCTACTACAACGCGGTCGAAAAATTTCCCGTATTCAGGATCTCGGCCATCACCATGCGCCGGGACCCGATCTATCTCTCCACCTACACCGGCCGGCCGCCGGACGAACCGAGCGTCCTCGGCGAAGCGCTGAACGAGTTGTTCATCCCGCTGCTGACCCAACAGTTTCCGGAAATCGCCGATTTCTGGCTGCCGCCCGAGGGGTGCTCCTATCGGGTCGCCGTCGTCTCCATCAAGAAGGCCTATCCGGGCCACGCCAAGCGGGTGATGATGGCCGTCTGGTCCTACCTCCGGCAGTTCCTCTACACCAAGATGGTGATCGTGGTGGATGACGATATCGACGCCCGGGACTGGAAGGACGTAATCTGGGCGATCTCGACCCGCATGGACCCGGTGCACGACGTCACCCTCATCGACCGGACCCCCATCGATTATCTCGACTTCGCCTCGCCGGTCTCCGGTCTTGGCGGCAAGATGGGGCTCGACGCCACCAACAAATGGCCGTCCGAAACGAGCCGGGACTGGGGCCGAAAGATCCGCATGTCCGACGAGGTGATTGATCGGGTGTCCGGGATGTGGGACACGCTGGGACTGCCGGGCAGCGGCAAGCCCATTTGGAAATAATCTGAACCGGGAAACGAAGAATGGCCGATCCCGCCGACCACCTGAACAAGCTCAGCGATCTGATCGACAAGGCCAAGGCCGAGGGCGCCGATGCGGCGGATGCCGTCCATGTGGAGAGCATCTCGCTGTCCGTCGCCCAGCGGCTCGGCAATCCGGAAAAACTGGAGCGCTCCGAAAACGCCGATATCGGGCTTCGAGTGTTCGCCGGCAAGCGCCAAGCCATCGTCTCGTCTTCCGACATGAGCGCGGAAGCGCTGGACGAACTGGCGGTGCGCGCCGTCGCCATGGCCAGGAACGTGCCCGAAGATCCCTTTTGCGGATTGGCCGATCCCGATCAATTGGCGGCCGACCCGCCGGCCCTCGACATGGCCGACCCCGGGGAACCGGCCACCGAGACCCTGGTCGGCTGGGCGAGCGAAGCGGAAGAAGCGGCGCGGGCCGTCGAGGGCGTCACCAATTCGGAGGGCGCCGAAGCCGGTTGGGGCCGGGCGGCCATCGCCGTCGCCGCCTCCAATGGGTTTGCCCGGGCCTATTCGGGCACCCATTTCTCGGTGAGCGCCTCGGTGCTGGCCGGCGAAGGCACGGGGATGGAGCGCGACTACGACTATTCCGGGGCCGTCTATGCCGAGGATTTGACCCCGCCGGCCGAGGTGGGGCGCATCGCCGGCGAGAAGGCGGTGAAACGCCTCAACCCCCGCAAGGCCGAAACCGCCGAGGTCCCGATCGTGTTCGATCCCCGCATCTCGCGGTCCATGGTCGGGCACCTGGCGCAGGCGGTTAACGGCTCCGCCATCGCCCGTGACACCAGCTTCCTCAAGGACAGTATGGGAGAGGCGGTGTTCGGAACGGGCATCAACATCATCGACGATCCGCACCGCCGGCGGGGTTTGCGGTCCAAGCCCTTCGACGGCGAGGGCGTCGCCAATACCCGCCGGGCGGTGATCGAAAACGGGGTGCTCACCACCTGGTTCCTCGATCTCCGGTCATCCCGGCAGTTGGGGCTGGAAACCACCGGTCATGCGTCCCGCGGCACCGGCGGGCCGCCATCGCCATCCGCCACCAATCTCTATCTGGAAGCGGGCCGGGCTTCGCCCGCCGAGCTGATGAGCGGCATCAAGAGCGGCTTCTACGCCACCGAACTGATCGGTTTCGGGGTCAATGGCCTCACCGGCGATTACAGCCGCGGCGCGGCCGGGTACTGGATCGAAAACGGCGAAATCGCCTACCCGGTGAGCGAAATCACCATCGCCGGCAACCTGAAGGATATGTTCCAACGGCTCACCCCGGCGGACGACCTGACCTTCCGCTATGGGATCGATGCGCCGACGCTGCGCATCGATGGCATGACGGTTGCGGGCAAATAGACGAATTACCACGCAAGCCGCTGATTCAAAAGGGACTCTTGGGTTGACGAGTCCATCCGTGATAAACTCCGCGCCTTCAATCACCATCTTGGATTCGTGGCTCTGAGCGAAACAGTGACGCCGCCGCAGGACATCTCGACCGCTGGGCTGATCAAACGCCTGGTGAAAGAGCATATCCGCCCCTATGTGGGCTGGGTGGTGCTTGCCCTCGCCGCCATGGCGGTTGTCGCGGCCGCGACGGCGTTCAGCGCATGGCTCATGAAGCCGGTGGTCAACCGCATCTTCGTCGAAAAGCGGGAGGATTTGCTTCTGCTGATTGGCGGCGCGGTGCTGGTGACGTTCCTGATCAAGGGTGCCGCCAACTATGCCCAATCCACGCTAATGGCGTTTGTCGGACAGCGGATCATCACCGACGCCCAGCATAGGCTCTATGGTCATCTCACCCGGATGGAGCTGGCGTTCTTCCAAAACGAGGCCACCGGCGGGCTGATCTCCCGTTTCACCGTCGACATCAACATGATGCGCGCGGCAGTCACCAACGCGCTCACCGGCCTCGGAAAGGATAGCCTGTCCTTAATCGGCCTGGTCGCGGTGATGTTCATCCAGGATTGGCAACTGGCGATCATTTCCTTCATCGTTTTCCCGCCGGCGGTGTTCGCCATTGCGCGGCTCGGCAAGCGCATCCGCAAGGTAACCGTCAACACCCAGGCGGAGATGGGAGAGCTTACGACGATCCTCAACCAGACCTTTCAGGGCGCCCGCATCGTCAAAGCCTACTCCATGGAGGAATACGAAAAACGCCGGGTCGGCGACGTGGCCGAACGGATATTCGGCCTGGTGTTCAAGTCAGCCCGTATCCGCGCCATGGCGAGCCCGATCATGGAAACCTTGGGCGGGCTTGCGGTAGCCATGGTGATCCTTTACGGCGGCTTCCGGGTGATCGGCGGCACCATGGATGCCGGTTCGTTCTTCTCGTTCATCACCGCGCTATTGATGGCCTACGAGCCCCTGAAACGGCTCGCCAATCTCAACGCCAGCCTCCAGGAAGGCTTGGCGGGCGCGCAGCGGCTGTTCGCGCTCCTCGACCGGGAACCGGATATCACCGAGGCGCCGGACGCCAGACCGCTCGAAGTGCGGGGCGGCGGTGTCCGGTTCGACAATGTGCGGTTCTCCTACCGGGAGGACCGCCCGGCCCTGATGGGTATGAGCCTCGATGTTCCCGCCGGCAAAACGGCGGCCTTGGTCGGGCCGTCGGGCGCCGGGAAGTCCACCATCCTCAATCTCATCCCCCGGTTCCATGACGTCGATGCGGGCGCCGTATCCATCGACGGTCACGACGTTCGCGGGCTGACCTTCGATAGCCTGCGCGGCGCCGTCGCCCTGGTCAGTCAGGAGATCACCCTGTTCGACGACACGGTCAGGGCGAACATCGCCTACGGCCGCCAAAGCGCCTCCGAAGACGAGATCATTCAGGCCGCCCGCGACGCGGCAGCCGACGCCTTTATCCGCGAACTGCCGCGAGGCTACGACACGCTGGTCGGCGAGATGGGCGCGCACCTCTCCGGCGGACAGCGCCAACGCATCGCCATTGCCCGGGCGATGCTCAAGGACGCACCGATCTTGCTGCTAGACGAGGCGACGTCGGCGCTCGACACGGAATCCGAACGTCAGGTTCAGGCGGCGCTTCGGGTTCTCATGCAAGGCCGGACCACGCTTGTCATTGCCCATCGCCTTTCCACAATCATGGACGCGGACGTCATCCACGTCGTCGATAGAGGCAAACTGGCCGAAAGCGGAAACCACGCCGAATTGCTTGCCCGCGAGGGAATGTACGCCAACCTTTACGCGCTCCAGTTCGCCGATCAGGAAGACGACTCCCAGCCGGATCATGCGGTCGCCGCCGCGGGAGAGTAGGCCGCATCCATGGCGACGCCCGGATTCATCAAAGCGATCTCCCGCTCTCCGAGCGTACGCGCGGCCGCGTGTTTCCTGGGTGCTCAGTACCTCCGGCTGGTGTGGGTCACGGGAAGATGGCGGGTCGAAGGATTTGAGGCGGTTCAGCGATTTTGGGATCAGGACCGGCCGTTCATCGTCTGTTTCTGGCACGGCCGGTTGCTCATGATGCCGCTGACCTGGAAGCGCTCGAAACCCTTTCATATGCTCCTGTCCGATCATCCGGATGGCCGGCTGGGTGCCGAAATAGGGGCCCATTTCGGCATCAGGGGCGCCTACGGATCGTCGACGCGCGGCGGCACCGCCGCGCTCCGGCAATTGGTGAAAATCCTCAGAGACGGCGGAACCGTCGGCATGACCCCCGATGGGCCGGCGGGCCCTCGGATGCGGGCGAGCATCGGCGCCGTCGCCCTGGCGCGGCTGTCGGGGGCGCCCATTCTGCCCCTGACATTCTCGAGTTCCTCCCGGCGGGCGCTGAACAGCTGGGACCGGTTTATCGTGCCGCTTCCCTTCGGCCGCGGCATCATCCGCTGGGGCGCCCCGATCGACGTCCCAAAAGATGCGGATGACGACGGACTCGAGGCTGCCCGGCTTCAGCTCGAAAACGCGATGAACGCGCTCACCGAGGCGGCCGACCGGGATTGCGGCCAGGTGCCCGTGGAACCGGCGCCCGCGGCGGTCGAGGCGGCACCATGATGCTGCCGCTCTACAGGCTGCTGACCACCATCCTGGGTCCGGTGATCGGGATTTATCTGGCGCGCCGCAGGCGCCTGGGCAAGGAGGATCCGGTTCGGTTTGCCGAACGGCTCGGAACGCCGGGGGCGCCGAGGCCGGAGGGCCGGGTGTTTTGGCTTCATGCGGCCAGTGTCGGCGAAGCCCAGTCCATGCTGCCGTTGGTCGGACACCTTCTGCACAACCACCCCGATGTTCATTTGCTTTTTACGACGGGGACGGTGTCCTCGGCGCGGATGATCGAGGGCCGGCTCCCGCCCCGGGCGATCCACCAATATGTGCCCGTTGACCGGCCGGGCGCCGTCCGGTCGTTTCTCAACCATTGGCAACCCGAAATCGCGCTGTGGGCCGAAAGCGAGTTTTGGCCCAATCTGATCCATGAGACCCAGCGCCGCGGCATTCCGATGATCCTCATCAACGGCCGAATTTCGCCCCGATCCTACCGCGGATGGCAGCGGGCGCCCGGTCTGTTGCGCAGCCTGCTGCGGCGCTTCGACATGTGCCTCGGGCAAACCGACGGCGATGCGGCACGGCTAAGGGACCTGGGCGCGACCGCCTACAAGTGCGTCGGCAATTTGAAATTTGCGAGCCCGCCGCTGGCCGCCGACGAGGCGGCGCTTTCGGACCTGGCGGCCAGGACCGCCGGCCGGCCCATTTGGATCGCCGCCAGCACCCATGAAGGAGAGGAGAAAATCGCCGCCGCCGTTCACCGCGAACTGAAGGACGAGCACCCGGGGCTCCTCACCATCATCGCGCCACGCCACGCGCACCGCGGTCCCGGCATCCTGGCCTCCCTCGCCAACGGCTCGGCGCAATTGCGGCTTCGTTCGAAAGGGGAGCTCCCCGATGCGGAGACCGGTATCTATATCGCTGACACGATGGGTGAACTCGGGTTGTTCTTCCGGCTCGCCGACGTGGTCTTCATGGGCAAATCTCTGGTGCCCTTCGGCGGCCAAAACCCCTTGGAGCCGCTCAAGCTGGACCGGCCGGTCATTCACGGCCCCCACATGGCAAATTTCCAGGACATGACCGATCATCTCGCCTCCTCCGACGGCGCGGTGCGGGTGGAGGACGAGGAAGACCTGCGGCGCGCGGTCGACACGCTCCTGAAGGATCATTCCCGCCGCGCCGAACTTGCCCGGAACGGCCGGTCCTATGCCGACGCCCAATCCAATGTCGTCGAGGCGGTCTCGGCGGAAATCGAACGGCTCCTGAAAAGCGATCATGGCGCTTCGCACACCTGAGTTCTGGTATCAAAGCCGGGGTGTCCTGCCCATTCTATTGGGCCCGCTGGGGTCGGCCTACGGCATCGCGGGACGCCTGCGGCGGAAGATGGCGACACCGGCGGCGTGCGGCGTCCCGGTCATTTGTGTCGGCAATGTGGTCGCCGGGGGTGCGGGAAAAACACCGGCCGCGCTCGATGTCGCCGAACGGTGCCGACGGGCCGGGATCGAGGTTCACTTTCTCAGCCGCGGTTATGGCGGGCGGGAAAAGGGCCCCTTGCGCGTCGACCCGGAAACCCATACGGCGGCGGATGTCGGCGACGAACCGCTGCTCCTGGCGGACGCCGCGCCGGCCTGGATTTCCACCGATCGCCTGGCCGGCGCCCGCGCCGCGGCGGAAGCAGGGGCCCGGTTGATCGTCATGGATGACGGTTTTCAGAACCCTTCGCTCGCCAAGGACCTGTCGATCATCGTCATCGACGGGGATGCCGGCTTCGGCAACGGCCGGATGATCCCCGCGGGGCCGCTCCGCGAGCTGCCGGCGACGGCCCTCGCGCGGGCGCAAGCGGTGGTGATTATCGGGCGGGACTCGTTCGATATGTCCGGGCGGTTGCGCGCGTCCACGGGCGGACGCGTGGAGGTCATGCTCGGCCGGCTCCAACCCGGACCGGAGATCGAACAGCTCAAGGCAAGGCCGCTGCTCGCCTTCGCCGGGATTGCCCGGCCGGAAAAATTCTTCAAAACCTTGCGCGACAGCGGCTGCGAACTGACGGCGGTCAGGCCCTATGCCGATCACCACCCGTTCAGCCGGGGCGAGATCGCCGATCTCCGCAGACAAGCCGGGGACCTGGACGCCACCTTGGTGACCACGGCCAAGGATTTCGTCCGGCTGCACCCGGAAGACCGCGACGACGTCCGGGTCCTCACCGTCGCATTGGCGTTCGAAGACCCGGCGGCACTCGATAGACTCCTGGAACCGGTTCTTGCACGGGCGGGAGCGGATTGATGCTCCGGCGCTGGATCATCTATCCCCTCCAGGGGATGTTTGCGGCCCTCGGGTACGCCGTTCTGGCCGCCCTGCCCTTGGACGCCGCGTCGGCCCTCGGCGCGTGGGCCGGCCGGACGTTCGGCCCCCGCCTTCGTGCCCACCAAATCGCTCACGACAACCTCAGGCGGATCATGCCGGAACTGGGCGAGACGGAACGCGCGGCCATCATCCGGGGCATGTGGGAAAACCTGGGGCGCACCATCGCCGAGTACCCCCATATCAGGAAGTTCGATCCCTACGCGGAAAATGGCCGCATCGAGGTCGCCGGTCTCGAACACATGGAGGCTTTGTGGAACGACGACAAGCCGGGCCTGCTGTTCGGCGGCCATCTGGCAAATTGGGAGGTGGCGTCGCTGGCCGTCACCCGCCGGGGCTGGAACCTGCACGTGGCCTACCGCGCCCTCAATAACCCGCTGGTCGACCGCCTGTTGCGCCGCGGCCGCGACGCCTTCGACGCCGGTCTTTTCCCCAAGGGGCCGGTGGGCGCGAAGATGGCGCTGAAGGCGCTTTCCAATGGCGAGCACGTAGCCATGCTGGTGGATCAAAAAATGAACGACGGAATCCCGGTTCCATTCATGGGCGTCGACGCCATGACCGCCCCGGCGGTCGCCAGGTTCGCGCTGCGCTACGACTGCCCGGTCGTTCCCGTGCAGGTGGAGCGCCTGCAGGGCGCCCGGTTCCGGATTACCTTCTATCCCGACCTGGAAAAGCCCGAGACCGGCGACCGGCAGAAGGACACCGAGGCCATCATGGCCAAGGTGAACGACTATCTCGGGTCCTGGATCCGCCGGCACCCGGAGCAATGGCTGTGGGTGCACCGGCGCTGGCCGGCTGAAGGTTCTGAAGGTTAAGGCCCGTTCAGCGGCTGCGGCATTCCCTCCACCAACAGCGCCGGGTCGATTTCGATATTGCGGACCCGCGCCCCCCAGTGAAGATGCGGGCCCGTTGCCCGGCCGGTCGCGCCGACCTTGCCGATCACGTCGCCCTGCTTCACCAACTGACCGGGCTGCACCAAGGCGTCGCTGAGATGAATGTAAACGGTGGTGAGGCCAAGCCCGTGATCCATGACGATGGACTTGCCGTTGAAGAACATGCCGGGATGGACCAGTGTCACCCGGCCGTCGGCCGGCGCCCTCACCGGCGTGCCGGTGGGCGCCGCGATATCGACCCCGAAATGGGGCCGGCGGGGCTCCCCATTGAGGATGCGCTGCGATCCATAGACGCCGGAGATCCGCCCCCGCGCCGGCCAGACGAAGCCTGACAGAAACCCAAGCCGAAGCGCCTTGCCCGAGCGGGCATCCCGCATCAGGCGGCCCTCGGCGCGGATTCGTATCAGGTCTTCCGGATGGGGTGTCACCTTGCGGCGCGGCAGCCCGTCGATACGCTGGATGTCGTAGTCGCGCTTTTCGACCTCCAGGGACATAACGAACGGAAACCGGCGGACGTCCGCCGGGCGCATCCGCTTCTTATGGACGACCAATCGTGACGAAGGCCCCGCATCCCGATCGAACCCGAGAAGAAAATAGCCGCCGGAGATGGGGATCGGTCTGTCATCAAGAGTAACCTTGTCCGACCAAGGTGCGTAACCGATCATCAGTCCGCCCTGGACGGCATCTCCTTCAAGCCGGAAACCGGCCGGAATGGAGACAGATTGCTGGGCGGCGGCGCTGGGAAAAACGGCCGTCACCGAGAGCAAAACCACCGCGAACAACGTCGCCGGATTCACAGCAGGCTTCCCTGCCCGCCGCCGTCGGCGGACGGTTTCCTCTTTCGGGGCTTGGGTTTTGGTTTTGCCGCGGCGCCGTCGATGGTCGCGCCCACGGACCCGTCCCGGAAGCGGATCGAAACGGCGCTGCCCGGGGCGGCGTCGCCTGACTTGGTGACGGCTTGGCCGTCGGCGCCGCTGACCAGCGCGAAGCCGCGCTCCAGCACCCGTTCGTAGGACAGGCTGTCCAAGAGCCGCGAGACCTCGATCAGCGCCGCGCGCCGGGTGCCGAGCGTGGTCCGCAGGGCGACCTGCCGGCGCCGGGCGAGGCCGTCGAGCTCCGTCCGTTTGGTGGCCATCAACTGACGCGGATGGGTCAGCCCGCCGGCGAGTTCGATCAGCGCTTGCGCGGGTTCGGTGGTGATCCGCGCGCCCGCGAGCCGCAGCCGCTCGGCCCGGTCGTCGAGCCGCTGGGAAACCCCTTCGAGCGCCCGCGCCGGATTGGCGATTGCGCGGGAAAGCCCGTCCAACGCCGTCTGCCGTGCCGATACGTGGCGCGCCCAGGACCGCGCCAGCCGGGCGCCGTCGTCGGCCACCTGGGCGCGCAATTCGCTGATCACCGGCACCGCCAGCTCGGCCGCCGCGGTCGGCGTCGGCGCGCGGAGGTCGGCGGCGAAGTCGATGAGCGTGGTATCGGTCTCGTGGCCCACCGCCGAGATCAATGGAATCTCGCTGCCGGCGGCGGCCCGGACCACGATTTCCTCGTTGAAGGTCCAGAGGTCTTCCAGACTGCCGCCGCCCCGGGCGACAATCACCAGATCCGGCTTCGGGATTTCGGGCGTTCCCTTCATCCGGTTGAAGCCTTCGATGGCGCCCGCCACCTGCTCGGCCGCGCCCTCGCCCTGCACATTGACGCCCCACAGCAGCACCCGGCGCGGAAAGCGGTCGTTCAGGCGATGGAGGATGTCACGAATCACCGCGCCGGTCGGCGAGGTGACCACGCCGATGACGTCGGGAATGTAGGGCAGCGGCTGCTTGCGGCCTTCGTCGAACAGCCCCTCGGCCAGGAGCTTCCCGCGCCGGTCTTCCAGCAGCTTGAGCAACGCCCCTTCGCCGGCGATCTCCATGGCGTCGATGACGATCTGGTAGCGGGACCGGCCGGGATAGGTGGAGAGCCGCCCGGTGGCGATGACCTCCAGCCCATCTTCGGGATCGAGGCCGAGCCGCGGCACCGTGCCCTTCCAGCACACCCCGTCGAGCACCGCCTTGTCGTCCTTCAGGGACAGGTACATATGTCCCGATGCCGCCCGGGTGAGCCCGGAAATCTCGCCCCGCACACGCACCCGGGAGAAGGTCTCCTCGACCGTCCGCTTGAGCGCCTGGGAGATCTCGCTGACCGAAAATTCCGGCAGGTTGCCGCCCGGCGCGGCGCCGTCGGCGGGACCAAACCGATCGTCGAATTCCTGGGATGGGATACTCATTGCCGGACCGAATCTATGCTACAAGGGCGCCGGCGTACAGAAGGGGCTTTCCTGAAGATGAAGATACTGATTGTCGGCGGCGGCGGCCGCGAACACGCGCTTGCCTGGGGCCTGTCCCGCTCGGCCGGTTGCGATGCGCTGTACTGCGCCCCCGGGAACGCGGGCATCGCCGCGGTCGCCGAGTGCATCGACGTGGGCGCCGAGGATGTGCCCGGTCTGGTCGCCCTGGCCAAGGAGAAGTCCGTCGATCTGGTGGTGGTCGGCCCCGAAGCGCCGCTGGTGGCGGGTCTGGTGGACGCGCTGGGCGCGGAAGGCATCGCCGCCTTCGGCCCGACGGCCGCGGCGGCCATCCTCGAGGGATCGAAGGGCTTCATGAAGGACCTGTTCGCCAAGCGCGGCATCCCCACCGCCGCGTATGGGCGGTTCACCGACCGGGATGAGGCGGCCCGGTACGTGCGGGAACAGGGCGCGCCCATCGTCGTCAAGGCCGATGGCCTGGCGGCCGGCAAGGGCGTCACCCTTTGCCGGTCCGTCGATGAAGCCATTCAGGCCATCGACGAGGCGATGGTCGACAAGGTGTTCGGCGAAGCCGGCGCGGAGGTGGTGATCGAGGAGTTCCTGGCCGGCGAAGAGGCGAGTTTCTTCGCGCTGGTCGACGGCAAGACCGCGCTGCCGCTGGCCTCGGCCCAGGACCACAAAGCCGCCCATGACGGCGACATCGGCCCCAATACGGGCGGCATGGGAGCGTACTCGCCGGCGCCGGTGGTGACATCGGAGATGGCGGACCGGATCATGGACGAGGTGATCCGGCCGACCATCGAGGGCATGGCCGCCGAGGGACGCCCCTACCGGGGCGTGCTGTTCGCCGGCCTGATGATCACCGATGACGGACCCAAGGTGCTTGAATTCAACGTCCGCTTCGGCGATCCCGAGTGTCAGGTGCTGATGGCCCGGCTCGAGACCGATCTGGCCCAGGTCCTGTTGGCCGCGGCGGAGGGCCGTCTATCGGAGATCGAGCTGTCCTGGCGGGACGAGACGGCGCTGGTCGTGGTGATGGCGGCGGAGGGCTATCCCGGCAGCTACGAAAAGGGCACCGAAATCGGAAATCTCGGCGCGGCGGACGCCATGGAGGGGGTCGTCGTCCTCCACGCCGGCACCAAGGCGGCGGACGGCAAGATCCTGGCGAACGGCGGCCGGGTGCTCGGCGTGACGGCGCTGGGAAGTTCGGTCAGGGAGGCCCGGACGCGCGCCTATGCGGCGGTCGACGCCATCGACTGGCCGGACGGGTTCTGCCGCCGGGATATCGGCTGGCGGGCGGTGGCGCGGGAGGAGGCCTAGCGCTTCCGAAGCTCGGCCCAGACTTTCGGGCCCCAACTCCGGTGAGCCATGCGGAGCGCGGCGATCAACGCCTCGCGGACCGTTTTGGCGTCGGATTTCTTCAGTTTGGCCGGCGACGCATAGTCGGGGTCGCTGATCCCGCCGAAGCGGAGTTCTCCCTTTTCCGGACGATAGATGGTGAAGATCGAGAGCCCGTTTTCCTCGTCTTCGGGCACGCCGAACAGATCCACGTTGATCTGATACTCGGCCTTGGTGAGATCCCGGTAGGGCACCTCGGTCACGAACATGGTCGCGGCAAACCGAACTTTCCTTCCCTTGGCGCCGCAGTCCAGCTCGACACCGTAGTCGGCGGTCACCTGGATTTCATCCTCGATTTCGGTACGCCCGTCAAAGCTGAGTTCAAATCCGCATTTGGGTTGGCCCCCGGCTTCGAGGAAACCCTTCACCGGCGCGTCAACCTTGGCATCCAATAACGGCGCCACCACGGTCTTGTAGACGAAGCCCAAATCCTTGCCGTCCCGGCGGACGGCGATCCATTCGGTGCCCTTGGCGCGGCCCTTGGCCTCCACCCGGACCCCTTTTGGGAGCCGGGTCAACCGCCTGGCCCTTATTGCCGGCCCCGCCCGCACGTTGGCGTCCTTGACCACAAGATAGGTCTTGGGAGACGGCGTCAGTTCGAAACCGCTGAACGGGCTCCCGGTTTGGGCGCCGGCCGTCCCGGCGCCGAACAGCGCCAACGCGGCGCCCAGCGTTCCGCCCAGGCCAGCGGTCATGACCGCATTTTTGGGTATGTTCGCGCCGGATACCGGACCGGTTGGCCCCGGCATGCCGCAGCGGCGAAAAATCAGCCAATTCATAGCCCGGAAGAACTATCCACAGGAAATTTCCCACTAAATCTGGGTAAGACCTTGCAGCGTAACCGCTATATATAGTACAAAATTTGACGCTCACCGGGCAAGATAATCATTAAACGGCGGAATTCCGGGGTTTCGCGGCGAGGGATCGGTCCGAGGGGCGGGACAACAACGCTGAACAGAGGAACCGATCCACATGACCACACCCTTTGAATGGACTGACGAACGCGTCGAAGAGCTCAAGAAGATGTGGGATACCGGGTTGTCGGCCAGTGAAATCGGCCGCCGGCTGGGCATCACCAAGAACGCCGTCGTCGGCAAGGTGCGGCGGCTCGATCTCGCCATGCGCCGGGCGCCGGCGCCGGTGAAGATCGAAGTCAACGTGGTCACCCTCGACCGGCTGGGCACCAATATGTGTTCGTGGCCGGTGGGCGATCCGGGATCGGAGGATTTCCGTTTCTGCGGCGAACCGGCCGTTCCGGGCAAGCCATATTGCCAGGCCCACTGCAAGATTGCCTACGTGGCCAACACCAAGAACCGCAGGCGCGAAGAGGCCGCCTGAGCCCGAACAGCTTGGCGCAACAGGCCGTCGCGGCCTCCGGATCATCCGCGCTCAGGGCAAGTTGCCGTCTTATAACCGGTTTCCCTTGTTGCCCGTCCGCCCCTTTGGACGCACGGGTTTGACAATGGACGCAGAATATTGTCTGAGGCCGGGCCATGAGTTTTCTCGACCATATCGCGGCCTGCAACAACTTCTCGGGCCGCGGCTATCTTCCGTTCGTCGTGGACCGCACGCAGGTCGGACATATCGGCGACGGCTTCGCCTCCAGGCTGGCCAACTACCCTCACGTGTTCCATATCGATGCCGAAGGCGTCCGGCTGTCACCCGCGCCGTATGAAGAATTGAGCCGTACGGTCGCGGACGTTCTCGCCGACATGCAGGACAAGGGCCTCGGCCTGCCCTGGCGGGACGAGACCTACCCCGTGCTGACGGCGTGGGGCCGCGAACCCTTCTTCGAGATGGAGCGCGCCGCGGTGCCCCGCTTCGGCGTGCGGGCGTTCGGGGTGCATATCAACGGCTATGTCAGGCGCGCCGGCGGCGGGCTCGACATGTGGATCGGCCGGCGCAGCGGCGACCGCGCGGTCTGTCCGGGGATGCTGGACAATATGGCGGCCGGCGGACAACCGGCGGGCCTCGGGTTGATGGAGAACGTGATCAAGGAGTGCGGCGAGGAGGCCGGCGTGCCGCCGGGACTGGCCGCCGCCGCCCGCGCCGTCGGCGCCATCTCCTATGTCATGGAAACGGCCGACGGGGTGAAGCCGGACACCATGTTCTGCTATGACCTGGAACTGCCCGACGACTTCGTTCCGAGGAACACGGACGGTGAAACCGCGTCTTTCGAGCGGCTGCCGATCGAAGAGGTCGCGGGGATCGTCGACAACCAATTCGCGTTCAAGTTCAACTGCAACCTGGTGATTATCGACTTCCTCATCCGTCATGGCGTGCTGCCGCCGGAACACCCGGACTATCTCGCCCTGCTGAGAGGCTTGCGCCGGGACGCCTGAGACGGCGGGAAATGCCGCCGGTGGACTGCTCTACTTCCCCTTCGGGGGCATGAGCGGACGCGAAATCGGCAGCGGGTCGGCGAAGGTCCAGAGCTGACGCTCGATCGCGTCCTCCGAACAGGTATCCATCCCCACCGAGCGGGACATGTTGCGGGAGGGCAGCCGCCGCCCGCCCGGCGTCAGTTCCGAGGGCTCCGGGCCGATGGTCATGCAGAGCGCCGGATGACCGGTCAGCGTGAGGCGCGCCTCCTTGTATTCCCAACCCGCGAGCGGCGTGGAGCCGCATTGGACCAGCACCAGCCTGGCGCCCGCCTTGGGCTCTTCCGCCGCCACGCAGAGATCGTACTGGGGCATGCGCAGCTCGCCGTTGTCGATGGTGTTGCGCACGAACCGTTCGTCCAGGTTCCAGATACCCTCCTTGCAGGTATGAACCGTGAGCGGGCGCGCCACATTGACCCGGCCGCCGTGCCCCGGAATATCCAGGCAGTGATGGCGCGGCTCGTCCAGCGGCAGCGCCGCCTTCAGGTAAACGCCCTTGTCGGCGTTGTTCTTGGGCGCCGGCGCATTGCGCTGAGCCGCCGCATCGGCGGACCAGACCAGCAACCCGGCCAGAATTCCCAAACCAATGAACCGCATGATCCTCTCCTTTACGCAATCTGAAATATGGATATCTCGACGTAATCGAATGTCGTGTAAGGCTCGAAGGGTGCCACGAAGACGACGGTGACGAAACCATGCCAATCGCCCTCCTCGTTCCGGGTGAACACGTCCTCGAAGGGCAGATGGGCCGTCGCCGCGTCGATCAGGCCGTCGCGGGAATTGTCGAACGGGCCGTCCCGCAGATTGCGCAGCGGCAGATTACGGACCTTGCCGTTGGCAAAGGCCACCTGGACGATCGCCGGGTCGATATCGTAATCGCCGAAGACCAAATTGAAGAACAGGGTCCCGCCGGGCGCGATCCGGTCCTTGCCGACGACGAAATCGAAAACGAACGTCGCGTTGTTGGGCGTGACCGGCCCATCCGCATCCGGCCAATGGCGGCCGGCCTGCGAGGCCGAGATCGCCAGATCGGTCCAGTTGGATCCCCGGGTCCGGATGCCGATCTTCCTGCACCCGGCGCAGGCATTGTTCACGTCGCGGATCTCGTTTGCGTCCCGGTTGTCGAAATTGTCGTCGGAGAAAACGGCGACCACCCCATCCCGGTTGAGGTCGGGGAGAAATTCACCGGGGCGGAGGACGCCGTCGCCATTGGTATCGGCCCGGGGCGCCGGGCCAAGCCGGGATGCCCGGGCGAGGGCCTGCGGATTTTCGAAGCCGAAGCCGTCCACATCGCCGATGCGGATGAATTTGAACGGCTCGGCCGCCGCCGGCCCCGCCAGCAACAGGAGCAGTCCCAACCCCAGAAATGCGCCTCGGCTCATGCGGTCTCCTCCGCCGCGGCGTGCGCCATGGCCATGTTCCATATGGCTTCGGCCGAGTGGCCGTCATCGCGCAAGCCGCGGATGGTCTCGGATTTATCACGTTTGGAGAGCTTTCGGCCATCCTCGGCGGTCAATACGGCGTGATGATCGTAGAGCGGCGTATCGAGGCCGAGCAGCGCCTGCAGCAGCCGATGCACATGGGTCGAGGCGAACACGTCCCTGCCGCGGGTCGCCCGGGTGACGCCTTGCAGGTGATCGTCGAGCGAGACCGACAGATGGTAGCTGGTCGGCGTATCCTTGCGGGCCAAAACCACGTCGCCGAATATCTCCGGTGTCGCGGCCTGCCCGCCGGCCCGCGCATCCTCCCAGGTCAGCGGCCCCGCCGCCGCGGCCGCCGCGCCGGTATTCAGCCTGAGCGCATGGGCCTCGCCCGCCGCCACGCGCCCCGCCGCCTCATCCGCCGACAGCGCCCGGCAGATGCCCGGATAGATGAACCCGTCGGGCCCGTGGAACGCCGCCGTCCGCCGCCCCGGCTCCTGAAGGGACGCCTCGATCTCGGCGGCGATGTCGGCCCGGGTACAGAAGCAGGGATAGAGCAGGCCCGCCGCCGCCAGCCTGTCCAACGCCGCCCGGTAGTCGGCGAAATGGCCGGACTGACGGCGCACCGGCTCTTCCCAGGTCAGGCCCAGCCACGCCAAATCTTCGAGGATGGCGTCTTCGAACTCGGGCCGGCAGCGCCCCTGGTCGATATCCTCGATGCGCACCAGAAACCGGCCGCCGGCCGACTTGGCGGCGTCATAGGCATACATCGCCGAATAGGCGGTCCCGAGATGGAGCAATCCCGTCGGCGACGGAGCAAATCGGGTGACGGTCCGGGTTTCGGGCGGGTTCATGATTCGGAATTCGGTTTCCCTTGGGGAGCCGGGTCATTGTCGGTAGGATCATGGCCATAATGAGCGACCTTCCGCAACTCACCGGCCCAAGTTCGGGGCCCGCCGGCGGGCGCACGCCGCGGCAACTCGTCTTGCTGCTGCACGGCCTCGGCGCCGACGGCAACGATCTGATCGGTCTCGCGCCCTATTTCGCGCGGGTGCTGCCGGACGCGAAGTTCGTCTCCCCCAACGCGCCGTTCCCCTGCGACATGGCGCCCATGGGATATCAGTGGTTTTCGCTGCAGGACCGGACCGACGAGGCGGTCCTCGAAGGGGCGCGCATGGCCCGGCCGATCCTCGACAAGTTCATCGATGAACAAATGGCGGCCCTTGGACTGGGCCCGGCCGACACGGCGCTGGTCGGGTTCTCCCAAGGCACCATGATGTCCCTGTTCGCGGGCCTGCGCCGGGATCAGCCGGTGGCCGGCATCCTCGGCTATTCGGGCCGCCTGGTCGGCGCCGGAATCCTGGCGGACGAGATTTCCGTCAAGCCGCCGGTCACGCTGATCAACGGCGATCAGGACGAGTTGATCCCCGCCTCCGTACAGCCGGCGGCGGTCAGCGCCCTGAGAGACGTGGGCATCGAGGTGGAGGGCCACATCCGCCCCGGCCTCGGGCACTCCATCGATCCGGTGGGCATCGAATTGGGCTGCGAGTTTCTGGCCCGGGTGTTCGCCTGATAAATATCGTTCCCGTCGAATCCGCCGCCGAGCGGCGGGCCAGTCAAATTCCGGTCATTTCCTAACGCTGGTCGCGCCCTTGGGACCGCGTCCCGCGGATTGTCATCAAGGGTTCACACAGCCGTCCCCGGGATGTCGCTTAAGCGGTTGAAATACATACCTCATCGGCTATGCTCGTCGGCGATAGGGGGGAATATATTGTGTCTGGCGCCTTGGAGAACTGCCCAGCCCTTGTATTGAACGCCGATTTCCGGCCGCTCAACTACTTTCCCCTGTCGCTCTGGTCCTGGCAGGACGCGGTCAAGGCGGTGTTCCTCGAACGGGTCAACGTGGTCTCCGAATATGACCAGACCATTCACAGCCCGAGCTGGGAAATGCGGCTGCCGAGCGTCATCGCGCTCAAGGAATATATCCACCTCAACCGGCGCCCGGCCTTCACCCGGTTCAACGTGTTCCTCCGCGACCGGTTCGCCTGTCAGTATTGCAACTCCGGGTTCCCGACCCCGGAGCTGACCTTCGACCACGTTGTGCCGCGGTCCAAGGGCGGCGTGACCCGGTGGACCAACGTGGTCACCGCCTGCGGCGTGTGCAATCTCCGGAAAGGCAACAAGTCGCTGAAAGACGCGGGGATGAGGCTGCACGCCAAGCCGGTGCAGCCAACCAACTACCAGTTGCAGGAAATCGGGCGGGGATTCCCGCCCAATTACCTTCACGAGGACTGGCGCGACTTTCTCTACTGGGATACGGAACTCGAGGCCGAGTAAGAATTACCCGTCCCTCAATACCGCCAACCCGAATTGTCGGCCCCGCCCGGCCGTCGCACCTACGCCGCGGCGTGCTTGCCGGCCTCCCAGCCCCAGCCCGACAGGTGCTTTTCGCCCAGGTCTTTCGGGCCATCCTCCAGCGGCGTCGCCAATGTGTCGTTCCAGCGGTTGAGGAACCCGAACACCGAGATAATGGCGAGGATTTCGACGATCTGCTCGCCGGTCCAGTGCTTCTTCAGTTCCGCAAAGTCCTTGTCGGTAACGGCGTTGGGCGCCAGCGCCGCCCCCTGGGCCACCCGGAGCGCCGCACGCTCGGCATCCGAAAACAAGCCGGAAGTCTCGTACGCCCAGATGTGTTCGATCTTTTCGGCCCCGGACCCTCGCTCGATGGCCATGCCCGTGGTGTGGGCCGAGCAATAGACGCAGCCCGCCGAGCGGCTGGCGATATGAGCCACCAGCCCTTTGAGATAGGGCTCCACGGATCCCGGCGCCCAGGCAGCGTGGGCCATGTTGGAGAACGCCTCCAGGATTTTCGGCTTGCGGGCAAGGATGCGCAGGCTGTTGGGAATGAAGCCCAGGCGCTCTTGCGCCAGTTCCAGGGCGTGGCGCGATTCTTCGGGGCAGTCTTCCAGGTCAAGGGGTTCCAGTCTTGGCATGATTGTGTTCCTACGATTTGCTCGGCGTGTTCCCGTCCGTGCGCCCCAAGTCCAATTCATTCGGGCGCATGGGGCCTCTCCCCTCGGGCGACCCGTTCTTACTACCCGCTGAAGCCTTTACAGCAAAGGTGAAATCCCTATACTCCCGCGCTTCATTCCCGGGAACGCGTGGCCGACCATCCGTCACCGCCCGCTCCGCAGTCCGAGGGGGCCTACCGGGACATTAAGAACGTGTACGAAATGCAGAGCCAAGGAGGACAGACATGTCCAAGCGCGTCCGCGCCAAGTACAAGATCGACCGCCGTCTCCGGGTAAATCTCTGGGGACGCCCCAAATCCCCCTTCAACAAGCGCGAATACGGCCCGGGCCTCCACGGCCAGCGGCGCAAGAAGCCGTCCGACTTCGGATTGCAGCTGCAGGCCAAGCAGAAGCTGAAGGGCTATTACGGCAATATCGGCGAGCGCCAGTTCCGCCGCTACTTCCAGAAGGCCAACAACACCAAGGGGGATACCTCGGAGAACCTGGTCGGCCTGTTGGAGCGCCGCCTGGATGCCGTGGTCTACCGGATGAAATTCGTCCCCACGGTTTTCGCCGCCCGCCAGTTCGTCAGTCACGGCCACATCCGGGTCAACGGCAAACGGGTCAACATCCCGTCCTACATGGTGAAGGAAGGCGATGTCATCGAGGTGAAGGACAAGTCCCGCGAAGTGCCCATGGTGCTGGACGCGGTCGCCTCGCCCGAGCGCGACGTGCCGGTCTATATGGAGGTGGATCACAACAGGATGCGCGGCACCTTTACCCGCCAGCCCCTGTTGGCCGATATCCCCTACCCGGTGCAGATGGAGCCCAACCTGGTCGTCGAGTACTACTCGCGATAGAGGGATCCACCGGTTCGAGTACGAGAAGGCCGCCGTTCGGCGGCCTTTTTTTGCGGGAGGGACCCTGAATCCTGCACAACGGGCCGGCGAAGCTGTAACATGGGTCCCGTCACCAAACGGGCGCAACGGCGGAACGGCAATCTGATGGACCCGCGGCAACTCGCCGACGAACAGGAAATCCGGCGGCTTCGCGAACGCTGGGCCTTCGGCCGCGACTACGGCGACTGGGACGAAATCGCGGCCTGTTTTCACCCGGGCGCGACCATCAGCATTTCGTGGTACGAGGGCGATGTCGCGGGCTTCATCGAAGGCTCCAGGAAACTCAACGCCAAGCGGGCGCCGGACGAGCGCGGCAAGCATTGGCTGGGCGGCGCGCGGTACTGGATCGAAGGCGACCGCGCGGTCGCCGAGACCGATGCCATGATCCTCGGGCGGGTGCGCCTCGACGGGCACCTGTTCGACACCACCACCTGGGCCCGGTTCTACGATCTGGTGGAGCGCCGGGACGGCGACTGGAAGATCGTTCAGTGGAAGATGATCTACGATGCCGACCGCATGGACGCGGTGGAGCCCGGCAAGGTGCCCGCCTCATTCCATGAGAACATCGACCTCTCGCCCTACCCGGCGGCCTGCGCCCACCTGTGCTATCGGCTGGCCAAATCCGGGCAGTCCGTGGGCGGCAATATCGTTTCGCGGGGCAGCGAGGCGGAAGCCGCCTGCAAGGACGAAGGCCGCCGCTGGCTCGCCGGCGGGCCGGTCTAGGGCGGCCGCGATCATGGCACGAGCCGCATCGACGCGGAGCCGCGCCGGCAAAAGCCGCAAAAGGGACCTGCCCTCGGACATCATGGAGGCCGCCTTGGAGCTGGCCGAAGAGCGGGGCTGGCCGGCCGTTCGCATGCACGATATCGCAGAGCGGCTCGGCGTGCCGCCGGGCCGGGTCCTCGAGCACCACCGCGATCTCGACGGCGTCGCCAACGGATGGTTCGGGCGCGGGCTGGAGGCGATGATCGCGCCGAAGCAGCCGGATTTCGGCGCGGAGCCCGCGAGGCGGCGCATCGAGACCTGCCTTCTCGCCTGGTTCGATGCCCTGGCGCCCCACCGCCGGGTCACGGTGGAGATGCTGAAGGGCAAGATGCACTTTCCGCATCCGCACCACTGGGTGCCGGCTGTCTTCGATCTCTCGAGAACCATCCACTGGCTTCGCGAAGCGGCGATGCTGCCGGCCGGTTACGGGACCCGGCGGGCGCGGATGGAGGAGATCGGCCTGACCTCGCTATTCCTGGCCACGCTCCTGGTCTGGGCGCGGGACGGCACCCCCGGCCAAATCCGCACCCGCCGGTTCCTCCGCCGCCAACTGGACCGGGCCGACCGGGCCATGACGTCACTGTGGGGGCCGGCCCCTCCGCCGGAACATGAGACTCCCGGTCAACCCGCCGCTTGGCACGCGTCCGGGTGATGACGCCGGACAAGTTTCCCTCCTTGTGGACGAGAGGGAGAATAAGGCATTAACTTGAGGAATGAATCATTGGACTATCAGGCGAATGCCGCCTGGCCGTTGATCCCGAACTTGGTCAATCTGTAGTCCTGAAATGCTCTGGGAGAACGCTGAGCCATGAGCCTTGCAGTCATCGGCGCGGGATTTGGACGGACCGGCACGGATTCCATGCGCGCCGCCCTCGAACAATTGGGGTTCGGTCCCTGCCATCACATGCGCGACTTGCTGCACCACCCCGAGCAGGAAGACCTCTGGCGGTCCATCGCGGGAGGTTCGCGGCCCGGCTGGGACCGCGTCTTCGAGGGTTACAACGCCGCGGTCGACTGGCCGTCATGCTATTACTGGCGCGAACTCGCCGAGCATTATCCCGATGCCAAAATCGTGCTCACCGTGCGAAGCGCCGAGAGCTGGTACGCCAGCATGGAACAAACCATCATCCCCTTCATGAAGACGGTGGACCCCGAATCCGTCGGCCCCGTCGTCGTCGGGAATCTCACATTCGGCGGCCGGCTGGACGACCGGGCGCACGCGATGGCGGTCTACGAGAAGAACATCGCCGACGTACAGGCCGCCTTTTCGGAAGATCGCCTGCTGACATATCATTTGGGGGACGGCTGGGATCCGCTGTGCCGGTTTCTCGACAAGCCCGTCCCGGCGGAGGAGTATCCGCGATTGAACGCCGCCGGTCAGGCGTTCGAGGCGCTGTCGAAATCGGGCGGCGATTGAGGATATTCGGGCGAACCGGCGCCGACGGGGTCCCGGCGCCGGGTTCCGGCTACTTCCGGAACAGGATTTGACCGCGCCGCGCGACCAGGAGTTTCTCCAGCGTCACGGGGTGGAAATAGGCCTCGACCCGGTCGCCTTCCGGCGTGGTGCCGTAGAGCTCGTAGCAGCGGCCGTCGACCTTGATCCGGCGGACCTGCCAGCCCTCGGATTTGACCTTCTCGATCAGCTGTTCCCGGGTCTTCCAGGTGGATTGGTCGCCCGACTCGCAGGTCATGCGTCCGGTGGCGTCGGCCTGCCCCGCGGACAGGCTCAAGACCGCCGCGGCGAAGGTTCCGATTACGATTTTCTTGATCATGGTGTCCTTTTTGGGTGTTGAAGCGTGATGGGGAGTTCAGGCGGCCACTGGACGCGGCTTCATGATTCGGAACAGACGGTAAGCCTCCAGAAGGGCCAGTGGCGCGAAATGCACCAGCGCGGGGCCCAGATGGTTGTGAACGAAAATCCAGTGAAGCAGGGTCAGGACGGCGGCTGGATAGACCCAGCGGTGCAGCCACTGCCACCCCCGGCGCAGGAACCGGACGGCTCCGTCGTGGCTGGTCGCCGCAAGGGGGATGAAAATGAAAAACGCGAACCAGCCGGTCCAGATGCCGATCGCCCAGAACTCGCGGGCCATGGCCTCCAGGGTCCGCATGTCGACGACGTACAGGACCGTGTGCAGGAGCGCATAGCCGAACGCCGCGACACCCAGATACCGGCGGCGGTGGTTGAGCCAGGAGAGCCAGCGCGCGCGCGGAAACAGCATCCGGAGCGGAGTCAGCATCATGGCGATAATCATGAACCGGGCCGCGAACTCGCCCGTGGGGTGGAGCAGGTCCTCGGCGCCGGCGCCGCGGGACAGGGCGGCCGTCATGGGAATGCCGGGGAGCGCCAGCAGCGCCCAGAAGGTGTAGGGGTGGTCCCGGACGGTCTTGAGAGTCGCGATCATGTCCCTTCAACGGGAAGGGGCATTTGTTCCGTCGCTCGATGAAAATTTGTACGCGAAGCGGACGCGGGGCGGTTGCCGGCCTCAGGCTTTGACCCAGGGTTCCGGCGACACCACCGTCCTTTTGTTGAGACAAAGGAGCAATCGCGTCATGCCCGTCCCGGCGATGGGCGGCGAGCGGTGGACGATTCCGCGCTCGGGGCCCGCCCACTTGCCGTTGAAGACGGCAACGTCGTGGTCGCCGAGACGTTCCAACGGACCGTCGTACTCCCTCTGCTCGCCGATCGCCCGGTCGGCGTCGGCCGGTTGCACCCACTCCGTCGTCGGGCCGCGATAGGCCGTCACGAGGCGGGTCTCCACGGTGTCGCGGTGAAACCGCCAGCAGGAATCGTGGTTGATGCGTTCCAGGCGCACGTCGACGCGGCCGATGCCGGTTATGCCGGCGAACGCGGAGACCAGGCCGCCGATGTCGTCGATCAGCAGGCCGCGCATGTCGTCCGCGGGCAGGCCGCACTCGTCCAGCAGCGGTTCAAGAGCGGGCCGGAGGTCACCGGGTTCGACGAGAATACGAACATGCGGAAGGGTCGCCGCATCCGTCCGTTCGAGCCAGTCATGCAAACCCTCGGGCAGCGCGCGCTGCCAGATCACGAGTTCCGTGCCGGAGACGTTGATGCCGGCGAGACCGTCCCTTGAGCGGCACATGACCACCCCATCCGCGGGCGGCGCGGACTGGTCAACTAGCCCCGTTCCGCGGGCGTCCGCGGTCTCCGCGTCGTTCGCCGGACCAGCGGCGGCGCCATATTCATCCCTCATTCGGAAGTCCCCTGTCGCCGCCGATCATCGACAGGAACTCCCGCCGGGTGGATGGATCATCGCGAAACGATCCCAACATACGGCTGGTCACCATACTCACGCCCGGCTTCCGAACCCCGCGCGTGGTCATGCATTGATGCGCCGCCCGGATGACGACGCCGACCCCCCGGGGCTCGAGAACCTCTTGGATGGTATCGGCAATCTGCACCGTCAGGGCCTCCTGAATCTGCATGCGTTTGGCAAACACCTCCACGAGGCGCGCAAGCTTGGAAATGCCGACGACGCGCCCCGCCGGCAGATAACCCACATGCGCCGAGCCGAGAATGGGAACGATATGATGCTCGCAGTGGGACTCGAGGCGGATGTCCCGCAGAACGATCATCTCGTCATACGCCTCGGTTTCCTCGAAGGTTGTGCCGAGAACGGCGGCCGGGTCCTCCCGATAGCCGGCAAAGAACTCCTTATAGGCGCGCGCAACCCGCCCCGGCGTGCCAACCAGCCCTTCCCGGTCCGGGTCGTCGCCGGCCCACTCGATGAGTGTCCGGACGGCGGCTTCGGCCTCCGATTGGCTGGGACGCCGGCGCTCGCTCAAGCTCGTAACCGCCGACCCGGCGGACCGGCTCTCACCGACCAACTCATCCATGTCGAGCCCTTTCTGTTGATCAGGGCCGGCTTCAAGGGCTCGCGCCCGCCGGCCATGGACTAGTTATGTTATAACATTATATTATTTTACCCGAGGGTACAGCCTTTTCCCCCGGGGAGCCAGGCACCCCGGCAGCGGCAGCCTCCCGAAAAGTTGAGCAAGAGCGGACCGAAAGTTGATGTCGGACGGACGGATGGCGGGACTATAATTCAGCGACCGATGTCGGTTGATTAAGCGTTATTCATTTGTTCATTCCACGCGGGAGGGAATAATTCATGGACACCCATCATCCTGAGAAAACCGAATACGCCTATGAGGATATCGATCCTCGGGTCTTCGACCTTTACGACCGGTACTGCCATACCGGCATGACCCGGCGCGAGTTCCTGGACCGGGCGGCGGCGATCGCGGTGATCGGCGGCTCCGGCCTCGCCATGGCCCGGGCGCTGCTGCCCGATTACGCCAAGGCGAACATGATCATGTTCACCGACAGGCGGATCAAAGCCAAATATGTGGACTACGATTCCCCCGGCGGCACCTCGGGCAAAATGCGCGGCTACCTCGTGCGGCCGGCGGGCGACGGCCCCTTCCCGTCGGTGGTGGTGATCCACGAAAACCGCGGCCTCAACCCGCATATCGAAGACGTCGCGCGCCGCGCGGCCGTCGCCGGCTTCGTCGCCCTGGCGCCCGACGGGCTCTCCCCCATCGGCGGCTATCCGGGCAACGACGATGACGGCAAGGTCATGCAGCGCTCCCTCGACCGGGGCAAGCTGATGACCGATATGCTGAACAGCGCCAAGTTCCTCAAAACCCATTCCCTGTCGACCGGCAAGTTGGGCGCGACGGGCTTCTGCTACGGCGGCGGCGTGGTCAACAACATGGCCGTGCGGCTCGGCAAGGATCTGCAGGCCGGCGTGCCGTTCTACGGCCGGGCCGCCAACACGGCGGACGTGCCGAAAATCCAGGCGCCGCTGATGATCCAGTACGCCGAGAACGATCCCCGGATCAACGCCATGAAGGCGGATTTCGAGGCGGCCCTGAAGGCCAACAACAAGACCTTCGTGAGCCACGTCTATCCGGGCACCCGGCACGGCTTCCACAACAACTCGACGCCCCGCTACGTCGAGGCGCAGGCCAAGATCGCCTGGGACCGGACCGTCGCCTGGTTCAAGCAGCACTTGGCCTAAAGTTTCGGAAAATCCAAACCGCAGCGGCGGCTTCCACCGGAAGCCGCCGTTTTCGTACCGGCGCCCTGCTCTTCGAGTGGTCCCTGGGAAAACGGCGAGACGCGCATGGAGCTCTCCCGGTTATTTATCCATCCGACAACGCGAGACGCAGGCCGAGCAGGGCGAACGCGGCGGCGAACCCGCCCCGCAGCCACTTCATGACGCCCGGTTTCGAGATCACGTAGGTGCGGGCCGCGCTGGCGAAGGCGCCGTAGACGGCAAACACCACGAACGTGAGAAACATGAACACGGCGCCGAGCCACAGCATCAGCGCCGTCGGGCCGGCCGTCCCCGCCGGCACGAACTGGGGCAGGAAGGCGAGGAAGAACAGCGACAGCTTCGGGTTCAGCAGATTCACCAGGATGCCGTTGGTGACGATCCAGAGGGCCGGGGTCGAGGTTCTGTTTTCGGGGACGGACAGCGCGCCGCCTTCGCGCAAAATCCCCCAGGCCATGTAGAGCAGGTAGAGCACGCCCAGAATTTTGACCGCCTGGAAGGCGACGGCGGATGCGTGCAGCAGCGCGGCCAGCCCCAAAACGCCCGCCGCGATATGGGGCACGATCCCAAGCGTGCAGCCGAAAGCCGCGATGATGCTGGCGCGCAGGCCCTGCCCCAGCCCGTAGGCCAGGGTGTAGATCACGCCGGTCCCGGGCAGCAGGATGACGATCATCGAGGTAATGAGGAATTCCGGGGTCATGGATACCAGAGTTCTATGCTGCCGGGTCCTGTTCCTCTGCCTTTCGCGTTAGGCGGCGAAGGACGATAGACCTTCGCGATATAGGGCGGCGAGTGTCTCTCAAGAAATTGCTCAATTTTCGGCAATGTCGCGATAAACCCATCAGCCAATTCAGAGTGCTTGGCCTTACCGACGAGTACCAGGAGCGCCACACCATTACGCATAACCGCGTCACGTTCATTGGGCTTGTAGCGAATTCGCCGATCATGTGTCAGGGCAATCCACCCCCCGGGAACCTACTGTCCCAAGCCAGTCCTCATCGCGGGCATCAGGAGCGAAGTGGTCCTTGTGTTGTTCCACGTTCAGCCCAGCCGATTTCAGGATTCCGGGAAACTGATTTCCGAGGTCACGATCCGTAAAATAAACGGAACTCAAGCTGCCAACTCATACACGAGTGCTTGTTTTACCTCTCTTACGTCGAGGTCGTAGTCCGCGGCCACCTCCTCCATTGATTCGTCTGCATCGATACGCTCCACGATGGCGGAAGTTGAGACACCCGTGCTCAAAATGACGGGCCGCCCGAATGCGATCCGCGGATCGATAACAATCGGCCTGTCGTCCGTCGGTGAACTAGCGGACACAAATGGAAATAATCGAGTAGGAATGTCCCTCGAATCCCACTCGATTCGCGCCAAGTGCCGGTCGAATACCTCACGCATGGCAAGTTGGCCCGATGCGGATAGTTCGATCAATTCGCCGTATCGCTCCAGGAAGACTCGACCCGCGCCGGCACGCAATTCAGGACGAAGCAATAGTCTGGAAATCTCCAACTGACGCTCGGCGTACTTGATCGAGGCCCTAACCGCCTGGACCGAGACACCGTGTTCGTTCCGGAGCGCCCTGAGCACATGCGCCTCAATCAAATTCGAGAATGAAAGGAGCGGCGGTTGAACCAATGCCGGTTCCAGAAGCGGATGAAATCGACCTGTACCCTCAGTTTTCGGGTACTTGCGGCCAAACATCCACGAGCGCAGCGTCGCGGCCGGCAAACGAACATAGCGTGCGGCCTCGGCAATCGTATATGCAGGCTGATTCTGAGCTTCGTCCAACAGCGGGCGCACTCCAACTTATAGAATCACGCCATAATAGGATTAATGATTCTGAAACGCGAGCGCTGACGTTATCCGAGGCCGCGGGTCAACTCTGATCCCACTCGGCCCGCTCGCCGCCCTCCGTCTCGGCGTCGTAGTACCACTTCAGGCCAAGCTCCTCCTCGCTCAGGACATTGGTCTTGAAGCTCCGCCAGGCCTGGATCTCGAAATAGTCGAGCGGACCGTCCAGCGCCCTCAGGCGATGAGGGACGCTTGGCGGAAAATAGACCAGGGTGCCCGGTTCGAGCTCCTGGGACTCGTCGCCCACCTCCACCTTGCCGCGGCCCGTGAAGGTCATGTAGCAGTGGTCGGGCCCGCGCGGATTGGCCTCGGTGCCCACATGCTGGTGATACGGCGACGAGCCGCCGTCGCGATAGTGCATCTCGCCCGCCTGGATGGCGTTGGTCGGCGTCAACCGGCTGCCGTCGCCCAGGCGCACCGTGCTCTCGGCGCAGAAGTGGCGCACCCGCCCGCCGCTGGCATCGCTGAGACGGCGGAGCTTGCCGCGATTGAACACGTAGCCCGGCCCGCCGGGCAGATCGCCGTCGACCCCCGCGGGCGCCTTGGGCGTGATCATGTGGAGGATTTCGAGATCGCCCCCCGAGGCTCTGAAATCCGCCGTCTCGCCGGGCGTCACCATGGCCCCGGCGCCCCCTTCGGCGGCCACGGATTCGCCGCCGAGGGAAATGGACCCGCCGCCGCCCATCACATAGAGCAGGTGAACGTCGCCGCCCGCCTCCACGTGAAAGGTCCGGCCGTCCGACACGGTGCGCCGGATGACCGTCAGGTTCCTGGAGCCGCAGAGCGCGTCGCCGCACAGCGTCCGCTCCCTGCCCGACGGCACCTCGACGGCGTCGGCGGTGTTTGAGTTGATGATGAAGATGTCATTGAGTGTCGGCATAGAAGACCTCCCTTCTCCCAAGGCGTTTATTCGTAGCTTAACCCATCAGCGACGGCAGAATGAGCGTAATCGTCGGAAACAGCACCAGCACCGTGAGCCGCACCATGTCCGCCATCCAGAATGGCGTGACGCCCCGGAAGATGGTGCCGGTGCCCACATCCCGGAGCACGGTATTGAGGACGAATATGTTCATGCCCACGGGCGGCGTGATCAGGCTGATCTCGGTCACCACGACGACGATGATGCCGAACCAAACGGGGTCAAGCTCAAGGGACAGCACCACCGGAAAGAACAGCGGGATGGTCAGCAGGATCATGGCGATGCTGTCCAGCACGGCGCCGAGGCCGATATAGATCAACATGATGGCGAAAACCACCACCAGCGGATGGGTGTCGAGGCCGGTGACCCAGCCGCCCAGCGTCTCGGGCATGCCGGTCTCGTTCATCAGATTGGAGAAGATCAGCGCCCCGATGAGAATGAAGAACAGCATGGCGGTGGTTTGGGCGGCGTCGGACAATTGCTGAAACAGGGTCTTCCAGGTGAGTCTGCCCCGCGCCCAGGCGAACAAAAACGCGCCGGCGGCGCCGACGCCCGCGGCTTCGGTCGGCGTGAAGAAGCCCACATAGATGCCGCCGATGACCAGCAGGAAAAGCAGCAGCACGCCCCACACCTGGGACAGCGCCTTCCACCGCGTGGCCCAGGGCGTCACTTCGCCGGGCGGGCCGATCTCGGGTTTTAGCCGCGTGATGATGGCAATGGCGATGTTGTACCCGACGATTCCCAGGATACCGGGGATGATGCCGGCGATGAACAGCGCCCCGATGTCGGTGGACGTCATGATGCCGTAGAGCACCAGGATGACGCTGGGCGGAATCAAGATGCCGAGCGTGCCGCCGGCGGCGATGGCGCCCGTGGCCAGCGTATCGGCGTAGTGGAACCGGCGCATGGGCGGCATGGCCACCTTGGCCATGGTGGCCGCCGTCGCCACCGACGAGCCGCACACCGCCGAGAACCCGCCGCAGGAAATGATGGTCGCCATGGCGAGCCCGCCCCGCTTGTGGCCGATCCACGAATAGGCGGCGGTGTAGAGCTCATCCGCCAGTCCGGCCCGGGTAATGAAATTGCCCATCAGCACGAACAGGGGGATCACCGACAATTCCGACGATTGGGCGGTATCGAAGGCGAGCCGTCCGATCATCGACAGCGTCCCCGGCCAGCTGACGTAATAGGCGAAGCCGACGATGCCGACCCCGGCCATGGCGAACGCCACGGGCAGCCGCAGGAACAGGAGCCCGATCAGGATGGCGAAAATGACCAGCGCGTCGACCATGGATCAGATGCTCTCCGGCTGATCGTCATGTTCCGGCGGCGGCACGAGGATATAGGCGCCCTGAATGGGAACGCTCAAGGCCGTCATCACCGCCATGAAGTACGCCACCGGCGCCAGGGGCACGTTGAGGAACAGGGTCACGTCGTTGTAGCCCGCAAGCTTGCCGGCCACGTCCCAAAGCCGCCAGGCGAAGATGGCGAGAATGACCGTGCAGACGCTGTTCACCGCGACCCGCTGGACCACCCGCCAGAATGGCGGGATCACGTTGTCCAGCAGCGTCACCGAGACGTGGCCGTCATTGGCGGTGATGATGGGCACCCCGGCGAACACCAGGATACCCATCAGGATTTCGACCACCTCGAACAGGCCGACGATGGAGATGTTGAACACCCCGCGGGTGACCACATCGATCACCGTCAGCCACATGATCACGAACAGGGTGACCGCGGCAAACAGGGCCAACGCCCGGCCCGCGGGTTTGCGGAACCGGGCGTAGTTTTCGGCGAAGGTCATTTACTCAGCGCCGGGGCCTGACGGCTTGGCCGACAAACGGCCTATTTCTTCATGGTCGCCGCTTCGATCTTCTTGATCTCCGACTTGTACATGGCGAGCGCCGCTTCGCCGTCGACGCCCTTGGCCTTCGCCTTCTTCATCCAATCGGCCTGGATCGGCTTCCACATCTCCTTGGCCTTGGCGGTGAATGCGGCGGGCATGGGAACGATCTTGATGCCGTTCTCTTTCATGTGCGCGATGCCGTTCTTGTCGGCCAAATCCCACGCATCGCCGATATAGTCGGCGGCGTGCTCACCGGAGACGCCTTCGATCAGGCGCTGATCATTGGCCGCGATGCCATCCCAGACCTTTTGGTTCATGTACATCTGGAACACGGTGGCATAGAGGCCCCCGGGCGGCACGGTGGTGTACTTCACCAGCTTTCCGAGCTTGAAGTTCTTGATGCCCTCATATGTCAGGAAGACGCCGTCGATGACGCCCTTGGAGAGCATGTTGTGCACCTTGGTGATGGGCGCGAAGATGGGGGTGGCCCCCATGCTCTTGGCCAGCGCCGAAATATTGTCGCCGCTGACCCGGAGCTTCAGCCCCTTCAAGTCGCCCATGGCCTGCACCGGACGCTTCGAGTTGTGGATCAGGCCGGGGCCGTGGACCCAGACGGTCATCAGCTTCATGCCGGCCGCCTCGTTGGCCTGCTTGAAATGCTTGTCATAGACCCGCCAGTAGCCGACGGTCCGCGCCTTGGCGCTGTTGGTGAGGAACGGGAATTCGGCCATCTTGTGCAGCAGGAACCGGCCCGGCGTGTAGGCGGGAATGATGTGGGCGACGTCGATGGCGCCTTCCTTGATGAAGTCGTGATAGGCGGGCGGCGCGCCCAGGCCCTTCGCCAGCATGCGGACGCTGACCCGGCCCTTGGTCACCTCGCCGATACTCTTCACCCAGAGATCGACGCCGAATTTCCGCATTTCGTGGTGCGGCGGATCCCAGGTGGCATATCGTAGTTTTTGCTGGGCTTCGGCGGGCGCCGAAGCGGCGAAGACGGCGCCGGCAACCGCGCCGGCTCCCAAAATCGTGCGAACGAATAGTCTGGGCATTCATCCCTCCATCGAAATCGTGTTGTCCTGTTGAATATGGGTGCGTGCTCTTATGTGACGGCAATCGCTTGATGCGAGATTATCACAAAATCTCATATTATGGGATTTTTTGTATTCGTGTGCGTTGCGCGGACGAGGCCGTCCAAGCGCGGTGGTAAATTACGGACCAATGAGGGACGCTGGGGAGCGTCAACGAACCGGGGAAGGAGCGACGGCGATGAGCGTCACCAGACGGAATGTGCACGGGGTCACCCACTACGAACAGGGGCGGGCCTTCGACGGCTACACCCTGTTCGCGCCGATGATGGGCCGTAACGTGTGGCTGATCGACATGATGGGCCGGGTGGTTCACCGATGGGCCATGGAGAACATCCCCGGCAATTACGGCAAGCTGCTGACCAACGGCAACCTGCTCTATGCCGGCAAGCTCATACCGTCTCCGCTGCCCGAGTTCGGCGGCAATGGCGGCCAGCTGATCGAGGTCGACTGGGACGGCAATACGGTCTGGGAGTACCGCGACCCCTATCACAGTCATTGTTTCGCCGAGATGGAGAACGGCAACCTGATGATCGCCCAGTGGCGCGCGGTGCCCGACGATATCGCGAAGAAGGTCCAGGGCGGTCAGCCGGGCACCGAGCTCAACGGCGTCATGTGGGGCGAAGCCATCCAGGAAATCGACCGGGAAACCAAAGAGGTGCTCTGGGAGTGGCGCTCTTTCGATCATCTCGATGTGGAGATCGACATTCTGGGGCCGCTGCATCCCCGGGACCGATGGACCAACCTCAACGCCATCACCATGCTGCCCGACGGCAACCTGCTGGTCAGCTTCCGCCTCATCAACACGATCGCCATCATCGACCGGGCGTCCGGCGACATCATCTGGCGCTGGGGCCCCGGCGAGATCGCCGGCCAGCACAACCCGACGCTGCTCGAGAACGGCAACATCCTGCTGTTCGACAATGGCGCCCACCGGGTCTACACCACCATCGATTTCTCCCGCGTCATCGAGGTCAACCCCAAGACCAACGAGATCGAATGGGAGTACAAGGACGACCCGCCCTTCGACTTCAACAGCTTCATTTGTTCGGGCGCCCAGCGGCTGCCGGGCGGCACGACGCTGATCTGCGAGTCGCTCAAGGGCCGCTTGTTCGAGGTCACCCGCGACGGCGACATGGTGTGGGAGTTCCACTCGCCGTTCTATTACGACCACGGCGTCTTCGGCACCAACAACATGGTGTTCCGCGCCTATCGCTACGCCGCCGACTATCCGGGGGTGAAGGACGCGGACCTCGACCCCGGGCGCTATCCCGACATCAACGCCCTGATGCCCCGGCGGTTCGTCCGGCGGCGCGCCGCCGAGACGCCCCACGTCACCGGCAGCAGCTTCGAGGTCGGGGGTTTCCGGGACCAGGACGCCGAATAACGGCGGTTGCGGCCCGCGCCGGAACGCACATATCAAAGATGGACAGGTGCCGGCGCCCGCCCCGGCAGGTTGGGAAATGTCCGTTTTTGTCCATGAATGTCCATGAATGTCCATAAATGTCCATGCCGCGAAAACGCGGCTTGATTGTTCAAGATATCGGGATATCATGAATTATGGATAAAAATCAGGCTCTCGCCGCCTTTGCGGCGCTGTCGCAGGAAACCCGTTTGGACGCGCTCCGGCTGCTGGTCGCCGCCGGGCCCAATGGCCTCGCGGCCGGCGAAATCGCCGAACGGCTGGCGGTGCGCCAGAACACCATGTCGGCCAACCTCGCCATCCTCGACCGGGCGGGACTGGTCGCCTCGAGGCGCGAGGGGCGCAGCGTCCGCTACGCCGCTTCCCTCGAAAGCCTTCGGGATGTGGTCGGATTCCTGATGGAGGATTGCTGCGGCGGACGGCCGGAACTGTGCGCGCCGCTGCTCGACGAGGTCCTGGGCGCCGCATAGGAGCCGGGGAAAGGGAGAGGGAGAGGAAGAAACGAACATGGCGCTCGGCATCAACGGCATGGGACGGATCGGGCGTCTTGCCCTGCGCGACGCCTTGGGCGGCGTGGTCCGCGACGCTTCCGACACCCGGGGCCCGAACGGAATCGAAGTCGCCCACTTGAACGAGGTGACGGGCGGCGCCGAAACGACGGCGCATCTGTTGGAGTTCGACAGTGTCCACGGCCGTTGGCGGGCCGACTTCGATGCCGCCGGGGACGCCGTCACCGTCGACAACCGCCGCATGGGGTTCACGGACGAGGCCGACCCGGCCGCCGTGCCCTGGGGGGATTTGGGCTGCGATATCGTTCTGGAGTGCACCGGCAGGTTCCGCACGCCGGAGCTGCTGCAGCCCTATTTCGACCGGGGCGTGAAGAAGGTGATCGTCGCCGCGCCGGTGAAGGACGAGAAGGCCCTCAATATCGTCGTCGGGGTCAATGACGGCCTCTATGAACCGGACGAACACGACCTGCTGACCGCGGCGTCGTGCACCACCAATTGCCTGGCCCCGGTGGTCAAGGTGGTGCATGAGAATTTCGGCATCAGGCACGGCCAGATCACCACCATCCACGACCCGACCAACACCAATGTGGTCGCCGACGCGCCGCACGAGGATCTGCGCCGGGCGCGCTCCGCCATGCTGTCCCTGCAGCCGACCACCACCGGAAGCGCCACCGCCATCGCGCTGATCTACCCGGAGCTCGAGGGCAGGCTCGATGGCCACGCGGTGCGCGCACCCGTGCTGAACGCCAGCCTGACCGACTGCGTCTTCGAGGTGGAGAACCCGGCCGCCGAAGACGACGTGAACGCGCTGTTCGAAGAGGCCGCCGCCGGGCCGCTCGCCGGGGTCCTCGGCATCGAGCGGCGGCCCCTGGTGTCGGCGGACTACGCCAACGACACGCGAAGCGCCGTCGTCGATGCCCCGTCCACCATGGTCACCGACGGCACGCTCCTCAAGGTCTATGCGTGGTACGACAACGAGATGGGCTATGCGTGCCGGATGATCGATCTCGCCAATATGGTCCGGGAGTCGCTGAACCGATGAACGGCGCCCGCAACTACCTGATCGTCACCGCGTCCTACTGGGGGTTCACCCTGACGGACGGCGCGCTCCGGATGCTGGTCCTGCTGCACTTCTTCAATCTCGGCTACTCGCCCTTCACCCTCGCCTTCCTGTTCCTGCTCTACGAAACCGCCGGCATCTTCGCCAATCTCGGCGGCGGGTGGCTCGCGTCCCGGTTTGGGATCACCCGGATGCTGTCGGCGGGACTGGCCCTGCAAATCGGCGGTCTGCTGTTCCTCTCGGCGCTCGACCCCGGCTGGGGCGCGGCGGCGAGCGTCATCTGGGTGGTGGCGGCGCAGGGCATTGCCGGGGTCGCCAAGGACATCACCAAGACCGCCTCCAAATCGGCGATCAAGATCACGTCCGCCGAGGGCAGCGGCCAGCTGTTCAGATGGGTGGCGTGGTTCACCGGCTCCAAGAACGCCATGAAGGGCGCCGGTTTTTTCGTCGGCGGCCTGGCGCTGGAGGTCGTCGGCTTCCAACCGGCGCTGTGGGCCATGGCGGCCATGCTGGGGATCATCCTGATCGCCGCCTTCGTCTCGCTCCCCGCCCGCCTCGGCGCGGCGGGCTCATCGGCGAGCGTCAAGGAGCTGTTCTCCAAGTCCGCCGGGGTCAACATCCTCGCCGGCGCGCGGATCTTCCTGTTCGGCGCCCGGGACGTGTGGTTCGTCGTCGGGGTGCCGGTGTTCCTCTATGCCGGCGGCTGGAGTTTCTGGGAGGTGGGCGCCTACCTCGCCGTTTGGACCATCGTCTACGGCGGCGTTCAGGCGGCCGCCCCGTCGCTGATCCGGCGGAGCGAGGACGGCCTCTCCCGCGAGGTCCCCGAAGCCCGGCTGTGGGTGATACTTCTTACCGCGGTGCCGGTGATCCTCGCCATCCTGGCCGCCATGCCGGATGCGCTGCCGGTCCCGCCCGCCTGGGTAATCGTCGTCGGGCTCGCCGTCTTCGGGGTGCCGTTCGCCGTCAACTCGTCGCTCCATTCCTATCTGATCCTGGCCTATGCGGGATCGAGGAAGGCCGCCGAGGATGTGGGCTTCTATTACGCGGCCAATGCGGGCGGGCGGCTGATGGGGACGCTGTTGTCCGGTCTTCTCTATCAATGGGGCGGGGTGACGGCCTGCCTGATCGGGTCGGCCGCCATGCTCGCGGCGTGCTCGGTCATCACCTTTTTGCTGCCGGCCGGAAATACCGCCGCGCCCGAGCAGGCGCCCGCCGAATAATGAACGCCTACGCCGCCTCCCGACGCCTCGCAGCCGAGTGGCTGGGCACCGCCTTTCTGCTGGCAACCGTGATCGGGTCGGGCATCATGGCCGAGCGGCTGGCCGGCGGGAACGTCGCGCTCGCGTTGTTGGGCAACACCATTCCCACCGGCGCCATCCTGGTGGTGATCATTCTCGTCTTCGGACCCGTCTCCGGCGCCCACTTCAACCCGGCCGTGACCATCGCATTTTGGCTGCGCCGCGAAATCGGCGCCGGCCTGGCGGCCGCCTATATCCTCGTCCAGCTGCTTGGCGGCCTCGCCGGGATGCTGGCGGCCCACGCCATGTTCGGCGAGGCGCTGTGGCAGGTCTCCCAGAAAGCGCGCACCGGCCCGGACCAGTGGTTCGCCGAAGCGGTCGCGGCGTTCGGACTGCTGGCCGCCATTTTCGGCACGATCAAATTCCGGCCCGAGGCCGTCGCCTGGGCGGTCGGCCTCTACATCACGGCCGCCTACTGGTTTACCGCCTCCACCTCGTTCGCCAACCCGGCGGTGACCGTCGCCCGGGCGTTCACCGACACCTTCTCCGGTATCCGTCCCGTCGACGCGCCGGCCTTCATCATTGCCCAGATCGTCGGCGCGGTGATCGCCGTACTGGTCTTCAACTGGCTTCTCAGGGAGACGAAGCGTGACGGATAACCCCCTCGCCGGTTTTCGGGTCGACCCGGACGATCCGCTCCGGTCGGCGGACGCCCTGCGCCGGCCGGTGGAATTAAATCTTTATGCCCTATCCCGGCTGGGCTAGGTTTTCACGGAACACGGTTCATCGGGATTCTGCGGATGAACAGCAACAATCTTCGCGCCCTCTGCGCCGTTCCGGCCCTTCTGTTGCTGACGGCAACTTCGCTTTTGAATCAGTGCCGGAGACCTGAGCGTGCCGCCCGCATTCCCTGGAACCCGGCCGATGGGACCAGCAACCTCAAGAAAATAGCCGCAGGCTTTTGTCGCGGGGTTGATGGAGGATAACGGGCATCAGCAGGCTGTTCTTGGGCTCGGACATGGAATCCAGTGGGCTTGGAGTGGGTCCGCTCGGCAATGGCCAGTTGGCCAACTCGACAGACAGATTCAGTAAGCAGCGCTGAGAGACTGCGCGCCGACCAACTCGTGGTTGTCAAATGCGGCGGTGCATTCGGTCATGTGGATCGGAATTCGCAAAGGAAAAATGACGGATCAGTTATGAAAGCAATCAACCGACCATTTACGGACATAATCAACGGTAACAGGCAGTTCATCATTCCCGTTTTCCAACGGGACTTCAGTTGGACCCGTGAGCAGTGTGAGCAGTTGTGGCGGGACATAGGGGGTGCGACTGGCGGAAGAGCCGATGGCGCACATTTCATGGGATCGATCGTCTATATCGAAGCCGGCTTGTCGAGCGCCGCTTTTCAGAGCTGGTTGCTGATCGATGGGCAGCAACGACTGACAACGTTAACTTTGCTCATGATCGCATTACGCGACCATATCAACGAGAAGAAATGGTCTGGTGGCGATGATGGTCCAACGGCCGCAAAAATTGATGACTACTACCTGATGAACCGCCACGAATCTGGTCAGAGACGGTACAAACTTGTACTGCGTCGTAAAGACAATGCCACGCTCCAGGAATTGATCTCCGGACAGGGATCATCCGAACTCGGAGGCGAATACTCAGAGTTGCTTGTCGAGGCCTACGAGTACTTCCGATCTACCCTGCGACACCCCTCCTGCAACCCAGAAGATGTATATCGGGGAATTGCTCGTCTGAACATTGTTGACGTTACACTTGATCAAGGCATCGACAACCCGCAACTCGTGTTTGAAAGCATGAATTCGACCGGTATTGACTTGCGCCAAAGTGATTTGGTCCGGAACTTTCTCCTGATGGGCATCAGCGAGTCAGAGCAAACGCGGCTTTACGACGAATATTGGAGCAGAATTGAGTCGTTCTTCCGCACCTCAGAAAACGCGATGGACTGGTTTCTGCGCGACTACATGGCGCTGAAACAGGGATTGACGCAGCAAATACGCTTGGATCGTGTCTACGGAGAATTCAAGACATTCAGGAACCGCGACAGGGAACTACCGTTGGAGGAGTTGCTGGTAGACATGGCTCGAGTCGCCCGCACATACGCGTCGTTTCTTGGAACCGCGCCAATGATGCGTCCATGGCTTGGGGAGGCCATGAGCCACATGCGGTCCTTGAATACAACCCAGGGGCTATTGATCATGCGACTCTATGCATATCATGAAGGAGGTTCGCCTTCTCAAGATGAGTTTGTCCGCGCGGTGGAGTTGATCGAAAGCTACCTCCTGCGCCGTGCAGTATTGGGGCTGCAAACGCGGGGTTATTGGTCCGTCTTCGCACGCATCGCGCACGATCTAGATTCCGATTCGGTTTTCGAGTCGTTGCAGGTCGCATTAGCACGGCTGAGGGGTAACAACCGATTTCCAAGCGACGAAGAATTCAGGAGAGGCTTGAAGGAACACGACCTTTACGGATTGCGGGTCTGTAAACACATACTCGACCGGCTGGAGAACGCGGGATACCAAGAGCCGAGTCCGGTTCAAAAGTACTCAATCGAACATATTATGCCCCAAGAGATCAACGGTGCACCACAGTGGCAGGAGATGCTGGGTTCGAATTGGGCCGAATGTCATGAAGCCTATTTGCACCGGTTGGGAAATTTAACGCTAACGGCGTACAACAGCACCTATTCAAACCGGCCGTTCGAAGAGAAGAGGTCAGTGGAAGGCGGGTTCCGACAGAGTGCTGTGCGGCTGAACGAAGACGTCAGAGATCAACCGCACTGGTCGGCTACGGAAATTGAGGCGCGCGGAAACCGGCTAGCGACTCGAGCGCTTGAGATATGGCCGCACCATGAAGCCGATGCACAAAGCATTCAGGCGGCGGACGTTCGCGATCTCAGGGAACGCGCAGCGGAGCAAAGTGCTACGGACTTAGAGATGAACGGGGCAATTAGGCAAATGCTGGATGAGATTCGAGCATCGATTCAAGGACTTGCCGAGGTGATCGAAGTGATTGAGCGCAAGTCGGTGTGCTGTTACGGGCCAGAATTCTTTGCTGAACTGATGCCGATGCGTCGGTCTGTCAGAGTTATTCTTCCCTTGGAATTCAGCGAAGTTGAGGAATCTGAGGGGTTGTCGGTGCACGATGCATCGACTTTGAAGTTCGTGCCGAACCGAGTGCATACCGATAGCGAGTTGCTAGTGGATGTGTGGGAAATGGAAGGAGTCGCCGCCGTGACAACGATGATTCGAAAAGCTCTGGATCAATCACGGCAGTAGAACTTGGAACCGACCGAGTGGGTCAGCGTCAGCTATGCGGGCATATCTCCCGACGGGACGAAGTTCTCAGCCGGCCTGAACTTCTTTGTTCCCATCGGCAGTGGTGAGCGAACAGACTAGTTCGGCGACTTGGTCCTTCCGCCGGTGGCGTCTGAGACGTAGCCACGCCGTACTGGTGTTCAACTGGCTTCTCAGGGAGACGAAGCGTGACGGATAACCCCCTTGCCGGTTTTCGGGTCGACCCGGCGGACCTCGATTATATCGGCGAGGGGTTGCAGCGCCCGGAATGCATCCTGGCCGAGCCGGACGGTACGCTCTGGTCGGCGGACGCCCGGGGCGGGGTGGTGCGGATAGCGCCCGACGGGTCGCAGGCCATCGTCACCCAGACCCAGGCGGCGGCCTTCGAGGGGGCCGGCGATGACGCAACCCGGTTCACCGAGGGCACGCTTCCCAACGGCCTCGCCTTCGGCAGGAACAAGGAAATTTACATCTCCAATTTCGGCACCGATGTGCTGGAAGTCATGGACCGGGACACCGGCGAGACCAAACTTCTCTACGACTCCATCGACGGCGCGCCCATCGGCAAGGTGAATTTCGTGCTGCGGGATTCCAAGGACCGTTTGTGGCTCACCGTGTCGACCCGGATCAGGAACTGGATGGAAGCCATGAGCCCCAATGTGGCCGACGGCTTCGTGGCGCTGGCCGACGAGACGGGCCTCCGTATCGTCACCGACGGGCTCGCCTTCACCAACGAAATCCGCCTGGATGCGAACGAGGAGTATCTCTACATCGCCGAGACCACGGGCCAGCGGGTCTCCAGGATGAAGGTGGCGGCGGACGGGTCGCTCTCCGGCCGGGAGGTGTTCGGCCCCTCGAAACTCGGCCCCGGCGGGTTCATCGACGGGATCGCCTTCGATGCCTTCGGCAATCTCTGGGGCACGCTGATCATGGCCGACATCATCTTCGCCATCACCCCGGACGGCGAGTACCTGGAGATCCTCAACGATTGTGACGAAGCGGCCACCGCCCGGCTGGAAGCCAGGTTCCGCGCCGACGAGGTCACGGCCGACGATATGCTGGCCGCCTCGGGCACCGTCGCGCCGTGGTTCGCCAGCGTCACCTTCGGCGGGACCGGCCTCAGGACCTGCTATATCGGCAGCCTGCGCGGCACCCGGATCCCCTACTTCGAAAGCCCGGTCGCCGGCCTGCCCATGGTGCATTGGACGGCGTAGGGGGAAAACGGGTCAGGGCTTGGGGAACACCATCACGGTGAGGTCGCTGTAATCCCCGTCGCCGGTTTCCGCGCAATCCGCGATGGCGGTATCGGCGGAGCTCTCATCGTCGAAGGTGAGGCGCTGATGCACGGTCACGGCGCGGGCCCCATCGATCCCGGCTTCCATCAGCCGCCGGCACAGGGCCGCCGGCATGATGTCGAAGGGGCGCGGCAGGCAGATGACGTTCCGCCGCGCCTCCTTGAGGTAGTGGATCAGATCGTCGAGCTGTTCCTCGTGGCCGTAGCGCCGGTGCAACGTGACGAAGAGGGACTGCTCCATGGCGATCCCCGAGCGCGCCGCGGCAATCTGAATGCAGCTGATGCCGGGCACCAGCTCGACCTCGTCGATGCGTTGGCGAATCCGGTCGAGGAGTTCGTTGCACGATACGTTGAGATCCCCCCAGGCGCAGACCACGACGGTCTTTCCGTCCGCGGCGCGCGCCGCCGCCAGATCGAGCTGCGCCTCCTGGTTGGGGTAATTCATGGAGAGAATCTCGGCCCCCGGCTTGGCGTGAGGCCGGGCGGTCCCGAGCACGGTCTCGAAACCGGCAATCACGTCCGCCCCGGCGATGATCCCGGCGCCCTTCCCCGTCAGGAACCCGCCGTCGCCGGGCCCGACAGCCACCACGGTCGCGCGGGTCATAGGGCCTGGACCGCGGCCAGCACTTCGGCCACGTGCCCCTTCACCTTGACCTTCCGCCACTCGGATTTGAGGGTTCCGGTCTCATCGATCAGGAAGGTGGACCGGTCGATTCCCATGTACTTCCTGCCGTACATGGACTTCTCGACCCAGGCGCCGTAGGCGTCGCACACCCTGCCCTCTTCGTCCGAGAGCAGGGTGAAATTCAATTTGTGCCTGGCCTTGAATTTGTCGTGCTTGGCGACGCTGTCCTTGGAGATGCCGATGATCTCGGCGCCCGCCTTGGAAAACGCTTGGAGTTCGTCACGGAACTCGGAGGCTTCCCGGGTTCAGCCGGGCGTGTCGTCCTTGGGATAGAAGTAGAGCACCACCTTCCTGCCGCGAAGTTCCGACAGCGTCACCGACCCGCCGCCGTCGCCGGGCAGCGTGAAGTCGGGCGCCTTGCCGCCGGGCCTTGCTTTTGCCGCCATGTGCCTCTCCCCTGTGACGTCGCGGTTCTATACGCCCGAGATTCGCCGAATGTTCAAGACCGGGGATCAAGCAGATGATCGAGCGGCAGGGCGGTGGAATATTTCACCTGATTGAGGGCGAAGGAGGATTTGATGTTGGAGACGCCGGGTATGCGGGTCAAATGCTCCATCAGAAACCGCTCGTAGGCCTCTAGGTCGGGGACCACCACCCGCAGGAGGTAATCGGACTCACCCGTCATGAGATAGCACTCGACCACCTCGGGCCGCGCCTCGACGGCCGCCTCGAACGCGGACAGGTTCTCTTCGATCTGCTTTTCCAGGGTGACGTGAATGAAGACGCTGACCTTCAGATCGATGGCGTTGCCGTCCACCAGCGCAACCCGCTTCTTGATGACCCCGGCATCGGTGAGAAGTTTCACCCGGCGAAGGCAAGGGGACGGCGACAACCCCACCCGTTCGGCCAGTTCCGCGTTGGTCAGGCCGCCATCGGATTGAAGCTCGGTGAGGATTCGCGCATCAATCGCATCCAGTTCCATAATTGGCATTTTATGCCGTTTTGTACCTTTTTGCTAATCGAATCATCCAATCCTGGCATCTCCAGGCGCATAGTTCGCAATGATATTTTTTGCGAATCCTGGCAATTTTGTCGGGTCATGCAGATGATCGGTCCCCGCCGAACCCGCACCGGCCAACCGGGCCCGGAGATCGTCCTGGAGGAGCTTCAGCGCAAGATTCTGTGGCTCTCCGCCTGGATGATCCACAATGCCAATCACCTTCGCCCCAATGGGGACGGCCTCAAGGTCGGCGGCCACCAGGCGTCCTGCGCGTCCATGGTGTCGATCATGACGGCGCTCTATTTCTCCCAGCTCCGGCCCGAGGACCGGGTCGCCGTGAAGCCCCACGCCGCGCCGGTGTTTCATGCCATCCAATACCTGCTCGGCAATCAAAGCCTGGACAAGCTGGAGAACTTCCGCGCCTTCGGCGGCGCCCAGGCATATCCGTCCCGGACCAAGGACACGGACGACGTGGATTTCTCAACCGGGTCGGTGGGCCTTGGGGCGGCGATGACCGCATTCGCCTCCATGATCCAGGATTACATCCGGGCCAAGGACTGGGGCCGCTCGCTGAAACCGGGCCGGATGATCGCCCTGGTGGGCGACGCGGAACTGGACGAGGGCAATATCTACGAGTGCCTGCTGGAAGGGTGGAAACACGAACTCCGCAACACCTGGTGGGTCATCGACTATAACCGCCAGAGCCTGGACGGAATCGTTCACGAAGGGATCTACAGCCGGATCGAGAAGACGTTCGCCGCGTTCGACTGGGACGTGGTCACCCTGAAATACGGAGCATTGCAGCGGGCCGCCTTCGCCGAACCCGGCGGCGAAACGCTGCGCCAATGGATCGACGACTGCCCCAATCCCCTCTATTCGGCGCTGACCTATCAGGGAGGCGCCGCATGGCGGGAACGGCTGCTCGACGACTTCTCGAACGATGAAGATGCCGTCGCCCTCGTTTCCCGCCGGTCCGACGCGGAACTGGCCGAACTGATGGAGACCCTCGGCGGCCACTGCCTGCCGACCCTGATCGATACCTTCGCCGCAATCGATCACGACCGTCCGGTGTGCTTCATCGCCTATACCATCAAGGGATGGGGACTGCCTCTCGCCGGCCACAAGGACAACCACGCCGGCATTCTAACGCCGGATCAGATGGCCGGCTTCCAAAAGACCATGGGCGTCCGTCCGGGGCATGAATGGGAACCCCGGGAGGGGATCGACATTTCGGCGGCCGATTTCGAGGCCTTCCTGGACGCGGCGCCGTTCAACGCCGGCCGCAATCGCCGCGCATCGGCAAAACCCGTTCCGGTTCCCGCGCTGCCCGAAACCCCGGCCGGCCCTGCCTCGACCCAGGAAGGGTTCGGCAGGATCCTCAACGAAATCGGCCGCTCCGACGAGCCTTACGCGGACCGGATCGTGACCCTGTCGCCGGATGTCAGCGTATCGACCAACCTCGGACCGTGGATCAATCAGCGGAATCTGTTCGCCGCGGAGACCATCGGCGATACCTTCCGCCAGGAAAAGGTGGTCAGCGGCCAAAAGTGGAGTTTCGATCCCGGCGGTCAGCATATCGAATTGGGGATCGCCGAAAACAACCTGTTCCTCGCCTTGGCCGCCGCCGGGTTGTCCCATTCGCTGTTCGGCGAACGGCTGCTGCCTATCGGCACTCTCTATGATCCGTTCATTGCCCGAGGGCTCGATGCGCTGAACTATGCCTGCTACCAGGATGCCCGTTTCCTGCTGGTGGCCACCCCGTCCGGGGTCACGCTGGCGCCGGAGGGGGGCGCCCACCAATCCATCGGCACACCGCTGATCGGCATGGCGCAGGACGGTCTGGCCGCGTTCGAGCCCGCCTTCGTGGACGAGCTCCGGACGATCATGGAATGGTCGTTCGACTACATGCAGCGCGACGGCGCGGGCGATCCGGATCCCGCCACATGGCTTCGGGATCACACCGGCGGCTCGGTCTATCTCCGTTGCTCGACGCGCAAACTGGAGCAACCGGTGAGAGAGTTCTCCAACGGCCAGAAAGACGACCTGATCAATGGCGCCTATTGGCTGAGGCGTCCCGGTCCCAATTGCGAGTTGATCATCGCCTATCAGGGTGTCGTGGCGCCGGAAGCGATGACCGCGGCGGGCATGGCGGCGGAGCATTTCCGGGACATGGGCGTCCTCGCCGTGACGTCCGCCGACCGCCTCAATGCGGGCTGGCAGGCGGCGCAACGGGCGCGGCGCCGCGGCGCGGCAACCGCCGAATGCCATGTCGAGCGGCTGCTGGCCGGAATTCCGGGACATGCCCATCTGCTTACGGTTCACGACGGACACCCGGCGGCGCTTTCCTGGCTGGGCGGCGTTCGCGGACATCGGACATCGGCGCTGGGCGTCGAGCATTTCGGGCAAACCGGCACCATCGACGATCTTTATGCTCACTTTGAAATCGATTGCGATGCTATTCTCAGGGCCGCCGCCGCACTACGCGGCCGGCCGATCCGGTAGAGCCAGGGGAGACACGAAATGGCCGACAACCAGCCAAATATTCCGGTTCCATCCGTCAGCGAACTGGTCCTGAAGACCGGCCGGTTCGACGTCATGCGGGATTGGTACATCACCGCGCTGGCGACCGAGCCGTTTTTCACCCGCGGCCGGCCGGAGAAAGCGTCGTGGACCAAGTCCCAGCAAATTGCCTTCTTCAAGCTCACCGGCTCCTATCCCTACACGCAGATACTCGGCATCTTCGAGGTGGACGGCACCGTCGATACGCCCGGCACGGATCCGGGCATGCATCATTTTCAGATGGCCCACGCCAGCTTCGACGAGTTGTTCGATCGCTACGAGCTCCTCAAGGCAGCCGGCATCACTCCGTCCCAGACCTGGAATCACGGTGTCAGCACCAGCTTCTATTACGAGGACCCGGATGGAAATTGGGCGGAAATGAACTGCGTCAATTTCGATACCGAGGCGGAGTTCCTGGGCTATTTCGAGACCGAGGCCTACAAGAAAAACATCTCCGGCATTCCCATCGACCCGGATGAGTATATCGGACGCTACCGCGGCGGGACGCCGCGCAAGGAACTGGTCGTGATACCCGTCTGAGCCTGTCCGGTGGGCAACCGCCCAAAATAATTTGGTCAAATCCCTTGGTTCAGGCGGAACATTCCGCCTATGCTTTCCGCTACGACCCGCACACGAAAAGCACGCGCAACAGGGAGGTCAGGACCATGTTCAGGAAATTCGTTCTCGCATCCGCCGCAGTGGCGGCCCTCGGCGCCGGCCAGGCAACCGCCGCCGATCTGAAAATCGCACATTTCGTCACCCCAAAGCATTCGGTGTCCCAGTGGATCGCCAACTGGTCGAAGAAGATAGAATCCGGGACCGGGGGCGAATTGAAGTTCACCATCTTCCCCGGCGGACAGCTGGGCCCGCCGCCCAAATACTACGATATTGCACGGCGCGGGCAGGCCGACATCACGTGGCTGGTTCACGGTTTCACGCCGGGGCGCTTCCCGCTGTCGGAGATTTCCAATCTGCCCTATATGGTGGCGAGCGCCGAGGTTGGCGCCAAGGTGCTCAATGACCCGGCGCTCAAATCCAAGTATTTGGCGCCCGAGCATAAGGGGGTGCAACCGCTCCTGCTGATGACCCATCAGCCGGGGAACATTCACACGGCCAAGAAAGCAATCCGTTCGGTAAGCGACGTGAAAGGCATGCGGCTCCGGTTCGCTTCGGCGACCATCAAGGAATTCGTGGCCGCCCTCGGCGGCACGCCCGTCGGCATGCCGCCGACCCAGATCGTCGACAACATGCAGAAAGGCTCGATTGACGGCGCCTGGACCGACTACGGCGGAGCCGGCATTGCCTTCGGCATGGGGCCGGTGACCAAGTACTCCACCGAGATGTATTCCTATGTCGCCAGCTTCTGCATCTGCATGAACAAGAAGTCCTATGACGGCCTGTCGGCGGGTGCCCGCGCCAAGGTCGATCAGTCTTTCGTCGGCGTCGAAAAGGAAGTCGGCCACGAATGGGACAAGCTCGACCCCATCGGCAAGGGCATCATGATGAAAGCCGGTATGACGCCGGTGCGGCTATCCAAGGAAGAGGACGCAAAGTTCCGTGCGATCGGAGCCAAGGTCGCCGAAGCCCAAATCGCCAAACTGGAAAAGAAGGGCCTGCCGGCGCGGGCGGTCTACGACATGATGAAGGAACTGGCGGCCAAGCACGAAAAGACGTCGCGCAGCTTCTGGACCCAATAGGCGGCGGGACCGGGAACGCGTTTCCCAATGTTCGGCAAACCGAGTGACGCGGCGAGGCCCGTTTGCCACGCCCCCGCGTTGGTGCTGGTGGTGATGTTTCTGGTAACCACCAGCACCGTCACGTCCCGGCAGTTATTAGACTTC
>JAJECC010000046.1 GCA_022822205.1 Rhodospirillales bacterium | reverse complement strand
TGGTCGACGGTGGACATGGCCATCCGCATGCACCGGACCGCGCCCTCGCCGGACGGCTGAACCATGTCGTGACCGTCGGACGTCGCGCCGTAGCCGGCGATTTCGGCGTAGATCTTGGCGCCGCGGGCCTTGGCGTGCTCGAGTTCCTCGACCACCACCACGCCGCCGCCGCCGGCGATGACGAACCCGTCCCGGTTGGCGTCGAACGCCCGCGAGGCCTTCTCGGGCGTGTCGTTGTACTTGGACGACAATGCCGGCATGGCGTCGAACAGCACCGACAGGGACCAGTGGAGCTCCTCGCCGCCGCCGGCGAACACGACGTCCTGCTTGTCCCACTGGATCATTTCGGCCGCGTTGCCGATGCAGTGGGCGCTGGTCGAGCAGGCCGAGCTGATGGAGTAGTTCACGCCCCTGATGCCGAACGGGGTGGCGAGCGTCGCGGAGTTGGTCGACGACATGGCGCGGGGCACCATATAGGGGCCGACCCGTTTCGGGCTCTTCTCCCGCGCCGTATCGGCGGACTGGATGAGGTTCATGGTCGACGGGCCGCCGGACCCCATGATCAGGCCGGTCCGCTCATTGGAGACATCGCCCTGCTCGAGGCCGGAATCGGCGATGGCCTCGACCATCGCCACGTAGTTGAACGCCGCGCCGTCGCCCATGAAGCGTTTCAGCTTGCGGTCGATGGCCTCGCCGAGGTCGATATCGGGCGCGCCGTGAACCTGGGACCGGAAGCCGAGTTCCTTGTACTCGGGCGCGAAACTGATGCCCGATCTGCCGTCGCGGAGCGAGTCCCGGACTTCTTCCTTGTTGCTCCCGATGGAGGAGACGATGCCGATGCCTGTGATGACTGCTCTTCTCACGGAATTCCTCCGTTACATGTCGTCCGTCGAGGTGAACGTGCCGGCGCGCAGCCCGTCCGCCTCGTAAACAATTTCGCCGTCGACGGCCATGGTGCCGGTGGCGAATCCGATGGCCACCTGACGGGCCAGCACCCGGCGGATATCGACCGTATAGGTGACCAGCCTGGCCGCCGGGGTCACCTGGCCGGTAAACTTGACCTCGCCGACGCCGAGCGCCCGGCCGCGGCCCGGCGCGCCGGTCCAGGCGACGTAAAACCCGACCATCTGCCAGAGCGCATCGAGGCCCAGGCATCCCGGCATGACCGGGTCGCCCTCGAAATGGCAGCCGAAAAACCAGAGATCCGGCTTCACGTCGAGTTCGGCGACAATTTGGCCCTTGCCGTATTGACCGCCGTCCGCGGTGATGGAGGTGATCCGGTCGAACATCAGCATCGGGGGCGCCGGCAGCTGCGCGTTCCCGGGTCCGAACAGCTCGCCCCGCCCGCAGGCCAGCAGGTCCTCGTAATCGAAGCTGTTCCGCTCGCCGAAGGGAAGATCGTTGGCCGATGTGGCGGCAGATTGCGTGGTCATCTACGTCGCTTTCTCAATTCATCCGGCGCCGAAGCGCCGCCGCTTGCCTCAAGTAGCACATGCCGCCGCCCCGCTCCCGGAACGCCGGCATCGGAACGTGTTCGTTCCTTACCCTTTATTATATGTACCTAAATCGCAAAAGACGAACGGACGCGGGAAAAATCCCGATGGATTCTTCGCGCGCCCGTTCTTCCGGATTTAATGCTAGCCGGCGCTGGCCTGCTTCTCGTCGCCGATGATCTCCTCGCCGGTCGCCTGATCCACCGCCTTCAGCGACAGCTTCACCTTGCCCCGGTCGTCGATCCCGATGAGCTTGACCTTCACCTCGTCGCCCACATTGACGATGTCGGTGGTCTTGCCGACCCGGTGCGGCGCCAGTTCCGAAATGTGAACCAGGCCGTCCTTGGCGCCCATGAAGTTCACGAAGGCGCCGAAGTCGACGGTCTTGACCACCTTGCCGGTGTAGATTTCGCCCACTTCCGGCTCGGCGGTGATGCCCTTGATCCTCTGGATCGCGGCCTCGGACGCCTGTTCGTCCACCGCCGCCACCTTGACCGTGCCGTCGTCCTCGATGTCGATCTTGGCGCCGGTCTCCTCGCAGATCTCCCGGATAACCTTGCCGCCGGGGCCGATGACCTCGCGGATCTTGTCCTTGTTGATCTGGATAACCGTGATTCTCGGCGCATTCTCGCTGACCCCGTCGCGGGCCGTCGAGAGGGCCTTGGTCATTTCGTCCAGAATGTGGAGCCGCCCGTCGCGGGCCTGGGCCAGCGCGGTCTGCATGATCTCCTCGGTGATCGAGGTGATCTTGATGTCCATCTGAAGCGACGTGACGCCGGCCTCGGTGCCCGCGACCTTGAAGTCCATGTCGCCCAAGTGGTCCTCGTCTCCGAGAATGTCGGAGAGCACCGCGAAGCCGTCGTCTTCCTTGATCAGCCCCATGGCGATACCCGCCACCGGCTTGGGCAGCGGCACGCCGGCATCCATCATCGACAGGGACGAGCCGCAGACCGTCGCCATGGACGACGAGCCGTTGGACTCGGTGATCTCGGACACCACGCGAATGGTGTAGGGGAAGTCGTCCTTCTCCGGCAGAAGCGGCTTCAGCGCCCGCCAGGCGAGCTTGCCGTGTCCGATTTCGCGGCGTCCCGGGCCCAAGCGGAAGCTGGCCTCGCCGACCGAATAGGGCGGGAAATTGTTGTGGCGCAGGAAGTGCTCCCGGTAATCCCCGTCGAGGCCGTCGATGATCTGCTCGTCCTGGCCGGTGCCGAGGGTGGTGACCACCAGCGCCTGGGTCTCGCCGCGGGTGAACAACGCGCTGCCGTGGGCCCGCGGCAAAAGGCCGACCTCGCATTCGATGGGCCGGACGGTCCTGGCGTCCCGGCCGTCGATCCGCTGGCCGGTGTTCAGGATGTCCTTGCGGACAATGTCCTTTTCCAGGCTCTTGAACGAACCGGCGACAAGGCTGCCGTCCGCTTCATCTTCGCCGAAAGCGGCGACCACCTTCTCCTTCACCGCCGCGATCCTGTCCTGGCGCTCGCTCTTGACGGTTTCCTTGTAGGCCTCGCGAAGCTCGCTCTCGGCCAGGTCGCGGACCTTGGCCGACACCGCCTCGGCGCCTTCAGGCGCGCCGGGCAGTTCCCAGGGCTCCTTGGCGCAGGCTTCGGCCAGCTCGATGATCGCGTCGATCACGTCCTGGTAGGCCTTGTGGCCGAACATGACGGCGCCGAGCATGGTTTCCTCGGAGAGCTCGGAGGCTTCCGATTCCACCATCAGCACGCCCTCGCGGGTGCCGGCGACGACGAGGTTGAGCGCCGAATTCTCGAGCTCCTCCAAACGCGGGTTAAGGACATACCCGCCGTCGATATAACCGACCCGCGCGCCGCCGATGGGACCCATGAAGGGCAGGCCCGAAATGGTCAGCGCGGCGGAGGCGCCGATCATCGAAACGATATCCGGATCGTTTTCCAGATCGTGGGCCAGCACCGTGGTGATGACCTGGGTTTCGTTGCGGAACCCGTCGGCGAACAAGGGCCGGATGGGCCGGTCGATGAGACGCGAGGTCAGCGTTTCCTTTTCGCTCGGACGCCCCTCCCGCTTGAAGAAGCCGCCGGGAATCTTCCCCGCGGCGAAGGTTTTTTCCTGGTAATTCACCGTCAGCGGAAAAAAGTCCACGTCGGGATTGGCCGATTTGACGCCGACCGCGGTGCACAGCACCTTGGTCTCGCCATAACTCGCCATCACGGCGCCGTCGGCCTGCCGGGCGACCTTCCCGGTCTCCAGGATCAGCGGCCGGCCGCCGAATTGAATCTCTTTCCTAAACTCCTTGAACATATCTTTCTCTTCCTTCCTACGTTCGTTCTCTTCCCCAACCGCCTACGTACCGAAGCCCGAGGACCCGACCGGATTGCCGGGCCGTCAAGCAGCTGCAGGCCGCGGCGGCGCCATGCCTCCGCAGCCGGCGAAAACAAAAATCATTGGGTATTGGCGACGGGCGCCAATCGGTTTCCTGCACAATTGCTTGGGCAATTCTAACGCCTGAGGCCAAGCCGCCCGATCAACTCGTCGTAGCGGCCACGGTTCTTGCGGCTCAGATAGTCCAGGAGCCGCCGGCGCTGACCGACCATCATCAAAAGCCCCCGGCGGGAATGGAAGTCCTTCTGGTGGGTCTTGAGATGTTCGGTGAGGTTGGCGATCCGTTCGCTGAGAATGGCAACTTGCACTTCCGGCGAGCCGGTATCGCCCGACTTGGTTGCGTATTCGGAGATAAGCTCCTGCTTACGCTCTGCGGTAATCGACATCATGGTCTCCAATCAAAGGTTCAACACTCGAAACGGACGAATCTCGCCGCCGGCGAATGTCGCAAGCGCCACCGGTTTTCCCTCCGCCATGGCGCAGACAACCGCGCCCTGGTCGATTTCACTGAGGGGGGTTCGGCGGGCCACCTGCAACGCCGAGACCGGTTGGCCTCTTCTCAGGCGACGGGCTTCGTCCTCGGTGAGAACAAGTGCCGGGATGTCGTCCAGCGCGTCCTCGACCGGCCGAAGCTCGGCTTCGGCGGCGGCAATATGCCCCAAAGCTTCCAGTTTATCCAGGGAAATCGCGTCCTTCTCGGAAAACGGCCCGGCCCGGGTGCGGCGCAAACCGGACAGGTGGCCGACCGTCCCCAGGGATTGTGCCAGATCGCGCGCCAGGGACCGTATATAGGTTCCCTTGCCGCAGGATACCTCGAATTCGGCATGATCCCGATCCACCATGCGAACCAATTCCAAACGCTCGATATGAACCGATCTCGGGCGCAGTTCCGGGGTTTCGTCGGCGCGGGCCAGTTCGTAGGCGCGCCTGCCGCCGACCTTGATGGCCGAGAAGGCGGGCGGAACCTGCCGGATGTCGCCGATGAACGCCGGAATTGCGCCGCGGATCGCACCTTCCTTCGGTCGGACCGGACTGGCCGCGGTCACATCGCCCTCGGCATCCTCCGTGGAGCGCGCTTCGCCCCAGGCAACGGTGAAGGTATAGGCCTTCGAGCCGTCCATGACGTAGGCGGCGGTCTTGGTGGCCTCGCCGAACGCCAGCGGCAGCACGCCCGTCGCCATGGGATCGAGGGTGCCGCCGTGACCCACCTTCGCCGCATCGAGAAGACGCTTGGCCGCGCCCGCCGCCTTGGCGGACGTGATGCCGGCGGGTTTGTCGAGAACCAGCCACCCATGGACCGGCCGGCCTTTCCGCCGCCTCGACCGCCCCATGGGCTGCTAGTCCTCCGCCTCCGGCCCGGGGGCCGGCGCGCCGATCCGGTGCAGGAGCGCGTCGATCCGGTCCGCATCGTCGAATGAACGGTCGGCTTCGAAGCGCAATCTCGGCACATGGCGCAGCCGGACCCGTTCGCCGATTCGGCGGCGCAGAAAGGGCGATGCCCGGTCAAGCGCGGCCACGGTATCGTCAACGCCGCCATGATCCATGGTTGCGACAAACACGGTGGCGTTCTTGAGATCGGGGCTGATCCGAACCTCGGTCACCGTCACGTCGATATGAGCCAGCATCGGGTCGTGCAGCTCATGACGCTCCATCACAGCGGCCAAGACATGGCGCAATTCCTCTCCGACCCGGAGCTGCCGCTGGGACGGCGCCCGGCCCGCGAGGTTGCCGTGGCCTTTGTTGCGGCCCCTGCTCATGAGTTAACCCGTCAAGGGCCCGTTAGAGGACGGGCGCTTCCTCGTGGACGTCAAAGCACTCGATCACGTCGCCCTCCTTGATGTCCTGGTAGTTCTCGAACGACATCCCGCACTCGTAGTTCTGCTGAACCTCGCGGACGTCTTCCTTGAAGCGCTTGAGGGTCGACAGGCTGCCCTCGTGGACAACCACGTCGTCCCGGAGCAGGCGCACCTTGGCGCCCCGGCGGACGACGCCGTCCGAGATGTAGCAGCCGGCGACGCGGCCGACCTTGGAAACGTTGAACACCTCGCGAACCTCGGCGTTGCCGAGAAACTCCTCGCGAAGGGTCGGCGCCATCATGCCGACCAACAGCTTCTTCATGTCGTCGACGACATCGTAGATCACGGAGTAATAACGGATGTCGACGCCCGCGGCCTCGGCGGCGTCGCGCGCCTGTTTGTTGGCGCGGACATTGAACCCGATGACCACCGTACCGGCGGATTCGGCGAGGGTGACGTCGGATTCGTTGATGCCGCCGACGCCGCTGTGCAGCACCGAGACACGCACCTCTTCCTGGGGCAGTTTGTCGAGCATGCCGACGATGGCCTCGACCGAGCCCTGGACGTCGCCCTTGATGACGATCGGCAGTTCCCTGGCTTCGCCGGCCTTGATGGCATCGAACATTTCCTCAAGCGTGCCGCGCGGCGCCACCGCCGTCCGCGCCGCCCTTTCCTTGTCCTGCCGGAACTCGGAAATCTCCCGCGCCCGGGCCTCATCCTCGACGACGACGAACTGATCGCCGGCCTGAGGCGCGGCGTTCAGGCCAACCACTTCGACGGGCTGTGACGGTCCGGCCTCCTTGATGCCCTCACCATGGTCGTCTATCAGCGACCGGACCCGGCCCCATTCGGCGCCGGCAATGAATATATCGCCGACTTTGAGCGTGCCGCGCTGCACCAGAACGGTCGCCAGGGGTCCGCGGCCGGTTTCGACCCGGGATTCGACGATCGCCCCCTCGGCCGTCCGGTCGGGATTGGCCTTGAGGTCCAGAATCTCGGCCTGCAGCAGAATCGCTTCCTCGAGCTTGTCGAGATTGGTCTTCTGGACCGCCGAAACCTCCACATCGAGAACATCGCCGCCCATCGCTTCGGAAACGATCTCGTGCTCGAGCAACTGGGTGCGGACCTTGTGGGGATCGGCATCGGGACGGTCGATCTTGTTGATGGCGACGATGATCGGCACGTCCGCCGCCTTGGCGTGGTCGATGGCTTCGACGGTTTGCGGCATGATGCCGTCATCCGCGGCGACCACCAGAACCACGATATCGGTAACCCTGGCGCCCCGGGAGCGCATGGAGGTGAAGGCCTCGTGACCCGGCGTATCGATGAAGGTGATCCTGTTGCCGCTCTCGGTGGTGATTTCGTAGGCGCCTATGTGCTGGGTGATGCCGCCGGCCTCGCGGGAGACCACGTCGGTGGCCCGGATGGCGTCCAGCAGCGACGTCTTGCCGTGATCGACGTGACCCATCACCGTCACCACCGGCGAGCGGGGCAACAGCTGAGCTTCCCGGTCATCCTCGCCGCCAAGGCCGATTTCCACGTCGGAATCGGCGACCCGTTTGATCTTGTGGCCGTATTCCGCCACCACCAGCTCGGCGGTATCCGCATCGATCACCTGATTGGCGGTCGCCATCACGCCCATTTTCATCAGCGTCTTGACCACCTCGACGGACCGCTCGGCCATCCGGTTGGCGAGTTCCTGAACGGTGATGGTCTCCGGCACCGTCACGTCGCGAATGATTTTGGCATGCTCGGTGGGACCGGCCTCTTTTTTCTTCTGGCGCTCCCGGGCGCGGCGCACGGACGCCAGCGACCGCGTGCGTTCGGAATCGTCCAGGGCCTCGGCGATGGTGAGCTTGCCCGCGCGCCGGCGCGGTTCACCCCGGCGGGACGGCGTTGGCGCCTTTTTCGGGGCGGCCTTGCCCCGCTTGGCGGCCGGCCGGGCCTCGCCATCCTCCTCCGCGTCGCCATCCTTCTCGAGCGCCCGCAATTTGGCCATTCCGGCCTCCGCCGCGGCCTTGCCACGCTCCTGGCGCTGACGCTCCTCCTCGGCTTCGGCCAACCGGCGGGCCTCTTCTTCGGCCCGGCGCTCCTCATCCTCGGCGGCGGAAGCCTCGTCGGCGCCCTCTTCCTCGGCTTCCGGTTCGGGTTCCGGCTCGGGCGGTCTGTTGCGCAGCTCTTCTTCGGCCTTTTTGGCGTCCTGAAGCGCCCGGGCGCGGGCCGCCTTTTCTTCATCGGTGAGAGACCTGGACGGGGCCTTGGCCGCCTCTTCGGCAACCGGCTCGCTCGGCACCGCATCGGCATCGTCCCGCTCTTCGGTGATGACCTCTTCCGCCGCCGCGGGGCTTTCCTTCACCTCGGTCATGCCGCCCGCATCGCCGGGCCGGAACGTCCGCTTCTTGCGGACCTCGACGGTCACGACCTTGGAACGCCCATGGGAGAAGCTCTGGCGAACCTGACCGCCCTCGACGGTCTTTTTCAGCTCCAGTTTTCCCGGTCGGGAAAGGCTGAGCTTCTTCTTCGGTTTTTCTTCCTGCGTCTCGGTCATCGTATCGAATCTCGTCTGTGCGGCGCCGTTCAGGCGGCCGCGGTTTCAGTTCCACCACTCGTCCCGTCTCTCGGCCCGTCTTCGGCCGACAAGCCCGCCAGCCGCCGCAGTTCGTTCGTCAGCCGCGCCGCGAGCCCGCTGGCGGCGACGGCGACATGGACCACGCGCTCCCGGCCGATGGCATGGCCCAGTTCGGCGGACGTGAACCGGGTGCAAACCGGCACGCCGGGCGCCAAGGCGCTCATCCTGCCCCGCTCGTCGGCGGATCCGTCGGACGCCGACAAAAACAGCGCCGCGCCCGTGCCCGACAACATTTCCCGGACCTGTTGGGCGCCGCCGGCGAGCTGCCCGCCGCGCCGCGCCAAACCGAGCAGATCCAGACATTTTCGGCGAACCATCGCCTCGACCTGGTCGGCCAAACCGTCCGGAACGGTTAGTTGAGTGCGTGCCGCTCTCGAGAAGATTTTCTTGGCGCACGCCCGCTCGATCATATCCCTCTCGGCGCGCAACCACAAACCGCGGCCGGGAAGCCGTTCTTCAATATCGGGAACGAGCTCGCCGCCGGGACCGGCGACGAACCTTATGAGCTGCGATCTGGGAAGCGTCTCGCCGCTGAGCAGGCACCGCCGGCCGCCGGCCGCCTTGGACCGCCGCGCCGCCTCTCTATGTTTTCCGCCTGCCGCCATATTTCCTCTAATCTGGCCTTGCCCGCCGAATGCCTGTTCCGCCCCGGTCTCATTGACCGGCGCCATCCGCGGCTTCCGCCGCCGGCTCCTGAACTTCGGCGGCATCGCCGCCCTCTTCATCCGCACCCTCGCTCTCCGCCTCGGGCGCGTCGTCGTCGTCGAACCAGTGCGCCCGCGCGGCCATGATGACCTCGTTCGCCCAGGCCATGGTGACGCCGAAATCCTCGAGAATGCCCTTTTCCTCATCGCCCTCCATGCCGACCAGCTCATCCGCGGCCAGATCGGCGAAATCGTCCAGGGTCTTCACGCCGGCCTCACCGAGAACCACCAGCATCTCGGGTGTCAGGCCCTCGACCGCCGCCAACTCATCCGTCACGCCGGCGGCTTTCCGGCGCTCGGTCATCTCCGCTTCCCGTTCCTCGAGATACGCGCGCGCGCGGACGCGAAGCTCTTCGGCGACCTCGTCATCGAATCCCTCGATGGTCGCCAGTTCCTCGATCGGAACGAACGCAACCTCCTCGATCGTCGAGAAACCCTCGGTCACCAGCAGCTGAGCGATCACCTCGTCGACGTCGAGCGCGTCCAGGAACAGTTGCAGACGGACGGCGAATTCCTGGGTCCGGCGTTCGGATTCCTCGGCCTCGGTCAGGATATCGATGTCCCAGCCGGTAAGCTGGGAAGCCAATCGCACGTTCTGTCCGCGGCGGCCGATGGCGAGGCTGAGCTGATCGTCGGGAACCACCACCTCGATCCGGTTGGCCTCTTCGTCCAGAACCACCTTCGTCACCTCGGCGGGCGCCAGGGCGTTGACGATGAACGTCGCCGGATCCTGGGACCACGAGATGATGTCGATCTTCTCGCCCTGCAGTTCGGCGACCACCGCCTGCACGCGGGAGCCCCGCATGCCGACGCAGGCCCCGACGGGGTCGATGCTGGAGTCGCTCGAAATCACGGCGATCTTGGCCCGGCTGCCGGGATCGCGCGCCACCGACTTGATTTCGATGATGCCGTCGTAGATTTCCGGCACTTCCTGGGCGAACAGCTTGACCATGAACTGGGGATGGTTCCGGGACAGGAAGATTTGCGGTCCCCGCAATTCCTCGCGGACATCGTAGATGTACGACCGCACCCGGTCGCCGTTGGAGAAGTGCTCGCGCGGAATGGATTCATCCCGGCGGACAATGCCTTCCGCCCGGCCGCCCAGATCGACGATGATATTGCCGAATTCGACCCGCTTGACCATGCCGTTGACGATCTCGCCCACCCGGTCCTTGAACTCGGCGAACTGCCGCTTGCGCTCGGCTTCGCGAACCTTCTGGACGATGACCTGCTTGGCCGTCTGGGCCGCGATCCGTCCGAAATCGATGGGCGGCAGCGGATCGACCAGAAACTCCCCGATCTCGGCGTCGTCCTTCCGCCTCTTGGCGGCATCCACGGTGACCTGAGTGATTTCGTTCTCGATCTCGTCCACCACCTCGACATAGCGCGCCAGCTTGATTTCGCCCGATTTGCGGTCGATCTGCGCCCGGATATCGTGCTCCTGGCCGTATTTTGACCGGCCCGCCTTCTGGATCGCCTGCTCCATGGCGTCCAGCACCTCTTCCCGGTCGATCCCCTTTTCCCGCGCGACGGTGTCCGCCACCAGCAGGAGCTCCGGGTGGGTGTACATGGTGGTGTCCGTTTCGGTTTCTATCTCGGCAGCCATCATTTCTTACCTTGGCACGTCCTTCAGCTTACATGTTTGCCCGCGAAGCGGCTTCGATCAGCTCATCGGTGAGCAACAGCTTCGCGGTCCGAATGTCTTCAAAATCGAGATCGACGTCGCCGGCATCGGTTCTCAGGCGAATCCGTCCGCCGTCGACGCCGGCCAATTTGCCCCTGAACCGTTTCCGTCCGTCAATTACCGTCCGGGTTTCCAATTTCGCGTCAAATCCGGCGAACCTCTCGAAATCCCCCGGCGTGACCAGCGGCCGGTCGATACCGGGCGAACTGACCTCCAGGGAATAGGCGCCCTCGACCGGATCCTCGACGTCCAGCAATGCCGATACCTCGCGGCTGATGGCGGCGCAATCGTCGACGGTCATCGCCGCCTCGTCCTTGCGGTCGGCCATGATCTGCAAGGTGACGTTCCTGCTGCCCTCGAGCCGCACCCGCACCAGATCGTATCCCATCGCATCCAGCGTCGGGGCAACGATCTCGGCGACACGGCCTGCTTGATCCATCGTCATCCAATCAACGGGGGCGGAACCCATCGGCCCAAAACCAAAAAAGTGGGCCGATGGCCCACTCCTAGAATTTACCCTGCATCGCAGGGCACCCAAGAATGTGGCGTATAAATGTCTCAAAACCCCATCGAATTCAAGCCCTTTCCGATCACGGCCGCAAGCCGTCATCACCATACCAAACCCGTCATGCCCCGACTTGTTCGGGG
>JAJECC010000146.1 GCA_022822205.1 Rhodospirillales bacterium | reverse complement strand
TAGAATTTACCCTGCATCGCAGGGCACCCAAGAATGTGGCGTATAAATGTCTCAAAACCCCATCGAATTCAAGCCCTTTCCGATCACGGCCGCAAGCCGTCATCACCATACCAAACCCGTCATGCCCCGACTTGTTCGGGGCATCCAGGATATTCACCACGGAGACACAGAGACACGGAGGCAAAGAGGTCGGGAGGAGAGGGAACGGCGGCGGCATAAAATGATTGCGTCATGGCCGGGCCCGGACCCGGCCATCCACGTGGATCACCGGGTCCTTGCCCGGTGATGACGACTTGCGGCAGAACTGAGGGAGGAGAGGTTGCAATCCCGGCGCTCCTCACCGCCTCACCGTCTCCGTGGTTCAAGAATTGGAAATCTAGCCGGGTTGCGGCTTGTCCTCCGGCCCGCGCCGCGTCAGTTGCGCCGGAAACCGAGATAGACGCACCGGCGCCCCTCTGCCAGCGCCTTGCGTTCGTATCTCGTCTCGACGGCATCGGCCGGGCGGTTGCGCCAATCGGCCGGGCCGGCGGCCGGCCAGCTGAAGTCCGGGCAGCGGCGCATGTGCTCCAGCGTCCAGGAAATATAGCTCATATCGTCGGATGCGAACCGGAGCTCGGCGCCCGGGCGCAGAATCCGGGCCAGGGCGTCCAGCGTCTTCGGCGTAATAAACCGCCGTTTGTTGTGGCGTTTCTTGGGCCACGGATCGGAGAACAGTATGAACGCCCGGTCGATGACGCCTTCCGGCAGGCGCGGCAGCAGAAGCCGCGCATCCTCGTCGAACAGCCGGATATTGGCGATGTCGCCGGCCTCCATCTTCGCCAGCAGGGCGGCGACGCCGTTGACGAAGGGCTCGCATCCGAGGAAACCGATGTCCGGGCGGGCGAGGGCCTGGGCCGCGATGTGCTCGCCGGCGCCAAATCCGATCTCGAGCCAGTAGCCCCGCATGGGGCCGGCAAACAGCGATGCCAAATCGGAAACCGGCTCCTCGGCGGCGGGGTCGCACACCCGGAGCGCCGGCAGCCGATTCTCGATCAGGGCGCGGCGGCCCTCGCGAAGACGGTGGCCGGACCGCCGGCCATGGAACTGGAACTCCCTCGGCGAGCCGGTCAGCCGCCGTTCAGCGCCGTTTTCAGGTCGTCCACCAGATCGGTCTTTTCCCATGAGAACCCGCCGTCGGCATCGGGGTGGCGGCCGAAGTGGCCGTAGGCCGCCGTCCGCGCGTAGATCGGCTTGCTGAGCCCGAGGTGTTCGCGAATTCCCCGGGGGCTCAAATCCATGACGTCCTGCAACGCCCGGGAGAGCTTCGCCTCGTCGGCTTCGCCGGTGCCCGAGGTGTCGACATAGACCGACAGCGGCTTGGAGACGCCGATGGCGTAGGCCAGCTGGATGGTGCAGCGCTCCGCCAATTCCGCGGCAACCACGTTCTTCGCCAGATACCGCGCCGCATACGCCGCCGAGCGGTCGACCTTGGTCGGATCCTTGCCCGAGAAGGCGCCGCCGCCATGGGGAGCCGCGCCGCCGTAGGTGTCGACGATGATTTTCCGGCCCGTCAGTCCCGCATCCCCGTCGGGCCCGCCGATGACGAACCGGCCCGTCGGGTTGACGTAAAAGCCGTCTTCATCGCACATCCAGCCGTCGGGCAGCACGTTGACGACATGGGGCCGGACGATTTCGCGGACCGCTTCCTGGTCGAGGTCTTCGGCGTGCTGCGTCGAAACCACCACCGAGGTCGCCGCCACCGGCTTTCCGTCTTCGTAGCGCAGCGTCACCTGGCTCTTGGAATCGGGACCCAGGCCGGGCTCGGCGCCGGAGTGGCGGGCCTCGGCCAGGGATTTGAGAATCTCGTGGGAGAAATGAATCGGCGCCGGCATCAGCGCCTCGGTCTCGCGGCACGCATAGCCGAACATGATGCCCTGGTCGCCGGCCCCTTCATCCTTGTTTCCCGCGGCATCGACGCCCTGCGCGATATCCGTCGACTGGTTGTGCACATAGACCGAAACGTCGGCGTCCCGCCAATGAAACCCGTCCTGCTCGTAGCCGATATCCTTCACCGCGTTCCGCGCCACCTCTTCCAGCCGCGCATGGGTGATCGATTGCGGCCCCCGGACCTCTCCGGCGAGAACGATTCGGTTGGTGGTGCAGAGGGTTTCGACCGCGACCCGCGAATGGGGATCGCCGGTGAGGTAGGTGTCGACGACGGCATCCGAAACTCGGTCGCATACCTTGTCCGGATGCCCCTCGGACACGGACTCGCTGGTGAATAGATAGGAATTGGATGCCACGGATCGACCTCCGAATGTCAAACTTCATGCGGTTCCAAATGGAAACGTCCGCCCCGGCGCGGCGCTGGTCCCGACTGGCCGAACACGGCTGGAATCGGAACGGATAGGACGCCTCACCTGTGGGCGGTTTTGTTGCAAGCTTTATTTGCCGCGTCAAGGGCCGGGCAGGTCATGGCACGTCAGGGCGGGGAGGGAAGGGGCGGTGGCCCATCTTCCGATGGGCCATCGCCCATGGCGGTTCCTAACTCATCCTGGCCAGGGATTTGACCAGTTCGAATACCCGCTTTCGAACGGCGGGGCTCGGCACCTTGTAGTAGGCCCGGACCAGTTCCAGCGTTTCCCGGCGGGTCAGCGGATCCTTTTCGGCCGGCGGCTGAACCTGGCCGCTCTTGGCGCCCGCCGCCTCGCTTTGGCGGTCCTGAACCTCACCCGGCATCTCTTCGAAGAAATACGCCACCGGCACATCCAGGACCTTGGAAAGATCGTACAACCGGCTCGAACCGATCCGGTTCGCGCCGCGCTCGTATTTTTGAATCTGCTGGAAGGTCAATCCGACCGCCTCGCCGAGCTTTTCCTGGCTCAATCCGAGCAGGGTGCGGCGGAGCCGCACCCGGCCACCGACATGGATATCCACCGGATCGGCCACCCCCGGCACCCGGCGCCGCGTGATGCGGCGGACAGGCGCGCCCTGCAGCCTGGGCGATCTAGCACGTGGTTTTCTAGGCATCGTCTGTTTCACCCGCGTTAGTGTCTTAAGGAGCTGTTGACGTTGCCCGCTTCCCTTCGTTCCCCCCGCGGATTGCCCAACCCGTTCCTCAGGCATGGCAACCCGTTATGGCTCCTTAGGTTCGCGGGCTTTCTCTTGTATTTTCATAATATAACAAAAAACGGGATTTCGGGTGTCATTTTTCAAATCTCCGGATTCCGGCCGCCGCCAGAACGATCAGCACCAGGGAGAGGGGAACCCAATTGCCCCACGCGGCATAGAAAGTGGGCGAAAGGGCGTCCGGCAGTCTGCTGTCAAGCGCCACGGCCTGGTTGAGCTTCGAACGGACGACAATCCGGCCGTACGGATCGACCACGCCGGAAATGCCGGTGTTGGCCACCCGGACCAGCGGCAATCCCTCTTCGACCGCCCTCAGCCGCGTGCTCGCGAAGTGCTGGTACGGGCCCGATGAGGCGCCGAACCAGGCATCGTTCGTCAGGTTCAGCAGCCACCCGGGACGATCGGCGGCGGCGTTGACGACCCGGCCGGGAAAAATCGCCTCGTAGCAAATCAATGGGCTGAACGCCGGTCCGCCCGGGAGGCCGATGCTCCGTTGTCCGGGCCCCGGACTGAAACCGGTCCGCCCGGCCGTGATCTTGTCTATCCGGAACACCGACCGGAGCGGGACGTATTCCCCGAACGGAACCAGATGGTGCTTGTCGTAGATACCGGCAATCCGTTCGTCCGCGGTAACCACCGCGAGGCTGTTCCACAACCGGCGCCGGCCGGCGGCGCTCCCGGGCCCGGCCGATGTCCTGAGCGCCCCTGAAATCAATGCCCCGCCGGCCGGCGCCGCCCGGGCAAGCGCCGCGATTCCCTGCCGGTCGCCGTCGAGGAAGAACGGCACGGCGGTTTCGGGCCAGATCACGTGGGTCGGCGCCGCGTCCGAAGCCGGCCGCCGGCTCAACGTGCGCAGGGTCGCGAGATGGCGGCCCAGCAACTCGGGACGCCACTTGTCGCGCTGGGCGATATTCGGCTGAACCAGCCGCAGCCGGACATTCTCGACCGTATCCGTATTCGCCGACGCCAGACGCAGGGCGCCGGCGCCCCACACCACGGCCAGGAGAACCAGCGGGGCGCCGCTCCAGACCCAGCGGCCGCGGAGGGGCGCGTTCCGGTCGCCGAGCAGGGCGGGAAAGGACGCGGCGGCGACGGTCAGCAGGCTCAGGAGGTAGGTCCCGCCGAACGCCGCCGCCTGGATCATCGAATCGGAAAACGTCCAGGCGGTCCCGATCAGGTTCCAGGGAAATCCCGTCAGCGCCCAGCCCCGGACCCATTCGGCGCCAACCCAGAAGCCGGCAAACCCGAGCACGCGGAGAGGGCCCGCGGGCGCCCACAGACGGGTCAAGACGGCGGCAAGGGCGAAGTAAATTCCGAGCAGCGCGGCCAGACCGGTGACCGCGAACGGGATCATCCAGGCGAAGGTCCGGGCGTCGACAAGAAAGGAAAAGGAGATCCAGTAAAGTCCGGCCACGAAGTAGCCGAGGCCGAAACACCAGCCGGCGAGCCCGGCCGAGATCAGGGTGCGGCGCCGGGTTGCATGTTCGGGGCCGCCGTCGATCAGCCACACGAGGACGATGAACGCCGGCAGGAGCGCGGCGACGAAATGCACCGGCGGCAGCGCCAGGACCGCGACGGCGCCGGCGAGAACCGCCAGACCGTACCGCCGCCGGCCCGCAAGGCGGATGACGGCGTCCCGCAGGCGCTCGGCTATGACGGGAAGACCGCTCACGCCGATGATTTCGGCTAGTCCCGCGCCTCGGCCGCCGGGTCGTTCGGCGCGGCGACGCCCCTGACGCGCAGCCGTCTGATGCGTCGGGGGTCGGCCTCGAGGACCTCGATCTCCGCGCCCGACGGGTGCCGCACGAGTTCGCCGCGGATCGGGACCCGTCCGGCGAGGGAGAACACCAGCCCGCCCAGGGTGTCGATTTCCTCCCGTTCCCCGGACGACGCGATGGACCCGAAGCGTTTCTCGAAATCCTCGATCAGGACGCGCGCATCGGCGTCGATGGCCCCGTCGGCCCGAATGCTGACCTCGGGCTCGACCTCGCGGTCGTGTTCGTCTTCGATTTCGCCGACGATCTCTTCGACCAGATCCTCGATGGTCAGCAGCCCGTCCACGCCGCCGAACTCGTCGACCACCAGCGCCATGTGGGTCCGCTTGACGCGCATTTCCAGCAACAGCTCCAGCACCTGCATGGACGGCGCGACAAACAAAACGTCCCGCATCACGTCGCGGATCCTGAACCCGTTCTCCGTATCGGTCCGGTCGATGAGGTCCTTGAAGTGAACCATGCCGATCGCATCGTCGAGGGTTTCCTGATAGACCGGCACCCGGGAATGACCGGCCGACTTGATGACCTCTACCAGGTCGTCGAGCGCCGAATCCGCGTCGATGGCGACGATATCGGCCCTGGGCACCATCACGTCGGCGACGGTCTGGTCGCGCAGCTTGAGGATGTTGGCGAGCAGCGTCCGCTCCTGGCGGTCGAATTCGACCGCCGAATCTCCCTGATCCTCGATCAGTTCCTCGATGGTTTCCCGGACCGAATTTTCGCCGTTCCGTCCCCACAGCCTGCCGGTCAAACCGCGCCAGGCCCGCGAAATTCCCGCTGGTTCATCGGCCCCGGTTGTCCGCGTCGCGGCGCGGGGCGCGGGAGATCGGCTGCCGCCCGGGTCGTCGGTCATTTGGTCATTTCACCCGCCGCCGCCGGTCCCGTCCCGGCAACGGCGTAGGGATTTGGGATGCCCCATCGTTCGAGCAGCCGGGCCTCGAGCCCTTCCATGATTTCCGCCTCCGCATCCTGCTCATGATCATACCCCAAAAGATGGAGAATACCGTGCACCAAGAGGTGGGCGAGGTGGTATTCGGGGCGCCGGGCCCGTCCCGGCGGCAGACCGCGGCTCGCCTCCCCGTAGGCGATAACGATATCGCCGAAGAGGCGCGGGCCGCCGTCGGCCGGCGGCCGGTCGTTTTCCTCGCCGCCGAACGACAGCACGTCCGTCGCCGCATCCTGTCCGCGGTAGTCGCGGTTGAGGCCGCGAACAAACTCGTCCCCGGCCAGGACGACGGATAGCTCCCCACCGGCCTCGCCCAGCGCCTCCAGCGCTTCCGAGGCGATCCTGGTGCAGTACCCGACCGGGTCGGGCGTTATCTCCCGCCACGCGGGCTCCCGCAGATCCACGGCAATCTCGAAACCGGCCATCATGTGGTCTTGGGGGACTTGGCCGACTTGGCGGGATTCCGGGTATCGTAGGCCTCGACGATACGGGATACCAATTGATGGCGGATGACGTCCTTCGCGGTGAAGTTCACGAACGCCACCCCGTCGACGTCCTTCAGCACGTTGACCGCGTCGCGAAGTCCGGACTTGGCCCCGCCCGGCAAATCGACCTGACTCAAATCGCCGGTGACGACCATGCGGGCGTTCTCGCCGAGGCGGGTCAGGGACATCTTCATTTGCACGGCGGTCGTGTTCTGCGCCTCGTCGAGAATGACGAAGGAATGAGACAGGGTGCGCCCCCGCATGAAGGCCAGGGGCGCGATCTCGATCTCGCCGGTGTCGATTTTCTTCGCCACCTGGTTGGCCGGCAGCATGTCGTGAAGCGCATCGTAGAGCGGGCGCAGATAAGGATCGACCTTGTCCTTCATGTCGCCCGGCAGAAAGCCGAGCTGCTCGCCGGCCTCGACCGCCGGACGGGACAGCACGATGCGGTCGATCTCGCCCCTGATCAGGCTTTCGACCGCCTTGGCGACCGCGAGATAGGTCTTGCCGGTTCCGGCCGGACCCAGGCCGAACACCAGGTCATGATTGTCGATCGCCTCGAGATACGCCGCCTGGCGCAGGGAGCGGGGCAGAATCCGCCGTTTGCGGGTCTGGATCGCCAGGTCCTCCGGCAAAAGGCTTCCGCCGGGCGCCTCGGCCGGGGCGGGCGCCTCGGCCATGCGCAGCGCGCCATCCACTTCCGCCGGATCGATCTCGGCCCCTTGTTGGAGGCGCGAATAAAGTCCGCTCAAGACGTTCCGGGCGGCCTCGGCGGCCACCGCCGGGCCGGTGATCGTCACCGCGTTGCCGCGGGACCGGAGCTCGACCTCCAGTTCCTGTTCGATACGCGCGAGATGAGAGTTGTGGCTGCCGAACAACTGCGGCAGCAGACGGTTGTCGTCAAACTCAAGCTCTACCGTCGTGGCGTCAGACGTCGCCGAAGCTATGGTCAAGCGAAAGCCCTCTCCATGTGCGAGCCGTTTCCTCCTTCTTCCCCCGCCAAACGCGCACTCAGGCTGTTGGCGTGGGCATCGGTTATCTCCAATTCCGCGATGCGGCCGAAATAACGGGCGGGCGCATCCACATGAACCGGCTGCATGTAAACGCTGCGGCCGGCGAATTGCCCGGCCTTTCGGCCCGGACGATCCAGCAGCACCGCCATCTTGCGGCCGATCGACGACCGGTTAAAGACAATCTGATTCTGGTCGAGCACCGCCTGCAGTTCCAGCAACCGTTCCGCCTTGACGCTGTCGTCGATCTGGTTGGGCATCGCCGCGCCGGGGGTTCCCGGCCGGGTCGAATATTTGAACGAGTAGGCTTGAATGAACCGGGTTTCCCGGGCGAGCGCCACGGTCTCGTCGAAATCCTCCCCGGTTTCGCCGGGAAAGCCGACGATGAAGTCCGATGACAGTTTCAGGTCCGGCCGCGCCGCCATCAGTTTGTCGACGATCCGGCGGTAGTCGTCCCGGGTATGCCGGCGGTTCATGGCGGCCAAAATCCGATCGGAGCCCGATTGCACCGGCAGGTGAAGAAACGGCATCAGCGCCTCGACCTCGCCGTGCGCCGCAATCAGATCGTCCGACATGTCCCGCGGATGGGAGGTGGTGTAGCGGATGCGCTTCAGTCCGTCGATTTCGGCCAGCCGGCGGATCAGCCCGCCGAGGCCCGCCTCGGCCCCGCCGCCGGCATCGCCGTGGTAGGCGTTGACGTTCTGCCCGAGCAGGGTGATTTCGAGGGCCCCGCGATCGACGACGCGGCGCGCCTCGTCCAGGACATCCTTCACCGGCCGCGAGAACTCCCAGCCCCTGGTGTACGGCACGACGCAGAAGGTGCAGAACTTGTCGCAGCCTTCCTGGACCGAGAGAAACGCGCTGGGACCCCGGTGCCGGACCGGCGGCAGGTGATCGAATTTGGGCTCGGCCGGAAACTCGACATCGACGACGCCGGAAGGGTTCGACGGATCGCGCCGGGCCGCCTCGGCGATCAATTGCGGCAGGCGATGATAGGATTGCGGTCCCACCACCATGTCCACGTACGGCGCCCGGCTGAGGATTTCGGCTCCCTCGGCCTGTGCGACGCAGCCGGCGACGGCGATCATCGCGGTTTTGCCCTCGGCCGCGCGCGCCTCCTTGGACCGGCGGATTCGGCCGAGTTCGGAATACAGCTTCTCCGCCGCCTTCTCCCGGATATGGCAGGTATTCAAAACCACCAGGTCGGCGTCGTCGGCCCGTTCGGTGGCCGCGTAGCCCAGCGGCGCCAGAACGTCGGCCATGCGCGCCGAATCGTAGACGTTCATCTGACAGCCGAAGGTCTTGATGTGCAGTCTACGCGTCACGGCGAACTCTCGATTGTCCCAGGATCCAATTGCCGGCGTTCATTCGCCGTCGTCGTCCACCGGCACGCCGAACAACTCCAGCCGGTGCCCCACCAGTTTGAAGCCGAATTCCTCGGCGACTTTTTCCTGCAGGGCCTCGATGGCTTCGTTTTGAAACTCGATGATCTCACCGGTTTTCACGTTGATCAGGTGATCGTGGTGTTCGCCGGAAGCCTCTTCGTAGCGCGCCCGGCCGTCGCCGAAATCGAGCCGGTCCAGCAGGCCGGTCTCCTCGAACAGCCTGACGGTGCGGTAGACCGTCGCAATGCTGATCTTTGAATCGATTTCCGCCGAGCGCTGGTAGAGTTCCTCGACGTCCGGATGATCGGAGGATTCGGCGAGGACGCGCGCGATGACGCGGCGCTGCTCGGTCATCTTCATGCCGCGCTCGGCGCACATCCGCTCCAGACGGGTTTCGAGAGTCTGTTCCGACACAGGTCCTTTATATCACCGATATGCCCGGATTGAACAATTAGGGTCTGTAGTCAATTGGGGGCACCGCCCCCTCTCCTCACTCACCCGCAAGTCGTCATCACCGGGCTTGACCCGGTGATACACGTCTGGCGGCCGGTGATACACGTGGATGGCCGGGTCCGGGCCCGGCCATGACGCAATCATTTTATGCCTCATCGCCGCAACACTCCTATGGCGGCTCAATCGAGTCCGGACCCTAGCTCGCCGCGCGGCGCCGGCGGGGCCGGGTGCCGAGACCGATCTTCTTCGCCAGACTGCTGCGGTGTTTGGCGTAATTCGGCGCCACCATCGGGTAGTCGCTCGGCAAACCCCACCGTTCCCGGTATTCCTCGGGGGTCATGTTGTAGGCGGTCTTGAGATGGCGCTTCAGCATCTTCAGCTTCTTGCCGTCCTCGAGACAGATAATGTGGTCGGCGGTGACGGATTTCTTGACGGGAACCGCGGGCCGCAGGCGGTCCGGCACCGGCTGCGCGCCGCCGACGGCCGACAGGGATCTGTATACATCCTGGATGAGCCGCGGCAGATCGCTGACCGGCAGCGTATTGTTGCTTACGTGGGCCGCCACGATTTCCGTGGTCAGCTCCAGCAATTCCCCACTTTTTTCCTGGTCGGACATAAAATTAGTGTTCCTTGTTTGAAGTTGGGATGTATATAGTTTTGCAAATACGGCGAATCAAGAATAAAGGCGCAAGTAATCGTCCGAACGAATAGTAGCCGCGCCTTCCAAAAATTTCAATTTTTACGGTTAAGTTATTTCCTTCCTCATGATGAGCGCATCCCGGCGGCCGGCATTCGACCGGTAGTACCCGGTTCTCGTCCCGACGCCCTTGAATCCGGTGGTTTCGTAGAGCGCGGTCGCCGCCGGATCGCCGGCATCGACCTCCAGAAACCATTCCTTGATCGCGGACCGGCGCAGAAACGCCTCCGCGCCGGCCATCAGGCGGCCGGCTATTCCCCGGCGGCGGCGCGCCGGCAGGACCGCCAGCGTGACGATTTCGGCCTCCGGGGCGGCGAATCTGCAGAGGATGAAACCCGAGACCCCGTCCGCGTCTTCGGCGTCGAGAGCCGCCAGGCCGAGCATGTCGGGTTGCCGGAGCATGCGCCCGAATCCGGCCGCGCTCCACCCGTCGTCGAAGGACAGCCGGTGGATTTCCGCGAATGCCGCCGCATGGGCCGGCGTCGCCACGATCAAACCGGACCCGGCCGCCGCCCCGCCGGTCATGGCTTGGGGCCGGTGGTGTCGGGGGGACGCAGATAGAGCGGCGCGAGGGGCGCCAACGAAACACCCGGGGTCCAGCGTTTTTCGGCCATCCGGGCGGCAACCGCCGCCTGGGGCTCCGCCGGACCGTCCGCCAACCGGAAATCGCGTCCCGCGGCCTCGAGCGCCGCCGCCATCGGCTTAGAAGCGCTGCCGGCGAGAATCAGGGCGCCGTCAACCGGCGTCGTGGCGGCCAGCGCCGCCGGCGTCGCGGCCATGGGCTCCGTCATCGGCTCCCCATCGGCGCCGAACAGCTGCGCATAGATGTCCTCCCGTTTGCTTTCGACGCACGCCAGCACCGTATGCGGGCCGGTCCCGGTCCCGTCGATGCCGGCCGCGACGACCTCCAGCGTCGTCAGTCCCAGGGCCGGAATCCGCGCGGCGAGAGACATGGCCCGGGCGGCGGCGATGCCGATCCTCATCCCGGTGAACGACCCCGGGCCCACCGTCGTGGCGATCAGATCGAGATCCGCGTAGGCGAGGCCCGCCGCCGAGACGACCTCGCCGACCATGGGCATGAGAATTTCGGCCTGGCCGCGGGCTCGTTCCTCGTAGCGCCCGGCGAGGGTCTCTCCATTCGAGCGAACCGCGGCCGAACATGCGCCGGCGGAGGTATCAAATGCCAATATGGTCGTCATGAGGCCTGTATCGCCTGTTCCCCGGCAGCTTATAGTATCGGCTCCCGCCAATTGCACGTTCCCCGGAAGAGTTCAACGGACCAGCCCCATGCCCGACCTGCCCGACCTGATCGAGATTCTGCCGGCGACCCATGATGTCGAACTGGACATCGCCTACGCCACCGCCAACAACTTCACCGGCAAGCCGGTCTACCGCCGGGCGGCCTGCTATCTCCATCCGGATGCCGAGAACCTTCTCGGACGCGCATGCGAGCTTGCGCGGATACTCGGCTACCGGATCAAGATCTTCGACGCCTTCCGGCCCGCCGAGGCGCAGTTCGTCCTGTGGGACCATACGCCGGACCCCGAATTTCTGGCCGATCCCCGCAAGGGCTCGCCCCATTCGCGGGGCGTGGCGGTCGACCTGACCCTCATCGACGCCGCCGGGAAGGAACTCGACATGGGGACGGGGTTCGACGAATTCGATCCCCGGTCCCATCACGGCGATCCGGGCATAAGCGCCGGGGCCCAGCGAAACCGCATGATCCTGATGGGCATCATGACCACGGCGGGTTGGGATTTCTACCGCAATGAATGGTGGCACTATCAACTGTTCGAGGCCAGGCGCTACCCGGTGCTGAAGGACGACGTGCTGCCCCAAGGCATGATGTGAGGCATGATGTGAGACGGGTCCGCGCCAAAAAAACAACGCCAAAAACATACCCGTCCGGATTGCCCTCTGGTAAGCTCCGCCGATGATCAGAGTATGGGCCGCGGCGCTGGTTCTTGCCGCGACGGCACTGTTGCCGGCGCCTGTTGCCGCCGCCGGTTCCGCCGTTATCGTGATGTATCACCGGTTCGGTGAGGACAATTTTCCCTCCACCAACATTCGGCTGGAGCAGTTCGAGGCTCACCTCGAAGAACTCCGGACCGGCGGGTTCAATGTCCTGCCGGTCCCGGCGATCGTCGATGCCATCCGGAAGGGCGAGGCGCTCCCCGACCGGGCGGTCGGCATCACCGTCGATGACGGCTATCTCTCGATCTACACCGAGGCCTGGCCGCGCCTGAAGCGGGCCGGCTTTCCCTTCACCGTCTTTGTCGCCACCGCCCCGGTCGACCACCGGCTGTCGGGCTTCATGTCGTGGGATCAGATCAGGGAATTGCGGGACGGCGGCGTGACCATCGGCGCCCACACGGCGACCCACAACCACATGCCCGAACATGACGACGCCCGGAACGAACGGGAACTGACCGTTTCGAACCGGCGATTCGAAGCCGAACTCGGGACCGTCCCCGCCCTTTTCGCCTACCCATTCGGCGAGGGCGGCGCCCGGGTGGAGGAACTGGTTCGCGCCGCCGGCTACCGCGCCGCCTTCGGCCAGCAGTCCGGGGCGGTTCACGGAAGCCAAAACCGGTTCAGGCTGCCGCGCTTCGCGCTCAATGAACGGTATGGCGAGATGAGCCGGTTCCGGCTGCTGATCAACTCGCTGCCGGTCCCGGTCGCCGATTTGACGCCGGGCGACACGGTGATCGGGGAGAACAATCCGCCGGCGGTCGGGTTCACGGTCGCCGAGGGATTGGGGCCCCTGTCCCGGCTGGGATGCTTCGCGTCCACCGAAGGCCGCCTGGATATCCAACGGCTCGGCCCGAGGCGGGTCGAACTCAGGCTTACCCGTCCGCTGCCCGGCGGGCGCTCGCGGATCAACTGCACCATGCCGGCGGACCAGGGCCGGTGGCGGTGGCTCGGAATCCAGTTCGTCGTTCCGAGGCGGTAAAACGATTGCGTCGTGTAAGGTCAATTCGTCCCGAATTGACCGAGCCGGGCCCCGACCCGGCCATCCACACGTACCGTGCACCGCAAGACGTGGATGCCCGGATCAAGTCCGGAGAAATATTTGTGCCCATATATTAGAGCGTTGTAATATCTGCATAAATTGACTTCTTCTCGACGCATCAAGGCGGAAAACCCAGGGCCAGTCATCAATTCGAAAGCGAGTTTCTTGCGAATTCTGACGGTGCTTCGGTAGCACTCGGCGCCGTTTGGCGACGACATCGGGGATGCGCTGGCGCTGGACGAGCAGTAGGTGCGGAAAACAGCGGCTTGCCTCGGCTATCGAATTGGCTCGACTGTAGCCCGAATTCCTCCGACCTTTTTCGCATTCCACCCAAAAGCTTTGAATTTGTCCGTCAGCGGCTCCATCCCCATTACATCATCGGTCCTGAGCAAAAAAACGCTGGTGGCAGGCGAGCGTCGGCGCCGTGACGTGGCGCGCCGCCGCGCTCAGTGGTTGAAGTACCGCGACCGGGCTGACCCGACGCGCCTGGTGTTCATCGACGAGACCTGGACCAGGACCAACATGGCGCCGCTGCGGGGCTGGGGGTCAAAGGGCGCGCGGCTGATCGGCGAGGCGCCACATGGCCGCTGGCACACCGCGACCTTCCTCGCCGCGCTGCGCCACGACCGAATCGATGCGCCCTGGCTCGTCGACGGGCCGATCAACGGCGAGCGCTTCCGCATCTATGTGCAGGACGTGTTGGTCCCAACCCTCAAGCCCGGCG
>JAJECC010000063.1 GCA_022822205.1 Rhodospirillales bacterium | reverse complement strand
AGAAATGGGTCTTCCCGATAACCGCCGTATGGTATCCGGCCTGCTGCAATGCCTGAGCGTAGGTGGGCACGGCATCGTGGACCTCGGACATGTTCTCGAAGACACCGTGATCCCGCACGTAGCGTTCGGTGAGAAGGGATGCCCGCGCCGGCATGCAGAGCGGCCCCTGGACGTAGACATTGTTGAATTGGACGCCCTCACCGGCCAGCCGGTCCGTGCTCGGCGTTTTGGCGATGGGATCACCCGTGGAGCCAAGCATATCCGCCCGCTGTTGGTCGGGCATGAGGAGAACGATGTTCGGTTTGTCAGGCACTTTGGCGGCTCCCCGTCAGATTGACGCTGCCCGTTTGATCCGTATTCTGGGATAGTGGAGGCGCTCAGGCGAAAAGAATGTAATCGATCCGACAAACTAACCGGCGCAACGACGCCATGATAGCCGAACTGATGCCTAGGCCCTCTGAGATATACGGGCCGAGAGATACGGGAATGAGCGAACAGCCCCTCGGTAGTCCGGACGATGCGTCCGCTGCGCTGTCAGCAGGATTTGCGTCGACGGTGATCCGGAGCCCCATTGATCCCGAGCACTTGGGATCCGCCACCCTGTCGCCGGCGGGACAGTTCGCCGCCGGGTCCTACCAGAGCTTCACGCTGGTCTACACGGCGGGAAAATATGGTATCGACGACTCGGGCTCGCTCCGCATTTGCTTCCGGTTTGCGTCCGATCAGACGCGGCCCCAGTTCGAAAACCCCGAAGGTCCCAACTACACGATCATCGAAGCATCGAACAATGCCGTGCTGGAGCATCGCTATGACCCCAAGGGCAATGTCCGGCCGTGGGACCGAACGCTGTACATCAAGGTCGTGCATGGGTTTCTGAAGGAAGGGGACACGATCTCGATACGGTTCGGGGTGACCGATCACGGTTCTCCCGGCATGCGCCTTCAGACGTTCTGCGAGGACTCGTTCGAATTCCACGTTCTCGTCGACCCCATTGCCACGTTCACCTATCAGCCGCTCCCCGAGCAGCCGAAGATCAAGATCGTTCCCGGTGAACGGGAGCGGTTCCTGGCCGTGATCCCGACGCTCCGGCGGGTCGGGGAAACCTTTGCGTTGAAGTTCAAGGGCGAGGACCGGTGGGGCAATCCGTCGGATAAGGGCGGCGGCGGGTTCACGCTGCGCGCCAACGTTCCGGTTTCGGGATTGCCGGAAACGGTCAGCCTCCCCGATGGCTCGTTCAGCGCCGAAATCCCGGGTCTGTCCGTAGCGGAAGCCGGCGATCTCGTGATCGAGTTGTTGGACCAGGCCGGAACCGCGGTCACCGGGACCAATCCCCTTCGGATCGTCGAAGACGCCGACCGGATCCACTACTGGGCCGACCTTCACGGCCAGTCGGAAGAGACCATCGGCACCGGTGATGCCAGCGACTATTTCGCCTTCGCCCGGGACCGCGCCTTTGTCGACGCGACGGGGCACCAGGGCAACGATTTCCAGATCACCAACCGGTTTTGGCAACGGTTGGACGAGCTCTCGGCCCGGTTCGAGGAGGACGGGAAGTTCGTGGTCCTCCCGGGCTACGAGTGGTCGGGCAATACGGGTCTTGGCGGGGACCGCAACGTCTACTTCTCCGAAGAGGGACGCCAGATCAGGCGGTCGTCCCACGCGCTGGTCGAGGACCGGTCCGACATCGCGACGGATTGCTCGACCGCCAACGACCTGTTCAAAGCCTTGGCGGCCAACCGGGAATGGGACGTGGTGGTCTTTGCCCACTGCGGCGGCCGCTACGCCGACGTGAAGATGGCCCATGACGGCCGCTTTGAAAAATCCATGGAGATCCACTCCTCGTGGGGGACCTTCGAATGGCTTCTCCATGACGCGCTGGAGATGGGGTACCGGACCGGGATCGTCGCCAATTCGGATGGCCACAAGGGCCGCCCCGGGGCGAGTTACCCGGGCGCCTCGCTCTTCGGCGCGGTCGGCGGGCTCACCTGTCTCATCACCGGCGAACTGACCCGATCCTCCGTTCTCGATTGCCTGCGCAAACGTCACCACTACGCAACGACCGGCGGGCCCAACGGCCGGATGTATATCGGCGTCGCGGCGGCGTTCAGCCGGGACGCGACGATCTATCACGACGATCCGGCAATCGGCCCCGCGGAGGGCCGGCCGGGACGATCCGCCATCATGGGCGACATCGTGCATCTGCCGGGCGGCACGGCGGAGATCGATGTGGACATCCACGCGCCCTGCGCCATCGAGCGGGTGGACATCTTCAACGGACTGGACCATGTGGAGACCATCCGGCCCTATGATTCGGACGAGCTCGGCAACCGCATTCGGGTTCTATGGGAGGGCGCCGAATATCGTGGCCGGTTCCGTCAGGTGATCTGGGACGGCAGCGCCCTGGTCTCGGACAACCGCATCGAAGACGCCGCTCCGATCAACTTCTTCAATCCGGACAAAACCCTCGATCGTCTGGGTGACAACGGCCTCGAATGGAAGGCCCTGACCACCGGGAACATCGGCGGATTTGACGTCTGGCTGGCCGATCCCTACGGCGGCACCCTCAAACTGGAAACGCCGCTCGTACAGTGCGGCATTCCCGTCGAGGACATCGGATTCGAGGACGAGATATTTGACCGGAGCGGCGTGCTGCCCCGCTATTTGAAGGTGTACCGCCTGCCGGCCGAGAACCCGCACCGCCGGATGACCTTCAAACGAACCATCGACCTCCAGGACGACGGTGACAATCCGATCTACATCAGGCTGACCCAGGAAGACGGAACGCTGGCCTGGACGAGCCCGATTTACATTTACCGCTAGTGAGGTCGAGAACATGAGCATAACCCTGGACGAGAAACCGATCTTCGTTCTCGGGTGCCACCGTTCCGGCACCACCATGCTCATGCTGATGATCGGCGCGCATCCGCGGATATCCGTGCCGGAGGTCGCCTGGTATTACCAGCGGTTTCGCCCGTATCTCTACAGCTATGGGGATCTGAACGACGAAGAGAATTTCAGAACCCTCGCCGACGAGATGGTTGGCGGCCTTATCCCGCCCTACTTCGGCATGGACGTAAATCCGGCGACCATCGTCGACGAGATCATGGCCGATGCGAAGGAGAGAAGTTTCGCCGGCATCTTCGATGCTGTCCTCCGACGCCACGCCCGGGAGGACGGAAACAAACCGCGATGGGCCGAGAAATCGCCCAACAACAGCTTCTTTATCAAACAGATAAAGGAGGACTTTCCCATCGCCCAGTTCATCTACATCACCCGGGATGGACGGGATAATTGCGCCGAAACCCTGCACTCCCGGCACGGCCTATATAACATGGTGTCCGCCGCCGAACGCTGGAAGCTGTTTCTCGAAGCCGTGAAACCGTGGCGGGAATCACTGGATTCCTCGGAATGGATGGACATTAAATACGAAACCCTGGCTCGGGAGCCCGAGGCGACACTACGCCGCATCTGTGAGTTCATCGGCGAGGAATACTCGCCGTCCATGCTCAATTTCCATCAGTCCGAGGTCGCCCAAACCAGAGCCCGGGTGGTGAAGAATCCGGGGGGCGTCTCGCCGGCGCCGTTGGCCGAACCGGTGAGCGACCGGTTCATCGGCGTCTACAAGGAACTTCTCAGCGTCAAGGATCAGCGGATCTTTGCCGCCATCGCCGGGGATGTTCAGACGGAAAACGGATACGAACTGGACTATGAACCGGAGGAGTTGTCCGAAGAGGCTCTGGAGAACTTTCGTGAGCAGAACGGCAGAATGCGGGCGGCCCTGTTGCATGCCCGCGGCCATATGCGGGACAGTTACATCGAGTGGTTGGTGGATCAGCGGGAAATACGAAAACGGCAGGGCATCTGGACCGATGCAGATGTCCCCGACGAGTTCCCGATAGGCGATCCCGATGAGGACACCATCATGGGGCGGGGAGCGCCCAGGAAGTGGAAAACCGAGTTTGGAATTCCGAGGCGGTACAATTAGCGGGCCGTCCGCTGCCGGAACCGCCGAATTCCGGTCCGCGCTCGCCGGGAGGATGAGAGAGAGGAGCGTGGAGTGGCAATAACCCTGGATGAAGCGCCGATCTTTATCGGCGGATATGAACGCTCCGGCACCACCATGCTGATGCTGATGATCGGGTCCCACCCGCGTATCGCGGTTCCCGAGGTCACCTGGTACTACCCGCGGTTCAGGGCCTATCTGCACACCTATGGCGACATCTCGAAGGAGGAAAACTTCCGCGTCCTTCTTCATGAAATGATGTTTGGTCTCCTGGTCCCCTTCTTCGGGATCGAGGTGGACGAGGACTCCATACTGGACGAGATTCTGACCCACGTGCCGGAGAGGACGTTTCCGGGCGCTTTTGCCGGCGTGATGAATTGGTTTGTATCAAAAAAGGGCAAGCCGAGATGGGTGGAAAAGTGTCCGCAGAACATCTTCCACGTCGCCTCGATCCTGGAGGATTTCCCCAACGCCCAGATCGTCTTTATAACCCGCGACGGCCGCGACAGCGGCGCGACCTATATGCAGTCCAAGTTTGGGCCGACCAACGTGTACGCGGCGGCGGAATTGTGGAAGAAGTTTCAGGTCGCGGCGCGTCACTGGCGCGCCCGACTGGACGGCTCCCAATGGCTCGATGTCCGCTACGAGGATCTTGTCCGCGAGCCTGAGAATATACTCAAACGGATATGCGGCTTTCTCGGCGAGGACTACAGCCCGGACATGCTCGGGTTTCATGAAACCGCCTATGCGCGGAACCGGGGCAGGAATCCCGACCATGCCCCCATCGCCAGGCCGGTCACCGACGAACTGATCGGCGAATACAAGCAGTACCTGAGCATTCGGGAGCAGCGAATCTTTGCCGGTGTCGCGGGTGAGGAACTGGCGGAGAACGGTTACGAAATCGATGTCGATCCCATCGAGACCAGCGCCGGGGACGCGGCATTGTTTCTGGAAACGGACATGCGCACCCGCGCGGCGAATTTCGATTTAATGGGGCATCAGTACGCGTTCAGCCGGTTCAACGAGGGGCTCGTCGAACGCTGGGAGGAGCGCCGGCAGGCGGGGATCTGGGACGAGTCCGACCGGCCCGCGGACCAGGATCCCAATGCCCGCCTTTGGATGGAAACCATTGCCGAGCAGGCCCGATTGAAGACCAGGTTCGGCACGCATCCCAAGGAGTGAATGCGGCGTAGCTGGAGGAACGATGGACATGGAGATCGACCCCGCGACCCTTCGCGGCGATTGGAGATATCCGACAAATGTGCGGTTTGGGCCAGGCCGCATAGACGAGCTGCCGGGCGCCTGTCGGTCGCTGGGAATGACCCGCCCGCTGCTGGTCACCGACCCCGGCCTGCTCGAACTGCCGATGACGGCGGGCGTGCTCGGGGCGAACCGATCGGCGGGGATCGCCACCACCGTTTATTCGGACGTCAAAGGAAACCCGGTAGCCCGTAATGTCGTCGACGGCGTTGCCGTGTATCGCGGGAACGGCTGCAACGGCGTGATCGCATTCGGCGGCGGAAGCAGTATCGATGCCGCGAAGGCGATCGCGAACCTGTCCGGCCAAACCCGGCCGATCTGGGATTTTACCATCATCGGCGACGACGTCGAAGTTGACGATATCGCACCCCCGGCCCCGCTGATTGCCGTTCCCACAACCGCCGGAACCGGGTCCGAGGCCAGCCGGGGCGCGATCATTGTCGACGAGGAGGCCCAGACGAAGCGCAACGTCTCCCACCCGGACGCGATGCCCAATCTCGCCATCGTCGATCCCGAGCTGACCCTGGGGTTGCCGGCCGACATCACGGCGGCGACCGGCATGGATGCGCTCTCGCACAATCTCGAGGCCTATTGCACCAAGCAGTTTCATCCGTTTTCCGAGAGCGTCGCTTTGGGGGGCATACGGCTCATCAAGGAGTGGCTCTCCGTCGCCGTGCACGACGGCGGCAACCTTGTGGCGCGCACCTACATGATGGCGGCATCCAGTATGGGGGCGGTTGCGTTCCAGAAGGGGTTGGGGGGGATGCACGCGATGAGCCACCCGATCGGCGCCGTGCATGATGTCCATCACGGCCTCACCAACGGCGTGGTCATGCCGTACGTGCTGGCCTTCAACCGGCCGGCCATCGCGGAGCGGATGACGGGACTCGCCCGCCATCTCGACCTGCCCAACCCGTCGTTTGACGCCGTGTTGGATTGGGTGGTGGCGTTGCGTCGGGACATCGGCATTCCGCACACTCTTTCGGAAGTCGGTATCCGGGAAGAGCATGCCGGCCGGCTCGCGGCGATGACCGCACAGGAACGGCCCGGCCGCAACAATCCGATTCCTCTCGGCGAGGAGGAGTCCCGGCGGCTTTATGCCATGGCAATCAACGGGGAGTTCAAGGCCTGAACGGCACGGACCCTTGGATTTCAAAAGCGGGGAAAAACCATGAACACGACCAATGAAAACCCGGGCGCGTCACGTCCAAATATCCTCTTCATTCAGGTGGATCAGTTGGTGCCGGCCGCTCTGTCCGTCCATGGGCATCCGCTGGTCAAGACGCCGCACCTGGATGAACTGGCCGCCAAAAGCGTCATTTTCGAGAACGCCTACTGCAATTTCCCGCTCTGCTCGCCCTCAAGGGCATCGATGCTCGCCGGCCGGCTGCCATACAATATTTCCCAATGGGACAACGGGGCGGAATTTTTCGCCGAGATTCCAACTCTTGCCCATTATCTGAAGGCGCTCGGCTATTCGACGACGCTCTGCGGCAAAATGCATTTCATCGGCCCGGACCAATTCCATGGGTACGAGGAACGGCTGACCACTGACATTTATCCGTCCGATTTCTCATGGACGCCCAACTGGGACCAGAAATTCAGGAAGGGCGGCGGCATACGCGTGCGAAATGTTATCGAGTCCGGGCGTTGCGTCCGGGCTCTGCAGATGGATTTCGACAATGAGGTCGAATATCACGCGGTCCAGAAAATCTATGACCTCGTCCGGCACACCGATGACCGGCCGTTCTTCTTTACCGTTTCGCTGTCGCACCCGCACCCGCCCTACGTGATTTCGGACAAGTACTGGGACCTCTACCGGGATGAGGATATCGACCTGCCGCGGGTCCCGGAAATTCCGTTCGAGGAATTGGATCCGTTCAGCCAGACGCGGGCCATTGCGATGGGGCATCAATATTACGACATCACCGACGATCACATCCGGACGGCGCGGCACGCCTATTACGGCATGATCTCGTATGTGGACGAGAAAATCGGGTCGGTTCTGACGGCGCTGAAGGAGACCGGGCTGGACAAGAACACGGTCGTCATCTTCACCGGCGATCACGGCGAAATGCTCGGCGAGCGCGGCATGTGGCTGAAGGACACCTTCTATGAGTGGTCGGTGAGGGTGCCGATGTTCATTTATGCCGAAGGTATCGCGCCGCGGCGGGTGACCGAGAATGTTTCCCTGGTCGATCTGGTTCCGACCTGCCTCGAACTGGCGGGAAAAGAGGATGAGCCGGTCACCGAACTCGACGGTGACAGTCTGGTCGGCCTGATGCACGGCTCATCCGGCGGTTGGAAGGACGAGGTGATCTCCGAGTGGTCGGCGACGGGTCACCCGGCGCCGTCCCGGATGGTGCGGCGCGGCAACTACAAGTACTGGGTGAGTGAGGGGCTGCCGCCGCTTCTGTTCGATTTGGAGAACGATCCGGACGAACTGGAGAACCTCGCGGGCCGCGATGAGGTCAAGGAGGTCGAGCAGGGTTTGCACGAGCGGCTGTATTCGGACTGGGATCCGGCCGCACTGGGTGAACGCATTCGAACAAGCCAAAGGAGGAGGCTTTTGCTGCGCGACCTGACTGAAACCACCGATAAATACTCGAACTGGGCGGTCCAGACGGTGCGCGACGATTCCCGGCGCTATGTGCGGGGCCGCGCAAGCAGCTTCTACGCCAAGGCGCTTCAGCGCTATCCGTTCGTCGAGCCGGTGGAGCCCGACCACGAGCCGCCTTCCGCCGATTAACCTCTTCAACCCGAAACGGGAAATCTCACGAATGTCGCCTTCAATACAATTTCGTTTCCAGGCTAGGGCTAGAGTTTCATTCGTAGGCTGGCCCGCACAAAGACCCTCGATTGGAACGGGTGCCGAGGGCAGGCCGACAGGGGCGCTGAAAGGCTAGGCGCCAGGCAACACACATTCGTGGGAGATTTATCATGTCGAAACGCTCCTTGGTTTTTTCCATGGCCCTCGCAATGGGCTTTTCGGTGCTGGTTGCGTCCGGTAGTGCGTTGGCGCAGCGAATTCCACCAAAGGACACGCTCAGATTTGCGGGGTTCAGCGTGAAAGTTCTCGATCCCCACTTTGGCGGTGGCGGGAGTACGGAGTTCTTTCAGTACAAAGTCTACGACAGCCTGTTTGCGTTCGATGAAAATATGGTGGTACAGCCGCAAATGGCTGAGAAGTTCACCTGGAATGCGGACAAGACGAAGCTGACCGTTACTTTGCGGCCCGGCCTCAAGTTCCACGACGGCCAGCCGGTGCGTGCCGCGGACGCGGTTGCATCGCTGAAGCGCTGGAGTAACGGAAGGCGCGGCACCGCGCGAATCTTCAAAAAGTTCACCAAGTCCATTGACGTCGTGGACGACAAGACCCTCACCTGGACCCTGACCGAGCCGTTCGGGATGTCCATGGAGGTCATTACTTCGGTCCGCTATCCCCCGGCAATCATTCCGGAGCGGTTGGCCAAAACGCCCAGAAATAAACAGATCAAGGATTTCACGGGCTCGGGTCCCTATATTTTCCTGCCGGACGAATATGTCCCGGGCAAGCAGCTCCACTTCAAGAAGTTCGAGGACTACGTGCCCCGTTCGGAACCGCCCAGCTTCACCGCCGGGGGAAAGAAGGTCCACGTCAAGAAGCTCGAGTGGAAAATCATGAAGGACGATGCCACGCGGGTCGCGGCATTAAGGACGGGTGAGATCGACCTGATCCAGGAAGTCCCTCATGCGCTCAGGAAAGACCTGCTGACCGATCCCAACGTCGTCCTGAAGCCGTTGCGTACCGGCCGCCAGGGCCTCATCTTCATCAATCACCTTGCGCCGCCGTTCGACAACAAGAAGGCGCGTCAGGCATTGCTCTGGCTGATCAGCCAGGAAGAAACCCTGACGGCGATCACCGGCGATCCGGCGCTCTACCAAACCTGTCCTTCGGTTTGGACCTGTGCCAGCCCGTACGCGACGGACGTGGCTTCCGAGGCGATTATGAAGCAGGATCTGGAAAAGGCTAAACAGCTCATGAAAGAGGGCGGCTACAACGGTCAAACGATCCAGGTTTTCCAGGCCGGCAGCACCGCAACCTTCTCCAATGCGACGGTTCTGGCCGCAAATCTCCGCAAAATCGGCGTCAAGGTGCAGCACCAGGCCATGAACCGCGGCGCGGCCATCGCACGGCGGAAGAACACCGTGGATCCCAACAAGGATCCGAAGAAGGGATGGCATATCTATGTTCAGGCCACCCAGGAAGTGACGCCATCCATTCCGGCGTTGATGGGTCTCCTTCAAGGTGACGGCTGCAACAAGAAGGGCTTCTACGGATGGACCTGCGATGAGCGGATCGGAAAGCTCAAAGTGGCCTTTGGCCAGGCCAAGTCCGAAGCGGAGCGGAAGAAAATTGCCGCCGAGCTGCAGAAGGTGGTGTACGACACCGTGCCGTACATTCAGACCGGCCTGTACTCCAACGAGGCCGCATACCGCAGCAACGTCAAGGGTGCCGTCAGGGCGCCGTCCCCCATTTACTGGAATATCCGCAAGGAATAGTTTCAGATAGGCAAGTTGCAAATGGCAGCCCCGGCGAGGCCATCCGGGGCTGCCGGCCTCGGGGGAGTATTCGACCGTGTTTACCTATATCGTCCGTCGTTGCTTCGCTGCCATCCCGGTGATGATTGTGGTGGGCGTGTTCGTCTTCCTCCTCATCCACCTGACGCCGGGCGATCCCGCCGATATCCTCGCCGATGAAGATGCGACCCCGGCGGAAATCGAACAACTCCGGGAGTCGTTGGGGCTCGACAAGCCGCTGCACACGCAGTTCCTGATTTGGTCCGGGAACATTGCGACGGGCGACCTCGGAACCTCCCTGCTGGTCAGCAAACCCGTCACGACCTTGATGGCCCAGCGCATCGAGCCGACCATTTTCCTGGCCATCACCACTCTGACATTCGCCGTCTTTCTCGGGGTTCCCCTCGGTGTCATGGCGGCCTGGAAACAGGGCACGTGGTGGGACCACGCCATAATGATATTCGCCGTTCTGGGGTTCTCCGTGCCCGGGTTTTGGCTCGGCTTCATGTTTGTTTCGAAATTCGCCGTGGATTGGACCATCGTCCCGGCTCAGGGGTTCGTCAGCATCAGGGAGGGATTCGGGACTTTCCTCCACCATATGATCCTTCCCACGATCACGCTTGGTTCATCCTACATGGCGCTGATCACCCGGATTACCCGCGCCACGGTGGTCGAGGTCCTGAAAGAGGATTACATCCGTACCGCCTACGCAAAAGGGTTGCCGCCGATGAAGGTGCTGTTTCGGCACGCCCTCCAAAATTCGTCGATACCCATCGTCACGGTCATCGGGATCGGGTTCGCCCTATTGATCAACGGGGTGGTGGTCATCGAAACCGTCTTCAACATCCCGGGGATGGGCAATCTCACCATCGAGGCTGTGCTCGATCGCGACTATCCGGTCGTCCAGGGCGTCATCCTCGTATTCTCGGGCATCTACGTGCTCGTCAATCTGGTGGTTGACCTGAGCTATTCGATCTTCGATCCCCGGGTGAGGCACTAGCGTCATGTCGACAGCTGCCGTCAATGAAATGGAGTTTGAATCCGCCGAGGCGGCCGCACTGCCCATGCACCGGCGGATCGTCGAGTTCGTCCGCCGCAATCCGAACCTGTCGCTGGGTTTGCTTATGGTAGCGGTCATCATTTTCGTGGCGATATTCGCGCCCTGGATCGCGGCCAAGGACCCTGCCGAATTGAATGTGGTGACGGGCCGCCTCAAACCTCCCTCGGAGGAGTACTGGTTCGGTTCCGACAGATTTGGCCGGGACGTATTCGCGCGCGCCATATTCGGCGGCCGCATATCCTTGACCGTCGGCATAACCGTCGCGGCGCTGGCGGTGTTCATCGGGCTGATGGTCGGGCTGTTGAGCGGCTACGTCCGCCAGATCGATGCCTGGCTCATGCGGATCATGGACGGCTTGATGGCCATCCCCGGACTGTTGCTGGCGATCGGCTTCATCGCCCTTCTGCCTGCCGGCATCGAGACGGTGATCATCGCGCTGACCATACTCGAGATTCCCCGGGTCGCCCGGTTGGTGAGGGGTGTTGTCGTCGTCACCCGCGAGATCACCTACGTCGAAGCGGCGGTGGCTGCGGGCGCCGGGACGGCACGGGTGATTTTCAAGCACATCATGCCGAACACCTTCGCGCCGCTTATCGTGCAGGCAACCTTCGTTTGCGCGTCCGCCATGCTGTCGGAGGCTGCGCTGAGCTTCCTGGGAGCGGGAACGCCCCCGGAGATACCCAGCTGGGGCACGATGATGGCGGACGGCCGCTCCTATCTCAGCAGCGCGACATGGATCATCCTGTTTCCCGGCCTGTTTCTGGCGGCGACGGTGCTCTCGGTCAATCTGATCGGCGACGGTCTTCGCGACCTCCTCGATCCGCGGTTCGCCAAGGAGGTGTGATGCCGGCCCCCGAAGCACACTCCCCCGGCGATGCGTCCCATGGGCCCGTGCTCGAGGTCGAGGATTTGCGCACTCACTTCTTTACCCTGGATGGTGTGGTGAAGGCCGTCGACGGCGTCTCGTTCTCGGTCGAGGACGGCGAGACCCTCGGCATCGTGGGCGAATCCGGCTGCGGCAAGAGCATTACGGCAATGTCGATTCTCAGGCTCATCGCCAGCCCGCCGGGCCGCATCGTGGGGGGCGCCATTCGCTTTCAGGGGACCAACCTGCTCGAATTGGACGACGTCGAGATGCAGCGGATACGCGGCAACCAGATATCGATGATATTTCAGGAGCCGATGACCTCCTTGAACCCGGTGCTGACCGTCGGAAAGCAGATCGGCGAGTCGCTCATGCTGCACCGGGGTCTCTCCAAACGGGAGGCCAAAAGCGAAGCGGTGGAAATGCTCAAGCTGGTCAATATCCCGGTGCCGGAGACCAGGGTGGACGAATACCCGCATCAACTGTCCGGCGGCATGCGGCAGCGCGTCATGATCGCCATGGCGCTGGCCTGCGATCCCAAGGTGCTGATAGCCGACGAGCCGACGACCGCCCTCGATGTCACCATCCAGGCTCAGATACTGGATCTCATGGTGGAGATTCAGGAGAAGCTCGGCACGGCGGTCATCCTGATCACCCACGACTTGGGTGTCGTCGCCGAAAACGCCGACCGGGTGGTGGTCATGTATGCCGGCAGGAAGGTCGAGGAGGCGCACGTAAACGAGCTGTTCGCGTCTCCGACCCATCCGTACACGAAGGGCCTGCTGGGATCGGTGCCGCGGCTCGATGAGTGGGAGACGGCGGGTTCAAGGCCCGAACGTCTGAACGAGATCAAGGGAATCGTTCCGTCTCTCAACCGGCTCCCGCCCGGGTGCGCGTATGCGCCCCGCTGCCCCTTTGCCGACGAAAAGTGCCGCGCGTCATACCCGCCGTTGGAAGAAAAACGCCCGGGGCACTGGGCGGCCTGCTGGCACACCGAAAAGCTTGCCGGGGCGGCGGCATGACCGGGGCGGCAACCGGCGACGGCCCGGCCCTCCTGAAGGTCACCGGCCTCAAGACGCACTTTCCCATTCGCAAGGGCGTTCTGGCGCACGTGACCGGGCAGGTTTACGCGGTCGACGGCGTTTCGTTCGAGATCAGGCGGGGAGAGACCTTCGGCCTCGTGGGTGAAAGCGGTTGCGGAAAAACGACCGTGGGCAAGACCGTCCTCCGGCTGATCGAACCCACGGCGGGCAGTATCGAGTTCGAGGGGCGCGACATTACCCGCATCGCCAAGGAGGAAATGCGGCGGCTGCGCCAGCGGATGCAGATCATCTATCAGGATCCGTATTCATCGCTCAATCCGCGCATGAAGGCCGCCGATATCGTCGGCGAACCGCTGAAGGTTCACAAAATCGTTTCCGGCGGCGCATTGCGCGAGCGCGTCGAGGCGCTGTTCGAGCGGGTCGGACTCAGGCCCGAACAGTTGGACAATTACCCCCATCAGTTCTCCGGCGGTCAGCGCCAGCGGATCGGCATCGCGCGCGCATTGGCGCTCAGTCCCAGCCTCATCGTCGGCGACGAACCGGTATCGGCGCTCGACGTTTCCATCCAGGCGCAGGTCATCAACCTGCTGATGGACCTGCAGGAAGACTACGAGCTTTCCTACCTGTTCATCGCCCATGACCTGGCCGTGGTCGAGCATATCAGCCAGCGGATCGGCGTCATGTATCTGGGGCGCATCGTCGAGTTGACGGACAAGCGGACGCTGTTCTCAAACCCGCTGCATCCGTACAGTGAGGCGCTGCTGTCGGCGGTGCCGATTCCCGATCCCGGGGTAACCCGCGAGGGCCGGGTTATCTTGACCGGCGACGTGCCGAGCCCGATCAACCCTCCCGAGGGCTGTCACTTCCATGCCCGGTGTCCCTATGCGACCGAAAGATGCCGGATGGAATCCCCGAGCCTCAAGGAGGTGGAACCGGACCACTGGGTGTCGTGCCACCTGCACGAGGGAAATGTAGCGGACGCGACAGAATTACGACCGGAACGGACCTAGGCTCGGTTCTCCGGATGGAAGGCCAAGTGGAGGGCCAAATGGAGGGTTGCCCATGAGCATCACGTTGGAGGAAAAGCCGGTCTTCGTTCTCGGCTGTCACCGTTCCGGCACGACCATGCTGATGCTGATGATCGGCAGTCATCCCCGCATCTCGGTGCCCGAGGTCGCCTGGTACTACCAGCGGTTCCGCCCCTATCTCCACACCTACGGCGACCTGAGCAGGGAAGAGAACCTCCGGACACTGGCCGAGGAGATGATTTTCTGTCTGGTGCCCCCGTTTCTCGGGATGAAGGCCAACCCGGCCACCATCGTCGACGAAATCCTGGGCGAGATTCGGGAGAGGAGTTTCGCCGGCATCTTCTGCGCCATGCTCGAACGGCATGCCCGGCAGAACGGCAAGCCCCGCTGGGCCGAGAAGTCGCCGAACAACGGATTCTTCATCGGCCAGATAGTCGAGGACTTCCCGAATGCGCAGTTCATCTACCTGACCCGGGACGGACGCGACAACGTCGCCGAGACCATCCATTCCCGTTTCGGCTCCTACAACGCATTTTGCTCGGCCGAGCGCTGGAAGCTGTTCATCAACGCCGCGAAACCGTGGCGCGAAAAATTGAGCGCCGAACAGTGGCTCGACCTCAACTACGAGACCCTGGTGCGAGAGCCGGAGCGGGAGCTCGGGCGAATCTGCGATTTTCTCGGCGAGGACTACTCGCCGGGCATGCTCGAGTTTTATAAATCCGATATCGCCCAAAACCGCTCCGGGAACATCAGCAACCCGGGCGGTATCGCCCACGCGCCGCTCGGCACCCCGGTGACCGACAGATTCGTCGGCGTCTACAAGGAACTCCTGAGCATCAAGGACCAGCAGATCTTCGCCGCCGTGGCCGGCAAAGAGCAGCTGGAGGCCGGCTACGATCTCGATTACGACGCCATCGAGATCAGCGAGGAAGCCGCGGCCACCTACCGGGAAATCGATGACCGGGTTCGGGCGGCGTTGATGGTTCCGCCCGGCCACTTCCGCGACAGCTACATCGAGTGGCTGATCGATCAGCGCGAGGCGCGGAAGAAGCAGGGCATCTGGAGCGACGCCGACACGCCCGACATCTACCCCATCGGCGATTTCCACGAGGAGATGATCATGGGCAAAGGCGCATCGAGAGAGTGGAAAACCGCATTCGGAATCCCGCGCCGGTACTATTAGAGCGTGTCATTACTTATCTGAATCATTTTTGGGATTCCCAAGAAGGGTCGAACCGTGATTCAAGATGGATGCTGGGCAAGGAGGCCAGCATTCATGGCGAGACCTTATTCTGTTGATTTGCGTGAGCGTGTTGTATCGGCGGTATTGGCGGGGGAGACGTGCCGCGTGGTTGCGGCGCGTTTTGGTGTTGCGGTTTCGAGCGTGGTGAAGTGGACGCAGCGCTATCGGCGCACGGGGAGTGTTGCGCCGGACAAGATGGGCGGTCGCCGTCGCCGGGTTCTTGAGCCGCATCGGGATCTGGTGATCGAACTGATCGAGCGGACGCCGCACCTGACGGTTCGGGGCCTTCGGGATATTCTACAGGACCGCGGGATCAGCGTGTCCCGCCACGCGGTTTGGCAGTTTTTGCGGCGCGAGGGACTGAGCTTTAAAAAAAACCCTGTTCGCTCTTGAACAAGCCCGGGCGACGGTCACCCGGCGCCGGCGGCGCTGGAAGTCTTGGCAGGGCCGGATCGACCCCGAGCGCCTGGTGTTCATCGACGAGACCTGGATCAAGACCAACATGGCGCCGATCCGGGGCTGGGGGCCGAGGGGCCGGCGTCTGCACGGCTACGCCCCCCATGGCCACTGGCAGACCATGACCTTCCTCGCGGCGCTGCGCTGCGACCAACTCACCGCGCCCTTTGTCTTCGACGGGCCGATCAACGGCGTCAGCTTCCTCGCCTACGTCGAGCAGCAACTCGTGCCCACCCTCAAGCCCGGCGACATCGTCATCTCAGGTCACAAAGCGAAGCGACTGACCGAATGGACAACCTCGGAAGCCACAAATCCAAGGCGGTTCGCAACGCCATCAAAACCGCCGGCGCCCGACTGTGGTTCCAGCCGCCCTACTCACCCGATCTCAATCCAATCGAACAGGCCTTCGCAAGGATCAAGCATTGGATGCGCACCGCCCAGAAACGCAACATCGAGGACACCTGGCGCCAACTCGGGCGCATAACCGAAACCTTCACCCCAACCGAATGCGCCAACTACCTCCGAAACGCAGGATATGCTTCCGCCAATAAATGACACGCTCTAGCCACGCTGACACCAAACAGCGCCGCCGTCTCGCGACAGCTCCGACCCGACGCCACCAACGCCGCAGCGCGCTCACGAAGATCATCTGAATAGGGTCTCGGCATCCGTGCTGGCCTCCTCTCTAAACCAGCACTCCGAATCACATAAATCCCTTGCCAACATCCTAACTCGATTCGAAATCGATGAATCAGACTCTAGAGAAATCTATCGAAACGACTGAACGTGATCTCTCGCCCATTGGGCAAAGGACAATGGCGGGCGGCCGGCAATCCTTTCAACGGTGTCTGAAACGGGCGGTGGGTTGTGGATCGATTTGGCGGCGTAGTCCAAAAGCCGTTCTGCGGCGGACTCGGGCATTGACTTTGCCATCTGGGCCAGGGCGGCACTACGCTTGATCTCTTCGAAAGTTATCGTCTCGCCAATGGCGTCCGAAATTGCTCTAACCTGATCAATGACCGTTATTGTCTCCGGTCCGGTCAGCCAGTAGGCGGCGGATTCGTGTCCGGGCTCCAGCAGGGCTGCTACTGCCACCGCCGCAACATCACGTTCGTGAATTGGACATCGTTGGGATCGACCATACGGCTGACGGACGACCCGTTCTACGCGGATCGACTGAGCCCACTCCAGAGCATTGGCGGCAAATGTATCCGGCCGTAGGAAGGTCCACGAAAGTCCGGAATCGATCACCAATTGCTCGGCCGTGTGGTGTCGGGCCGCAATCACATTGGTCTTTGGGTCCGCCTTTTGAGTAACGATAGAAGACAAGAGCACGACCTTGCGAACACCGCAGCGATACGCTGTATCCGCGACTGTCCCGGGGCCGGTGGCAGGCGTAAATAGGAACACCCGGTCAACGTTATCAAATGCGTGTTTGATGCCGTCGGGTTTGGTTAGGTCCCCCTGAACCACTTGTACGCCGTCAGGGAATTTTTCGGACATCGCCGTACGACTCAATACCCGAATTGGTTCGCCGTGGTCGGTAAGCTGTTCTGCAACGCTTCGACCAACTTTCCCGCTCGCACCGGTGACCAGAATCATGAGTTTCACTCACGCCAGACTGAGTGAGCTAGGCAAGTGCCAGCTCCCGCTCCCGGCACAGGACAGTCCGGAGAGCCCGTGCTATATCGGTGGGATCGTCACCACGCCAAGCGACCACGCCATCCGGCCGGACAAGTACGGTGGCACTTGGTTTAGCACCCAAGGGCGCAACTGATTTCACACCAAATGCTTTGAGCGGTATTCCAAAGTCCTTCGCCGTGGTGGTAGCCCGCTCAACGCCGTTGTCGGCAACTGTGAAGACCATGAAGTACGGCCCCAGCAAGGTACGTGGCTGCAGCGGGCCATCAGTTCCTTCCAACTCCGCATAAGGCACGCGGGCGCCCGGCCGGCCCGTCGGCGCTGCCGGATTCTCGAACTCGACCGCGTCTACGCTTTCGTCAGGCACGAAGGCACCCTTCATGAGCGAATACCCGAACATCATCGTGGCATGATCCATCGGCTTGCCTAGAACTTCGCCCACTTCATCCATACGCCGCCGTTCTGCCAGATTTGCAGCCTGCCAGGTACAAACCACCTCGGCATACGGGCGACGCTCTACATCGTAGGTATCGAGGAGTGCGGGACTCGCTTGACCCTTAAGGACAGCAGCCAGCTTCCAGCCCAAATAGTAGCCATCCTGCACGGCGGTGTTGCCGCCTTGGCCGCCTGTCGGCGGCATAACGTGCGCGGCATCGCCGGTCAGAAAGATACGCCCTTCCTGGAACTTGTCGGCAATTTGGTGTGCGTAGTCGTAACTCGTCGAATCGATGATCTCAAAATCGAGATCGGGGATACCCACCATCGTGCGGATGATCTCTTCAGTGCCAGCCTGGTCTCTATCAGGATCAGCCGACATATTGGCGACCCATTCACCGACGAAATCTGTACTAACCAGAACGCCCGCACCATCCGGAATATTCGGGTTCTGGATATAGTGAACAACCATGGCGTTGTCGCCAGCGACATCTATAAGGTCAGCCTTGAAGCGCACCGCAGTTACAGCCTTCAGGAAGCCATAGCCATGCTTGTCGATCCCGAGTTCCTTTGAGATTTTTCCGCGGATTCCGTCAGCTGCGATCAGATATTTAGCGCGTACCTGATAGAGAGAATCGTCGTCGAGCGAGCGTAACGTAACCGTGACGCCCTCATCGTCTTGTTCAAACTCCTCGCAGAAAGTATTAAACCGGATTTCGGTGCCCAACGCCTGAGCCCGCTCGGCGAAGGCAGCCTCGGTCATGGCCTGACTGGCCATCCCAGGGCGCTCGGGAGAGAATCTCGAAAAGTCGGGCCGGTTGGCAACATGATCATGAAACACCTTGCCGGTCATGCTCTCGGAGACCACCGACGTGATCGCCGGTTTGCCAGGCGGGATGGCGGCGTAGATAGCCTCTGCTACCCCGGCAACTCTAAGCGCTTCCATTGTGATCGGGTTCTGCCCCCGTGCCTTTGGCAGGATCGATGTCGACTGACGCCGCTCAACGACCAGCGGCGTTATGTCATGCAGCCCCAAGAACATCGCTGTTGATAGTCCCGCCAGTCCGGCACCGACGATCAATACGTCAACTTGTTCTCTTTGCATGAGAGGTCTCCTTGTCAGAACCACGTTTCAAGATTTCGATCATAGGCTGGTGCCCTTTTCCCAAAACACGAACCGATCCCGCGAGTAAACGACGAGCCGGTCGGCCAACAGACCAAGCGCCCCCAGCACCGCAACGACGGCAAAGGCTGAGGCGGTATCGAAATAAGCCGATGAGCGTGCAATCAGAAAACCCAAACCGTGAGAGTCACCGATGAACTCGGTCACTGTGGTAACGATCAGCATGATGGGGATCGCAATTCGGAGACCGGTAAACAGGAAGGGCAATGCCGTGGGCAGGATGACATCCTTGGCAAGCCGCCAGCTCCCGGCATCGACATTGCGCGCCAGCCATTCCATGTGCGGCCTGACGGCTTTCGCGCCGGCGTAGGATTGGACAAACAACGGAAAAAAGCATTCGAGGGCGACCTGGGCGGTTCGAGATTCCCCGCCCAATCCCAAAATCAATATCACCATGGGGTAGAGCGCGAGTTTCGGTACGGGATAGCCAAGCGACACCAGCGGATGCAGCATACTGTCGAAAACCCAGCTCCGCGCCGCGAGGAAGCCGCACATCGTCGCTACCACAAATGCTATCGACAGACCGGCAAACCCGTTGAGAAGAGACGATTTCGCGTGAGCCGCCAATTCCCCGTCGCGAGCCAGTTCCAAGAACTTCAAACAGATCGTTTGCAATTCGGGAATCAACGGGTTGTTGCTCAGAATTGCAAATGTCTGCCATGAGCCGAGCACCACGCATATGCCCAGGACCTTCAGGAAAAGGCTTCCACGGGAAATATTATCCACGCTGCACTCCTCCTATCGCCTGCCAGGCCAGCAGTCGCCGCGAAATCATCGCGAGCGCGGCATTTGACAGCACACCGCAGATAGCGACCGCAAGGATACCGCCGTACATCTCCCCGTATACGCCTTCTTCGTAGGCCCTCATCAGGCCCGCGCCCAAGCCGTTGGAATGACCGACGACTTCGGTCGCAACCATCATGATGAATGAAACCATCAGACTTATTCGCAGGCCGACCACCGTCCGGGGCAGGCTTGCCGGCAGCAAAATTTGAAAGAAGATGCGGACGCGGGCGGCCCCGGCATTCTGCCCGACCCAGATCATTCGGGGATCGACACCCAAGGCACCGTTCAGCGCGTTGAGATAGGCGGGAAAGAACGCGCTCAGTGCGATGATGAATATCCGTGTCTGGTCGGTGAATCCCAACAACACGGCGATAGCCGGAAACAGTGCGATCTTGGGGATTGGGTGAATAAAGGCTTGGGTTAGATCAAACAGATCTCGGAAGACGCGCGACACCCCTGCCAAGAGGCCCAGGACGACACCAATACCGCTGCCGATGGCGAAGCCGGTAAGTGCCCGGCGAAGACTGGCACCAACCTGATCGCCAAGTTCGCCCCGGTGAAACATTGCAACGAATTCGGCAACGATATTGATCGGGCCTAGGATATAGTCGGGAAACCATGACTGAATGGTTGCGTACTGCCAGAGCGCGAGAACGACTCCGGCAAACCCGATTGATATGATCCACGGCCTTTCTCGCAGCACGCTGTTCAGGTTGCCAAACATTGTCCCTAGGTGATTTGAGAGCCATTACCGCTAGGAGAGGACGGCGCGTGAGCCAGAAGTCCCCATAGGTGAGATCGGTATTCCAATATTCGTGGATCGTTCCTGGCTTCTGCCGTTCTCGGACGGTCCAGCTCTACCTTAAAGTCCTCGATAACCCGACCCGGCGATACGCCCATGACGATCACCCGGTCGCCCAGAAATATCGCCTCGGAAATATCGTGGGTGATGAAAATCACCGTCAAATCCGACTCCTGCCAGAGCCGCATCAACTCCTCTTGCATGATCTCTCGTGTCTGGGCGTCGAGAGCGCCGAACGGTTCGTCCATCAGGAGAACGCTCGGCTCCATGGCGAGAGTTCTGGCGAGCGCTGCCCGTTGCCGCATTCCGCCCGACAACTCGCCCGGAAAGGCATTGCCAAATTTCTCCAGCCCGACTTTTTCCAGTAACGCCGCCGACTGGAGACGTGCGGCACGCTTCGGGACACCATTTACTTCCAATGGCCAAGCGACATTGGCGCTGACGGTACGCCACGGGAAAAGGGTGGCATCCTGAAACACCATCCCGCGGTCGCGGCCCGGGCCCGTGACAACTTGCCCGTCAATCGTCACCGTACCTTTGGTAGGGGTTTCGAACCCGCCCAACATGTGCAGCAAGGTTGTCTTGCCGCAGCCGCTGGGTCCTAGCACGGTCACGAACTCGCCACCTTCAATCGTGAGATCGACCGAAGTCACCGCCCGAACGACGTGGTCCCCGCGCTGGAACGTTTTCGCAACGCCCTTAAGTTCGATCAAGGGTGGCTCCTCTCTCCGAGCCGACCACGAACGGCCGGGACGCAAGGATACCGGATGAGAACGGTTAGTTAGTGGTCAGAGCGAAACCCTCAAGCACCAGTTCTCTCGCCGGCCGGACCATGGATTTGCGGAGGAAGCCGGCATCTACCATGTCTTTCATCGTGGCGTCCAATTCCTTCAACGACATCAGACCGCCGGGACTACGACCGCCGTCCGGACCCGCCTTGGCCGCGACCGGCCGAACGTACTTGGCAGCAATGAGCTTTGGATAAGCTGCCGCTCGGTTTGCCATCCACGACTTCAATGCCTGCTGGTAATCGGCCCGCCACGAGCAAAACGCCTGCGGATTGGCATTGACGAAATTTGATGAAAAGAAAATCATCAAACTAGGCTGCGTCGTGCCGGTCGCTTGGTAGGGTGTCATGATGACCTCAATGCCGCCCTTTCGTTTAGCACGCGCCAAGAACTGACGGGCAAGCCAGGCAACATCGATCTGTTTGTTACGAAGCGCCTGCTCTTGGGCCGGCGGCGGCATCGCCGAGAACGACACATCTTTTGGATTGCCTCCCGCCTTCTTGAGCGCGTTTCTGACCCAGAACTCGCTGATGGTATTTGGGCCGTAATATCCGATTCGTTTGCCCTGAAGATCCTTGACGGTTTTGATACCACTGTCGGTGAGCGAAACGAATGCGCCTTCGTTGTCCTTCTCATTGACATGGACGAGCATCGCAACGGCGCGCGCATCCATTCCCACATGAACGGCGGCGATCAGGCCGGGAAAGCTGATCGTGCCCGCATCCAGTTGCCCCGCGCGAAGCGCGGCCATCCGGTCGGTCGGCCGGTAGCGAGTCGCCTCAATTTTGTAGAAACGCCCGTTGTTCGGATAGGATTCCGTGTCCGCCCAAAGCAATGCAAGCGGCTCTTCTCCCCCGCCCGTTAATCCGTAACGGATGAGAGGCACCGACGACGGAGGCGATGACATATTGACAGACTCGCACATGTCCTTGGTCTGTGCAGAGGCCTCACCGGAAGAAAACGCCAGAGTTGTCAGACCTAATGCAGCGATAAAAGCGGGGGCAACGCGCGCGCCGAAGCCTTTCCCACAAAATCCGAACGTATTCATGAAACCTCCTCATACCCGTCAAACAAAATTTGATTGATTGTTTCATATACGAAAAAGTTTTTCGAATAGAAATTTAATTTGAGATTTGTTTGCGAGAATGCGGATTCCGTGCCCCGACAGCCCTGATGCCGCCGCCATGCTCGTCCTCAAGATGGTATATAAAGGGTGGCGCTAATCGGCGTTGTCGGTCACTTCAGTGAGATTGCCGAGACCCATCGAGAGGTCGGCCGCAGCCTTCAGCACAGCCGGAATAATTTCGTCGTTTAGCCGCTCGTCTGTGAACACCGACGTAAGGGCCGTGGCATTTATGCCCGCAACCGCCTCGCCACGGAAATTGAACACAGGCGCCGCCAAGGAACGGATGCCAAGGCTGAACTCTTCGTCATTCAGGAAGTATCCGTCGGCCTTGGCTTTGGCAAGCTTGGCCCGAAACTTCTTTTGATCTACCGTTGATTTCGGTGTCTGCGCCGGGATCGGGTCTCTACCGATGATCCGGTTGATTTCTTCCTCCGACTGATGCGAAAGCAGCACGCGTCCGATTGAAGAGGCGTGGGCCGGCATGCGGGACCCTACATGAATGTTGATGGCTGTCGGCGTATGATTTCGGGCCAGCGCGACATACACAAGGTCCTTGTCTTCGAGGATCGCCAAGTGGGTGGAAGCGCCCGCCTCTGCCCGCAACCGCTCGAGAATGGGTTGCGCCAGTTCAACCAACGGCAATCGGACGAGATAGGAGAACCCGAGCCGCATGGACATGGTCGTCAAGCGATATGCGCGGCCGCTCTCGTCTTTGGCTAGATACCCAAGTTTCTCCAAAGTGTGGACAAACCGGTACGGCTTGCTGCGGCTCCAACCAAGACGCATGGCGATCTCTGTCAGCGTGAGCGTGGATTGATCGGTGTCGAACGCGTGCAAAACGTCAAGACCCTGGGCCAGTGCATCGACCCAGTAGGGATCCTTGGCCGGCTTTTCGCTCAAGCTATCGGCGGGATCGGGGTTGCTATCGATTTTCGTGGCGGACTTACGAGGCATAAAATGGAACCAAAGAGTTTCAGATTGGCCAATTGGAAACGCAGAGACCTAACATCTTGCAGCGTGATAAGCCAAATTTATTCATTAGGCATTGGCCAGCGCGCACAAATTTCCATGCAGCGCTAGAGCGTGTCATTACTTATCTGAATCATTTTTGGGATTCCCAAGAAGGGTCGAACCG